>DATHSW010000427.1:0-8340 GCA_035463855.1 Candidatus Deferrimicrobiaceae bacterium | reverse complement strand
ATGTGAACCCAACACAAGGAGCGACACGACGACTTGACACGGCCAGCCGCTTCATACAAGCCAACATTAGCCCCCTCCGGCACCGACCTCCGGGAGGTAGCCGTAGTCGTCGGCGTTGACAATGAGTTGCAGCATCACCGCCGGTGGGGATCCAGGAATGCGCTGCTCAGGGTCACGCCGAAACGCTGGGTTTCGGCGATCTTCTCCGCGCCCTCCGGGATTCGGCATGGTACCCGGGGGAGCCAGAGGTAGATGTCCGCCGACTTGCGCTCCGCGATGCTTACGAACACGTGCCACGGCTGCGGGAAATAGTTGCGCACGGCGTCCGCCGGGCCGCACACCGCCACCCGCACCGCTTCGCCGGCGGCATCGGGCCCCAGCCTTTGGGTCGCGGCGGTAAGGACTTGCTCGGCCGTCTCTTTCAGCGAATTGCCCCAGTAATCGAGCTCGAAGCGGCCCGCCGCGCCCGGCACACCACCGGCGATGCGGTTATAGAGCACAATTTGGTCGGGATGCAGCGCGACGAACTGCCACACCTGCACGCCGAGCCACAACCCGGCGAGGGCGGCGAGCGCGTATTTCGTCGCCCGTCTTCTCGCCGCGAGCCCCCACAGACGGCCCAACCCCAACGCGGCCAGCACGGCGCACAGCGGCACCAGAAACAGGACGTGCCGAATACCATCGTACAGCGGCGATCGCCCAGCCAGGATATACAGCGGCGGGAATAGAAAGGCGACGCCGAGCACCACCCACGCCAGCCGCGTGAGCCGGTGCGGTTCGTCATCGCGCCACAGCAGCAGAGGCAGTGCAGCCACGCCAAGCAGTACCGGTTCAGGCAGCCGCACCAGGAACATCAGCGGCAGGTAGTACCAAGGCACGTCCATAGTACGGATGTACTCGCCGTTGAACAAGAAGTCGACGTCGAACGGAAAGTGCGAGAACTCGCGCAGGGCCCGCAGCGGATTGGCGAGCGGGGCATCCTGTGTCCACGGCCATAGAATCAGCATGAGGACGCCCGCCAGCACAATGGACGGCACAAGCCGGAGCGAAGCACGCGCCGCCTCGCGGATCGCAACCGACCACCCCACCTCCCGCCCGCGCGCCGAAATCCACACCACCCCGAGCACACCGAGATAAAGGAACAGGAGCCCCCCCGCCACGCGGGTACCGAGGGCGAAGCCGGCGGCCACGCCAAGCAGCGCGACCGAACGCGGCACCGGTCGTGGCAGCTCGCGCGCGATGCGCACGAGCGCCAGGAGACCCCAGGTCATCGCCGCGGCAAAGGGAACATCCTTCGGGTTGTTGAACAGGTGACCGTACCAATCGGGGGTCAGCGCCAGCAGCACGAGCGCAACAACGCCGGCACGCGCACCGCCGATCTCGCGGGCGAGGCGCCAGACGCCCGCAATACCGAGCAGGCCGACCAGCGCATTCAACAGGTGGCGGGTGGGGTAGGTATCCAGCGGCGAAACCAGGTTCAGCACCGCCGCTGCGAGATCGAAGGCAGCGCCGTAATAGTAGAGGTTGACGTAATTGAAGGCCGCGCGGTCCGTCCCCCAACTCCAGTAGTAATCCAGGACGAGCTTGCCATAGCGATTCTGCAGGGGCTCATCCCAGGTGATTCCATAGTCGGCGAAGGTGAGCGCGACGATGGTCGTCAAAACCAGCAATACCGCCCAGCCGAGCGCGTCCCAGAAGGCGCTGGAGCGACCCGGATCGGCCTTGGTCTCGCGTCCGTTCAACCTGGAATCCGCAGATTACGCAGATTGGCGCAGATTTTTTTGAAGATATTCACGCGGTTACGCGTGTTTCGTCAATCACCTGGAGGGTGAAGTGCTTGACTTCCCACAGATCTTTGAATTATCTGTGAAATCTGCGCAATCTGCGGACAACTGCTCTTTCTAGGTTCAACGGATTTTCCTCGCAAGCTTCGCGGTCAACTGTCGTTACCGGGCGGTGGGGCGTCACCGGTCGTGAAGGCATCGTTGCGAGGTCGCGGAACGTCCGTGCGGCGGCCCTGCTCGCCGAGATCTCCCCCCGGCGCGACGATCTGGTGGACGGGCTCCGCGCGCTCACCCATCTCATCGACAGCCTGGCCCCGATCTTCCTGCTGTGCGACATCCGCGACGTGGGGGCGTGGCTCGGCGACGGTTCGCCGTCCCAGGCCGGGCAGGTAGTGACGCGCGAGACCATGCGGGCCCAGAGCCTGCCACAGCGCACATCAGCGGCCTCCTCGCGGGTCGAGCGAGCCGGCCCGGGTGAGCGACATGCTAGGCCAGACAGACCCCCGCCGTCAATCGGCGGGCGGACCGGCGGCCCGGCCGAATCAGCACGAATGCCACCTCGCGGCGCCCGCACGACGGCGTCCGCCGCGCCCCCGAGCCGATCCGATCAGGACGCGGCGGCGCCGGACTCGGGTGGAGCGGGGCCGGGCCGCTGCCCCGAGTGGCGGAGGCCGAAGTGCGCGAGGATCTTCCGGATGACCGTGGGATCGTGCAGCGTGGCGACCAGGCGTAGGCGGCCTCCACAATGGGCACAGGCAAGGGCATCAATGGCAAACGCCCGGTGCATCAGGGCCGCCCAGATCCAGGCGCGCGAACTGGCGGTCTTCACCCCCGTGGTCGACTCTCGGAGAACTCTCGCGACGAGGTTTAGGCCGTCACCAACTCCCTGCGTGCCCGGCGCGGAGTCTTGCGCCCGTCCTGCGCGGGGGTGGTAGGCTCCCCGTTACTCTCCGCGTTCTCCCTACGATTGCCTACCAAGCGTCCTCTGGCGTCCGGGCGAGGGACCTGAGACAATGCTGATCTGACGCGAGGTTACTTGCAGGGGGTCGCAGCGAGCTGCAGATGCCGAGGGACTTCAAATCCGGCGTCCGGCTCTAGACAAGTCGGAGGTGGGTTCGACTCCCACACGCTTCCGCCAGCCCGCTTCGCCACCGAGTCTTGGAGGATCCGACGAATGGCGCGGAAGAAGGCGAGCAACGTCGACAAGCTCCGGCCCGTGAGCCGATCCGCGCGCCGGCGCCGGCTGTGGGCCAGCGGCTACGGCATCGCGGTGGTCGCCGCGGGCCTCGTCGGCTACTTTGCCTATCGTGCGGCCGCCGACCTGCCCGGGGCGAAGCTTCCGGACCAGGGCAACGCGCATATCCAGATGGCCACCGATCCCCACGTGCCGTACAACTCGGACCCGCCCACCTCCGGCCCGCACCTGCCCTACATCGCGCCGTGGGGCATCCACACCGCGCCCATCGTGAAGGAGCTGCAGGTCCACAACCTGGAGGACGGGGGCGTGGTGGTCCAGTACCACTGCGCCGCCCCGTGCCCGGATCTGGCGGCCAAGCTGACCGAGATCGTGAAGCGGTACGAGACCCAGGTGATCCTGGCCCCCTATCCGGGAATGCGCACGCGCATCGCGCTCACCGCGTGGACGCGGCTCGACGCCTTTGACGACTTCGACGAGGCCCGCATCGTGCGCTTCATCCGCGCCTATCGCGGGATCGACCATCACAAAGGGTAGAATGGTGCGCATGACGCGGCCTTCCCGCCGGGACTTTGCTGCGCTCTCTGCGGCCATCTCGGCGATCCTCGGCGTGGTCGCGCTCGGTGGATGCTCCCGCCCGGTGGTCTCGCCGATCGCGCCACCGCCCTACCGGGACGAGGCGGCCGCGGGCTACGAGGCGACCTGGCGCGCGCTCGTCCGGGCGCTCGCGGGGGAGAACGTGCCGCTCCGGGTGGTGGCCCGGGACTCGGGCGTGATCTCGACCGACGACTTCATCTCCCCCATCGGGGTCTACGCCGACTGCGGTCGCATCGGCGAGGTCCAGCTCGAGGGCGAAGCGGTGGGGTCGTTCACGCTCTTCGTGCAGCCGGGACGGGAAGGGGCCACCCTGATCCAGGTCAACTCCAAGATGCGCACGCATGCGTACCGGCGCGGCGGATCCGGCAAGCTCAAGGTCGATCGCGTCTTCCAGTGCGTCTCCACCGGCCGGTGGGAGGCGAATCTGCTCGATTCGGTCCGCCGGTTCGTGAAGGAGTAGGGCGGCGTGGCCCCCCGGCTTCCCGAGCTGATCAAGCGGGCGCGCCGTCTGGCGCACGAGCGCGACCGGCTCGTGCAGGAGCTCGCGCGCGAGTGGAGCGCCGCGCTCCGCGGTCAGGGCTTCTCGCCGCGCGACCTGGACGAGCTCTGGGCCGGCCTCACCGAGGACGCGGTGCGCCGGCTCCTGCACGCGCGGGCGGAGGGCGCGAGCGCGGAGGCCATCCGGCGTGAGGCGCACGAGGTCATCGCGCGGGTCAAGGAGCGCGTGGAGACCGAGCTTGCCGCGGGCGGGTAGGAGCGGCGGGGCCGGCGACCGGGTGGACGCGCAGGAGCTGCTCCGCGGGCTGCCTTCGGTCGACGCGCTGATCGGGATGCTGGGCGGACACCGCGCGCTCCACGGCGTCCCGCGCCCGCGCCTGACCGCCGCGGTGCGGGAGGCCCTGGCCGCGGAGCGCCGCCGCCTGCTGGAGGCGGGCGGGCCGGCCGCGGACGCCGACGCGCTCGGCCGCCGGGTCCTGGCCCAGCTCACCCAGAGCGGCCTCTTCTCGCTGGTCCCCGTCGTCAACGCCACCGGGGTGGTGCTGCACACCAACCTCGGCCGCGCGCTGCTCTCCCCGTTGGCCCAGCAGCGGCTCCGCGAGGTCGCCTCCGCGTACTCCAATCTCGAGATGGATCTCGGCCGCAAGGAGCGGGGCTCGCGCTACGCGCACGTGGACGGGCAGCTGCGCCGGCTCTCCGGCGCGGAGACCGCCCTCGTCGTCAACAATTGCGCCGCCGCGGTCCTGCTGGCGCTCGATTCGCTCGCGCGCGGCAAGGAAGTCATCGTCTCCCGCGGCGAGCTGATCGAGATCGGCGGCGAGTTCCGCATCCCCGACATCATGCGGAGGTCCGGCGCCATTCTCCGGGAGGTCGGCACCACCAACCGCACCCACCTCAAGGACTACGCCAACGCCATCGGACCCGAGACCGGGCTGATCCTCAAGGTTCACACCTCCAACTACCGCGTCGTCGGCTTCACCGCCGCGGTGTCCTCCCGCGAGCTCGCCGAGCTGGGCCGCGCCCGCTCCATCCCGGTCATGGAGGACCTGGGCTCGGGCTGCTTCGTTGACCTGACCCGCCACGGCTTTCCCTACGAGCCGACCGTGCCCGAGGTGGTCGCCTCCGGCGTGGATCTCGTCTCGTTCTCGGGCGACAAGCTGCTGGGCGGCCCGCAGGCCGGCATCCTGGTGGGCCGCGCCGAGCTGGTGGAGCGCCTCGCGCGCAACCCGCTCAATCGCGCGCTCCGCATCGACAAGTTCACGGTCGCGGCGCTGGAAGCGACGCTGTATGCGTACGAGGCGGGGACGGCGCTCGAGTCCATCCCGACCTTGAGAATGCTCACCGAGCCGGCGGCGGCGGTGCGCCGGCGCGCGCGGCGGCTTCTCGCCCGCCTCTCCGCGGAGACGCAGCGAGCTCTCGGGGCGCGGCTGGTCGAGGCGACCTCGCAGGTCGGTGGCGGCGCCCTGCCGACGGTGGAGCTGCCCACCACCGCCGTCGCCCTCGGGACGCCCGAGCGCCCCGCCGAGCGGCTGGACGAAGCCCTTCGTTCGGGCCGGCCGCCGGTGCTGGGCCGCCTGCTCGACGACCGCCTCCTCCTCGACTGCCGCACGGTCCTCGCCTCCGACCTCGCCCCTCTCGCCGCCCGCCTCACCGCCCTCTAGGCTCAGGGAATGAGAGGGACCCTCGCGGCGTACGGCAAAAGGGCCGAGACGACACGCGCATGAGACACGTCGTAGTCGGTACCGCCGGGCATATCGATCACGGCAAGACCTCCCTCGTGAAAGCCCTCACCGGCACCGACACCGATCGCCTTCCGGAAGAGAAGGCGCGCGGCATCACGATCGATCTGGGCTTCGCGTTCCTCGAGGAGCCCGACGGGCTGGTCATCGAGATCGTGGACGTCCCCGGCCACGAGCGCTTCGTCAAGAACATGCTGGCCGGCGCCGGTGGGATCGACCTCGCGCTCCTCGTCGTCGCCGCCGACGAAGGTGTCATGCCGCAGACGCGCGAGCACCTGGCCATCTGCCAGCTCCTGCGCATCAAGTCGGGGCTCGTGGTCCTGAGCAAGGCCGATCTGGCCGAGCCCGACTGGATCGAGCTCGTGCGCGACGACGTGCGCCACACGCTGGAATCGACCTTCCTGGCCGGCTGCCCGATCGTGCCCGCCTCGGTGAAGACGGGCGCGGGCCTGCCCGAGGTGCGGGCGGCGCTCGCCACGCTCGCCCGCACGGTGCCCGCCAAGGATCCGGACCGCACCGCGCGCCTGCCGATCGACCGGGTGTTCAGCGTGAAGGGGTTCGGCACCGTGGTGACCGGCACCCTCGTCGCCGGGCGCTTCGCGATCGATGACCGGGTCGAGGTGTATCCAAGGGGCGTGCAGTCGAAGGTGCGCGGCCTGCAGGTGCACGGGCGCGCCGTCGAGCAGGCCGCGGCCGGCCAGCGCACCGCGGTGAATCTCCAGGGCGTGGACCGGGCGGCCATCGAGCGCGGCGACGTGCTGGCGCCGGCCGGGACCCTGGTGCCGACGCTCCTGCTCGACGGCACGCTCGAGCTCCTGGAAGACGCGCCGCGCCCCGTCAAGACGCGCGACCGCGTGCGCTTCCACGTCGGCACCCAGGAAGCAATGGCGCGGGTCCTGCCGGTGGGCCGCCCCGAGCTGGCCCCCGGCGGCACGTGTCACGCGCGGTTCCGGCTGGAGGCGCCGGTGGTGGCCCTGCCGGGCGATCGCTTCGTGGTGCGCTCCTACTCGCCCATCGTGACCATCGGCGGTGGCACGGTGCTCGACATCGCGCCGCCCCGCTTCAAGCGAAAGGGTCCCGCGCTGGCCGCCCACCTGGCGCTCCTGGCCGACGGCGATCCTCCGGCGGTGCTGGAGGAGCATCTCAAGCAGGCCGGTGTCGCGGGCGCCCGGGTCGGAGACCTCCGGGCGCGGACGCCCTTCGGACCCGAGCAGCTCCGCGGGCTCCTCGACCGGCTCCAGCAGGACGGCCGAATCCTGGCGGTGGATCGCGAGTGGTACCTGCATCGCGACGCGAGCGACCGCCTGCGCTCCCAGACCCTGGGCCTTCTCGAGGCCTTCCACGCCGAGAATCCTCTCCGCGGCGGGATCTCGCGCGAGGAGCTGCGCAGCCGGGTCGGCAACGCCCAGGAGCGGGTCTTCACCCAGCTCCTGACCGCGCTGGAGACGGAGGGCGTCGTCAAGAGCGAGCGGGATCAGGTCCGCCTGGCCGCCCACGCCATCCGGCTCACGCCGGAGCAGGAGCGCGTGGTCAAGGGGCTCGAGGCCGACTTCCGGGCGGCGGGCGCCGCGCCCCCGAGCCCCGAGGAGGCCCTGGCCCGGTGGGGCGTCAAGGGCACCGAGAAGCACGAGCTCTTCCAGGTCCTGGTGGCCGACCGGACCCTGCTGCGCGTGAAGGAGTCGCTCTTCTTCCACGCCCTGGCGCTGCGGACCGTGCAGGAGCAGCTGGTGGCCCTCCTGCGCCAGAAGAAGGAGATCGGCCCCGCCGACTTCAAGGACCTCTTCGGCGTGAGCCGCAAGTACGCCATCCCGCTGATGGAGTACTTCGATGCCCAGCGGGTCACGGTGCGGGTCGGCGAGCGCCGGGTCCTCCGCGAAGGCCATGCCCGCGTTGACAACCCTGGGGCGGGCGCGTAGGGTGAGGGGGCGTCAGGAAAAGGAAAGGAGTCCCGCCATGTTCGGCTTGGGATATCAAGAGCTGCTGTTGATCCTGGTCATCGTGCTGATCCTCTTCGGGGCCCAGCGACTGCCCGATCTGGCCCGCTCGCTCGGCGGCAGCATCAAGGAGTTCAAGAAGGGCGTGGCCGAGGTGAAGGACGAGCCCGCGGCGGCCGTGAAGAAGGACGACGAGACGAAGGCGTAGCTCCGCCCCTCTGAAGCACTTCGTCACCCGCCTCCTCGACTCCTCTCGCATCGCCCGCGTGGCGCGCCACGGCGACCTGTGCCTGGCACTGGGACTCGCCGTCGTCACGCTGCTCTCGCGTTGGCCCTATCGGGCGCGCATGCTCTACAACTGGGACGCGGTCCAGTTCGCCCTCGCGCTGCGCGAGTTCGACGTCGCCAAGCACCAGCCGCATCCGCCGGGGTACTTGCTCTACGTGGGGCTGGGCCGCCTGCTCAATGCCTCGCTCGGCGATCCCACGCTGGCCTACGTGGCGCTCGCGATGCTCTTCAGCGCGGGGTCCACCTTCGTGCTCTACGCCCTGGCCCGCCGGCTCTACGATCGCGCCACCGCGCTGGGGGCCGCG
>DATHSW010000426.1:0-3113 GCA_035463855.1 Candidatus Deferrimicrobiaceae bacterium | reverse complement strand
CTTGAGCATGGCCAGGCGGGTGGTGCTGTCCGGCACGCTCTTCATCGTCAGCTTCTTGATGTGGGGCGCCTTCCGCCAGTGGCCCGGGAAGGCCTCGAGGGTGACATCCACCCCCTGCCGCTGGCTCACGAAGCGGTAGGGGCCGGCCCCGATCGGCCGCGCCCGGAAGCCGTCGGCGCCGGCCTGCTCGAAGTACTTCCGGGGCAGCACGATCCCGGCCGCGGTGGCGGTGGTCCCGTAGAAGGTCATGAAGTCGGGCCACGGGTTCTTCAGATGGAAGCGGAGGACATGCGCATCGACGACCTCCACCTGGCGGACGCGGGCGCGGAGCTCCCGCGCCCCCGCGCCCTGGTAGCGCTCGAAGCTCCACTTGACGTCGTCGGCGGTCAGCGCGTCGCCGTTGTGGAACTTGAGCCCGCGGCGCAGCTTGAACTCGTAGACGAGGCCGTCGGGGCTCTCCGTCCACGACTCGGCCAGGCTCGGCGCCATCTTCTGGCCGGGCAGCGGGCGGACCAGCGCGTCGTGGATCGCGTAGAGCACGCCGAACGGGGTGATCTGCGGCGGGGCGGTGGAGGGATCGAACCAGCTCGGCGCGAGCGTGACGTGGAAGGAGACCGTCACCTCGCCGGCCGGGCCCTGGGCACGCGCGGGCGGGCCGGCGCTCAGCAGGAGGACGGCGGCGAGGACGACCGGACCGATCGGGCGCGGGGATATCCGCATCGGGCACCCTCCCTTGTACCCCTCAGGCGTAGACGAAGGCTCGCCGGGGGTTGTCGATCAACAGGGTCTGGATGGTCTTGTCGTCGGCCCCTTTCGCACGGAGGCGCGGGATGACGTTGACGAGGAGATGGTGGTAGCCGAAGCCACCCCAGGCGGTGAGGCAGTGCTTGTAGGCGATGTCGTGCGACATCAGGATCTGGGCCTGGTGCCCGCGCTCGATCAGGAACAGGATCTGGCGCATGCGCTCGCCGTCGTTGGGCATGTCGAACGCGGGGTTGTAGGGATAGTAGGACGTCTCGAGGCCGAAGAGGTCGTACTCGAGCCGCACCCCGGTGGCGGCCAGCTCGAGCAGCACCGCCGGGTCGGCGATCGTGCGCTCGACGTGGCACATGATGGTGCGGCCGAGGTCGGCGCCGTCCTTTCTGATGAAGTCGACGATCGCCAGGGGCAGGCGCTCGTGGCGACCGGGGTGGATCATCAGCGCCGCGCCGGTCTCGCGCTGGGCGGCCACCGCCGCCCGCACCACCTTCTTCTCGTTGTCGGTCCAGGGCCAGGAGGTGCCGATCTCGCCGATGAACCCGGCCCGCACGCCGGTGTCGCCCACGCCCACCGTGAGATCGGTCACGATCTCGCGGGTGACGTCGTCGGCGGTCCGGCGGTCCATGTCGGGCGGGTGAGCGGCCGCCACGTAGTAGCCGGACCCCATGATGACGTTGAGCCCGGTGGCGCGGGCGACCCGGGCGAGCGCGAGCGGGTCGCGGGCCAGGCCCCGGTTGGTGGGATCCACGAGGGTCTGGCCCCCCGCGTGCTTGAAGAGCAGGGCCTCGTCGCGCGCGACGCGCTCGTCGAGGAGCTGGAGGTTGTCGAGATTGGAGCTGAAGTTGTGCCGGACCCAGCCGAGGTTGGCCAGGCTCACCGGCTGCCGGGCCAGGCCCCGCTCGCTGCCGTTGGCGGGCTCCTTGAACATCACCTCGAAGTCGATGAGCAGGTGCTCGTGGGGCAGGGTGATCCCCATCGCCTCACCGGCGATGGGGCCGAGCACGGTCTGGGCCTGTCCCGAGAGCTCCGGGTCCGGCATGCCTTCGCCGACGGCTAGACGTTCTGGTACACGGCGGTCTCGAATCGGCCGAGCAGATCGAGCGCGGTGTGGTCGTAGAAGGGCAGGAGCTGGGAGGCGAAGACCCCGCACACGCGCTTGGCGCGGTCGATCCAGAAGTAGGTGTTGGCCAGCCCGGCCCAGGCCAGCGAGTTGGCCGACCGGCCGCCGGGCACCGCCTGGGTATTGATCAGGAAGCTCAGCCCCCACTTCTTGCTCATGCCCGGGAAGAGCTCGACGTCGTTCGAGAGCGGCGGGATCGCGGTCTTGAGCGGGCGGACCTCGAGCGCGCCGATGTGGTTCTGGGCCATGAGGTCCACCGTGCTCTTCTGCAGCACCTGGGTGCCGTTATGCGTGCCGCCGTTCACGATCATCCGGCAGAAGGTGAGGTAGTCGGGGGCGCTGCCGTAGAGGCCGCCGCCGCCCATGTGGAACTCCGGCTCCTGCGGGATGCCGAACTCGATGGGGGCCAGGCTGCCGTCCTCCGCCCGCTGGTGCATCGCGGAGAGCCGCTCGCGCTGCGAGGCGGAGAGCTTGAAGGAGGTGTCCTTCATGCCGAGCGGTCCGAGGAGGTGGTCCTGGAAGTAGCGGTCGAGCCGCTGGCCGCTGACCGCCTCGACCATCTTGCCGGCCCAGTCGATGTTGATGCCGTAGTCCCACTTGTCACCCGGATCGAACAGGAGCGGCGTGCCCAGCGCGGCGTTCGTGCAGGTGGTGATCCCGGGCGTGCCGGTGACCTGCTGGAACCGGCCGATGTCTCCGCTCCAGATCTCGTACGAGAAGCCGGCGGTATGGGTGAGGAGGTGACGCAGCGTGATCGGACGCTTGGGCGCCCGGAGGCGCGGCTTCCCCGCCTCGTCGAAGCCCTCGAGCACGCGGGCCGCGCTCAGCGCGGGGACCACCTCGGTCGCGGGACGGTCGAGAGCGAGCTTGCCCCGCTCCACGAGCTGCATCACGGCGGCGGCGGTGATGGCCTTGGTCATCGAGGCGATCCAGACGACCGTGTCGAGCGTCATCGGGGCCGACTTGCCGATCTCGCGCTGGCCGAACGCGCCCTCGTAGATGACGCCCTTGTCGGTGGCCGCGATGGCCACGACGCCCGGGATCTTCTTCGCGGCGACGGCCTGGCTGAAGATCGAGTCGAGGCTCTTGAAGTCCGCCATGGTCAGCCTCCTTGCACGACCGCTCGCTCGGCGGAGCGATCGCTGGTGAGCGGTTGAGCGGGCGCCCGGCAGCGGCAGCGCCCCCCGACGCTACCGCCGCGGCCGCCCGAGATCAAGCGCTCAGGCGGGCGCGG
>DATHSW010000425.1:0-13571 GCA_035463855.1 Candidatus Deferrimicrobiaceae bacterium | reverse complement strand
CTCCTTCGGGTAGGACGCCATCGGCGCGTCCATTGTAGCGAGCGGGGCCGGTGAGCGACACGCCCACCGCGTCCCTCGCCGAGGGAGGCCTCACCACCCGGGAGGCCCGGCGCCGCCTGCGCGAGGTCGGCCCCAACCGGGTGGCCGAGCAGGCCGAGACGCCGCTGTGGCGGCTCGCGCTCGCCCAGTTCAGGAGCCTGGTGGTCCTGCTGCTGCTCGCGGCCGCGGCTCTCGCGTGGATGCTGGGCGAGCGCCCGGAGGCGGTGGCGATCCTCGCCGCCCTCCTGCTGAACGCGGCCATCGGCTTCGGCTCCGAGTGGCGCGCCCGGGTGTCGCTGGCCCGTCTCCGCGCGCTCGCGCGGCCCCAGGCGCTCGTCCGGCGAGACGGGTACGTGCGGCGGATCGACGCCGCCGAGCTCGTCCCCGGCGACCTGATCATCCTGGAGGCCGGGGCGGCGGTCCCCGCCGACGCGCGCCTGCTCCGCGCCGCCGCCCTGCAGGTCAACGAATCCACCCTCACCGGCGAGAGCGCGGCCGTCTGGAAGGATGCGGCGGCGCGACCGGAACCGGAGGCCCCGCTGGCCGAGCGCCCGAACATGGTTTTCCTCGGCACCACCGTGCTGTCCGGCAGCGGCGCCGCTCTCGTCACCGCCACCGGCCCCGCCACCGAGCTGGGGCGGATCGGCCGGCTGGTGGCCGCGGCCGGCTCACGCACGACGCCGCTCGAGCGGCAGGTGGAGGCGCTGGGCCGGCGCCTGATCGTCCTCGTGCTGGGCATCTGCGCGGTGGTGGGCCTGGCCGGCATCCTGCACGGCGAGCCGGTCGGGCTGATGCTGGAGACGGCGATCAGCCTCGCGGTGGCCGCGGTCCCCGAGGGCCTGCCCGCGGTGGTGTCGCTGGCGCTCGCGGCCGGGCTCTGGCGTCTCGCGCGCCGCGGCGCGCTCGTGCGGCGGCTGGCCGCGGTGGAGACGCTCGGCTCGACCACCGTGATCTGCGCGGACAAGACCGGCACCATGACCGAGAACCAGATGACGGTGACGTCGCTCCGCTTCGGCGGCCGCCGGATCACGGTGGGTGGCGGCGGCCGCTCGACCGCGGGGAGCTTCGTGGACGAGGCCGGCGGCATCGTGGCCCCGCTCGCCGATGCCCATCTCACGCTGCTGCTGACGGCCGCGGCCCTGTGCAACGATGCCGCCCTCCGGGCCGGGCCGGACGGCCTTCATCTCAACGGGGACCCGACCGAGTCGGCCTTGCTGGTGGCGGCCGTCAAGGCCGGGCTCGATCCGGCCGGGCTGGCGCGCGCCTGGCCCCGCCGCCGCGAGATTCCCTTCGATCCGGCCAGTCGCCTGATGGCGACTTTCCACGTGATGCCGGGGGCCGGGCCGGTGCTCCTGGCCAAGGGCGCGCCGAGCGTGATCGTGGAGCGGTCGGCACGCGTGCACAGCCCCGCGGGCCCGGCGGCGCTGACCGAGGACGATCGCGTCCGCCTGCTCGAGGACAACCGGGCCATGGCCCGTGAGGGCCTCCGGGTGCTCGCCCTCGCGTGGCGCCCGGTCGAGGCGATCGAGGGCGCGACCGTGGAGGAGCTCACGTTCCTCGGGTTCGCCGGGTTCGTGGATCCGGTGCGTCCGGAGGTGGCGGACGCCATCGCCGCCTGTCGCGAGGCCGGCATCCGCACGATCATGCTCACCGGCGACCAGCAGCTCACCGCGCTGACGGTGGGCCGCCAGCTCGGCCTCGAGCCGGAGGCGATCCGGAGCCGGGTCACTCCCGAGGGCAAGCTGGACCTGGTGGCGGAGCTGCAGAGCCGGGGGGAGATCGTCGCCATGACCGGCGACGGCGTCAACGACGCTCCCGCGCTCGTCCGCGCCGACATCGGGGTGGCGATGGGCCGTCACGGCACCGACGTGGCGCGCGAGGCGGCCGATCTCGTGCTCACCGACGACAACTTCGCGACCATCGTCGAGGCGGTGAAGGAAGGCCGCGTGATCTACGCCAATCTCCGGAAGGTCATCCACTTCCTCTTCTCGTGCAACCTCTCCGAGATCCTCACCATCTTCGTGGCCATCCTGCTGGGCTATCCGACGCCGCTCCTGCCGCTGCAGATCCTCTGGGTGAACCTGGTCACCGACATCCTGCCCGCGATGGCCCTGATCCGGGATCCGGCCGATGACGATGCCATGCAGCGGCCACCCCGCGATCCCGCCGAAGCGCTGGTCACCCGGCGGTCGGGCGCCCGCATGCTGGGCGAGGGCGCGCTGCTGGCGGCCGGGGTGCTCAGCACGTACCTCTGGACGATCTGGCGGGAGGGCCCCGGCGCGCCGGCCAGCACCATGGCCTTCACCGCGCTCGTCCTCATCCACCCCTTCCAGGCCATGAGCTGCCGCTCGGACCGGCTCAACTGGTGGCAGCTGCGGCCCAATCCGTGGATCCCGCTGTCGCTGCTGGCGCTCTTCGGGCTGCAGTGGCTCGCGATCGAGTGGGGCCCGCTGGCCCGCCTGCTGGGCACCCGCCCGCTGACCGGCGCCGACTGGCTCGTCCTGGCGCTGGGCGTCCTGTGGCCGGTGGCCCTGCTGGAGGCCATCAAGGCCTGGGGCCGCTTCACCACATTGAGGCTCGGCTACCCCACCGTGGCGACCCACGACGGGCCGCCATCCGCGAGAACGTCGCGAAAGCATTGACCGGGTCGGTTGGCACCGGCGTTGCTCCAAGGAGACCACATGATGACCATTGCGAGAACCATCCAGATCAGCGGCCTCGAGCGGGATCCGCTTCGCGGCCGGGCCACGCGGCTGATGACCGAGACCCTGGCGAAGCTGGCGGTGGCCCCGGTCAAGGGCCAGGTGGCGTTCTTCGACGACAACGGGCCCAAAGGGGGCCGCGCCATGCGATGTGCCCTGACGGTGCGGCTGCCGTTCCGGCCGAGCGTCCGCGTGGAGCGAACGGCCGAGACGCCACGGCTCGCCTTCGACGCGGCCTTCGCCGCGCTCGAGCGTCAGCTCGAGCGGTACCGCGAGCGGGATCGGGACAACAAGCGGCACCCCAAGAAATACTTCGCGGCGCGCCGGGTGCAGGCCGAGGAGGCGCCGCGCCCACCGAAGCGGGCCCGGCGCGGATAACGGAGGCCTGTCCATGGACCTGCACGCCCGACTGACCGCGCTCGGCAAGATAGACCGGGCCCCCGCGCCGGTGGTGACGGCCTACCTGAATACCCGGTGGGCGGACGAGCACCAGCGCAATCGCGTCCGGATCTTCCTCAAGAATGAGCTGGCCGAGGCCCGCCGGGCCCCCGGCCCCCGCCCGTCCGAGGCGGACCTCGACTGGGTCGAAGCGCAGGGCGAGGCGCTCCTGAATCAGACGGCCATGCCCGAGACGAACGGGGTCGCGCTCTTCGCGTGCGAGGCACTGGGCCTCCGCGAGATCATTCCGAGCCGGGTGCCGTTCGAGAACGCCTTCACGGTGGCCGAGACGCCGCTGCTTCGTCCGTTGCTGGAGCTCGGGGAGAAGGCGCCGTCGACGCTGGTGGTGTTCGTCGACACGGAAACCGCTCGGCTTGTCCCGCTCACCGCCACGGGGGCGGGCGAGGAGGTCACGCTCGTGGCCGACGTGCCCGGTCATCACAGCCGGGGCGGCTGGGCGCAGATGGCCCAGTCCGGGTACCGGCTCCACATCCAGGATCACCGGGCTCGGCACTTCGAGGCGGTCGTTGCGAGCCTGATCGGGCTGATGGAAGGCCACGGTCTCCGGTCGATCGTGCTGGCGGGCGAGCCCCGTAACGTCGCCGTGTTCCGCAAGGAGCTGCCACCGCGGCTCGCCGCGTCGGTCGTCGGGACCGTGGCCGGCGCCCGGCACGAGGCCATCGGGATCATCGTCGATCGGGCGGCCGAGTATCTCCCGCACGTGCAAGGGCAGCGGGAGGCCGAGGGCGTCGACGCCGCGCTGACCGCGGCGGCCAAGCGGGGCAAGGCAAGCGCGGGCCTCGAGGCCACGCTGAAGGCGATCAACCGCGGCGCGGTCCACCGCCTCTATCTCCTCAAGGGCTGGAGCGCGCCCGGCCGCCGGTGCGGTAAGTGCGGGACGCTTCAGGACGGATTCACCTGGACCTGCCCGGCCTGCGGCGGCGAGGCGGTGGCGGTGGAGCTGGGCGAGGCGATGGCGGAGCGCGTGGTCGCCAACGGGGGCGCCGTGGAGACCATCGAGGTCCACCAGCCGCTTGCCGCGGCGGGCGGGGTCGCGGCCGAGCTCCGCTATCCGCTGTGAGTCGCGCGGCGGACCGGCCTCCCGGCGAGGGCGGCGGGGACTCACGCCTGTCGCTGGCGCTGACCCTCGCCGAGGAGGCCGGACGCCTCGCGATCGCCGGCCGGCCGGACGCGGTCGCGCGCTGGAAGGGCCCGGGCGATCGGGTCACGGCGGTGGATCTCCAGATCCAGGCCCACATCACCGCCGCCCTCGCCCAGCGCTTCCCCCAGGACGGCGTCGTGGCCGAGGAAGCCCTGGTCCGGCTGGCCGCGGACCGGGAGTTCACCTGGATCGTGGACCCTCTCGACGGAACCAACAACTACGCCCTGGGCATCCCGTGCTTCGCGATCTCGGTCGGGCTGCTCCGCCGCGGGGAGCCCTACGCGGGGGTCGTTCACGAGCCCAACACCGGGTTCCGCTGCTGGACGCTGCGCGGCCACGGAGCGTTCGCGGGCGACCGGCGCCTGGCGCTGGCGCCGCGCGCCCTCGATGCCGCCTCCAACATCGCGGTGCGCGTTCCGGTCGCCGCCGATCTCGAGCCGCTCGTCTCCCGATGGCTGCGCGAGCACAAGTTCCGGGGCTTCGGCTCGGTGGCGCTCCATCTGGCCTTCGCCGCGCTCGGCGCCGTGGATCTGGTCCTGGACCACAAGGCCACCCTCTGGGACCTGGCCGCGGGAGCGGCCGTGCTCCTCGAGGCCGGCGGCTGCATCACGACGCCGACGGGTCGCCCGCTCTTTCCCTTCGACGTGCCGGGGTATCGCGGCGCTCCGGTCCCCTTCCTGGCCGGCAATCCGCTCGCGCATGCCGCCGCGGCCGCATCCTGCCGGGCGCTCGGCCCGGGCGTCGGATCGCGCGAGTGGTAGGCGACCGATCATGACCCGCCGACTCGAGCCGGCTGAGCTCCGCGCGGTGTGCGACCCCGGCACGCTGCCGTTTCGATCCACCGCCGAGCTGCCGCCCGCGGATGGACTGATCGGACAGGAGCGCGCGGCGACCGCCACCGCGTTCGGCGTGGGCATGCGCCACGCCGGCTACAACCTCTTCGTCCTCGGCCCGGCCCGCACCGGCAAGACCTCGTCGATGAAGCGCGTGCTGGCCCGGGCCGCCGAGCGCGAGCCGGTGCCGCCCGACTACTGCTACGTGCACAACTTCGCGGATCCTTACCGGCCCACCGCGCTCGAGGTGCCGGCCGGGCGCGGGCGCGCCCTGCGCGAGCGGATGCGCCGGCTGGCCGAGGAGTGCCGGACGCGGCTGCCCCGCGCATTCGAGAGCGAGGAGTTCGAGCAGCAGAAGTCGCGGATCCTGGAGGAGCTGGGCCGGCGCCAGCACGAGGAGATGAGCCACCTGGAGGACGTCGCCCGGGCGCACAAGTTCGCGGTGCTCCGCACGCCGTCCGGGATGGGCCTCGCGCCCGCGCCCCGCGGCGAGCCGTTGAGCGCGTCGGAGTACGCGGCCCTTCCCGAGGCGGAGAAGCAGGAGGTGCAGCGCGGGGGCGCCGCCGTCGAGCAGCAGATGGACACGTCCCTGCGCCGGATCCGGCAGCTCGAGCGCGAGGCGCGGGACGCCCATGAGCGGCTGGTCCACGAGGTGGCGGCGGCGGCGGTCCGGCCGCTGTTCCAGGAGCTTCGCGAGGAGTTCTCCGGACTGGCCGACGTCGAGCGCTACCTGACCGACGTGGAGCAGGACCTGGTGGCCCACGCCGAGGAGCTCCGCGGGGACGCCGAGATGAAGCCGGTCCTGCCGTTCCTGCCGACTCCCGGGCGCTTTCTGGACCGCTACGAAGTCAATGTCCTGGTGGACCGCCATGGGCTCTCCGGCGCGCCGGTGGTGCTCGAGCCGAATCCGACCTACGGCAACCTGATGGGGCGCACCGAGCACCGGGCGCACTTCGGCACCCTGGTGACGGATTTCAGCCTCATCCGGTCGGGGGCGCTGCACCGGGCGAACGGGGGCTACCTCGTCCTCGACGCGCTCGACGTGCTCCGCCACCCGCTGGTCTGGGACGCGCTCAAGAAGGCGCTCAAGACACGATCGATCCGGATCGAGGACCCGCTGGAAGAATGGCGGATGGCCAGCAGCGCCGGCCTCGCGCCCCAGCCGATCCCGCTCTCGGTCAAGGTGGTGCTGATCGGCAGCCCGTTCCTCTATTACCTGCTCTCGGCCCTTGACGAGGATTTCCACGAGCTGTTCAAGGTCAAGGTGGATTTCGACGATTCGCTGCCGCGCACCTCGGACTTCGAGCTGCTCTACGCCCGCTTCGTCGGGAACGCCTGCCGGGAGGAAGGGCTGCTCCCGTTCTCCGCGGACGGCGTCGCCCGGCTGATCGAGCACTGCAGCCGGCTCATCGCGGATCAGGGCCGCCTCACCTCACGGCTGGGCGACGTGCTGGACCTGGTCCGCGAGTCGTCGTTCTGGGCCGGCCAGCGCGGCCACGCGCTCGTGGTGGCCGACGACGTGGACCATTCGATCGCCCATAAGGCGTACCGCGCGAACCTCCTGGAGGAGCGCACGCGCCGGATCATCACCGAGGGCATCCTGCTCATCGACACCGAGGGCCACGCGGTGGGGCAGGTCAACGGCATCTCGGTGCTGGCACTGGGCGACCACGTCTTCGGCCGCCCCGCGCGCATCACCGCCCGCACCTACACCGGCGAGCCGGGCGTGGTGGACATCGAGCGGGAGGCCAAGCTGGGAGGGCCGATCCACTCCAAGGGCGTGATGATCCTGGGTGGCTACGTGGCGGGGCGCTACGCGCGCGAGCGGCCGCTTGCGCTCTCGGCGTCCATCGCGTTCGAGCAGCAATACGAGGAGGTCGAGGGCGACAGCGCGTCGTCCGCCGAGCTGTACGCCCTGCTCTCGAGTCTCACCGGCATCCCGCTCGATCAGGCCATCGCGGTCACCGGCTCGGTGAACCAGCGCGGGGAGGTTCAGCCGATCGGCGGCGTGAACGAGAAGATCGAGGGCTTCTTCGACGTCTGCCAGGCCCGCGGGCTCACCGGCCGCCAGGGGGTACTGATCCCGGAGGCCAACGCCCGGCACCTGATGCTCCGCCAGGACGTGGTGGAGGCGGCGCGCGCGGGCCGCTTCCACGTGTACGCCATCAGGACGGTGGACGAAGGACTCGCGCTGCTGACCGGGCGCGCGGCCGGCGAGCGGGGAGGCGACGGCCGGTACCCGGAGGGCAGCGTCAACGCGGCGGTGGAGAGCGCCCTGGCCGCGAACGTGGAGCGGATCAAGGAGATGCGGGTGGAGAAGCCCCGCCTGATCGTGCAACCGACGGAGGAGGCGGCGGAGCCCTGGCCGCCCACCCGGGACGGCCGCCCGACCGGGCGCGAGGAGGACTGAGCGATGGCGACCTACGTGATGCTGACGCGGTTGACGCCCGAGGCGGTGAAGACCCCCGGCGAGCTCAAGCGGCTGGAGAAGGCGGTCGCCGATCACGTGCGGCGGGACTGCCCGCAGGTGAAGTGGGTCGCGAACTACGCGATCCTCGGCCCCTGCGACTACCTCGACATCTTCGAGGCGCCCGACGAGACCGTCGCGGCCAAGGTGGTGATGATCATCCGCTCCTACGGGCACGGCCAGACGGAGACCTGGACCGCGATGCCGTGGGAGCGCTTCAAGATCGTGCTGCCCACGTGAGGCAATGGTGGACACCTCATCCCGGGGGCGCCCCCGGCATCGCGCGGACCTCGACCCGGGCCGGCGGACCCTCGTCGAGCGTCACGCGGACGGGAAGCATCCGCTCGACCACCCAGGCCACCGTGCGCAGGTGGGTCGACAGGGCGGGGCACGTGAATGCCGATGGACCGTCGGCCAGCGCGAGGAACGCGATGAGCTGGTCGGCCAGGTGATCGTCCACCGCGGCGCCGGTTTCCAGGTACGCGAGGAGTGGAGCCACCGCCTCGTCCGCGATCGTCTCGGCCCGAACCCCGCGCCGGCCGAGGGCGGAGAAGCCGGCCAGCGCCGACTCGCCGCTGGCGGTCAGCATCGTCAGCGTCCCGGGCCCGCGCGCGGTCCGATCTTCCTCGATCGTGATCGTGGCCGACCGCCCGGCGGCGGCGAGCCGGTCGAGGGCCCGCGCGCGCTGTCGCTCGGCGATCGAGCGCGGCAGCCTCGACACCGCGGCGACGCCCTCGAGGGTCGGCGGGCCGGTCGGGTGCGCCCAGTGAATGGGCCGCCACGCGCGGCTGGGCGTGACCGAGACGTCGACCTCCCCCCCGCCGGCCGGGTACCAACCCCACCGCTGCAAGGTGAGGTCGGCCCGGACTCCGATACGCCGGAGCGCCGGCAGGAAGACGCCGGTGAGGTAGTGCACGGGAGGACTCCAGGGCACGTGGGTGCCGCCGCGGAGCCGGAGCCGGGACGGCTGCGCGGCGAGGCTGAGCGGCAGGAGCAAGGCCTGGAACAGGAGCGACACGGAGCCCGCGCTGCCTCGGATGGCGCCGATATCGAAGTCGTAGCTCCCGCCGCGCAGCGTTTGCGGGACGAACGTCACCTCGGTGGAGTCGAGCGCGTCGCCCGAGACCAGGGCGTCGCTGATCGCGGCGAGGGCCCGGACCACGGTGAGGTGCTGCGGCTGCAGTCCGGGGCGGGGACGCCGGGCGCGGACCTGCCGCAGGGTCACCGGCCGGCCGAGGGCGACCGACAGCGAGAGCGCGGTGCGGAGCACCTGTCCACCGCCCTCGCCGTGAGAGGCGTCGATCGCCGTCGTGGCCCCGGTCACGATCGTACAGTACCCGACCCGGCGCGGCGGCGCCGCCCGGTCGGTTCCGGGGCCCGTCGATGACTCTCGTGATCGAATCCATCGGCGGGACGCCGGTCGCGCAGCGGCGGATCGAGCTGGTGGAGCGGAAGGGGCTCGGCCACCCCGACACCATCTGCGACTCGGTGGTGGAGGCGGCCTCGGTCGCGCTGAGCCGCCTGTACCTCGAGCGCGCCGGCGTCATCGCGCACTACAACATCGACAAGGCGCTGCTGGTGGCGGGCCAGTGCCTCAAGCGCTTCGGCGGCGGCGAGGTGACCCATCCCATCGAGCTGATCGTCGGCGATCGCGCCACCGATGTCCTCAACGGGCGCTCCCTGCCCGTGGTGGAGACGGTGCGCCACGCGGTGGACGAGTGGGTCGGCGCGAATCTGCCCGGCCTGAGGGCTGGGAAGGATCTCGTCACGCGGGTGGCGCTGGCGCCCGGCTCCGAAGAGCTCCGGCGGGTCTACACGGAAGGCGAGACCGAGATCGCCTCCAACGACACGTCCGGCGCGTCCGGCTACGCGCCGCTGAGCCCCACCGAGGAGCTCGTCCTGGCGACCGAGCGCTACCTGAACTCGCCCGCGTTCAAGCGCGCCTTCCCGGACACCGGCCAGGACGTCAAGGTGATGGGTGTCCGCCACGATCAGCGCCTGGCCGTCACGGTCGCCATGCCGCTGTCGTGCCTGCACACGCGCTCGGAGGCCGCCTACTTCGCGCGGAAGGACGAGATCCTCCATGCCCTCACGCGCCACTTCGCCGCGGCGCCCTTCGAGATCGACTGGCAGCTCAACTGCCTCGACCGGCGCGGGCAGGGCCTGGAAGGCGTGTATCTCACCCTGACCGGGACCTCGGCCGAAGACGCCGACTCCGGGCAGGTGGGGCGCGGCAACCGCGCCAACGGGCTCATCGCCTTCTCGCGGCCGACGGGGGGCGAAGCCACCGCCGGCAAGAACCCGGCGGCCCACGCCGGGAAGGTCTACAGCGTCTTGAGTCACCGCCTGGCGCGCCTCATCCACGCCCGGTGCCCGACGCTCCTCGAAGTCTACGTGCACCTCGTCGTGCGCATCGGCGAGCCGGTGGATCGACCGTGGACGGGCATCCAGGTGCTCCTGCCCCCCGGCATCGCGCTCGACGACGTGGAGCGGGAGATCCGCGAAGCGGCCGACGCCGAGCTGGCCCGGCTGCCCGCCTTCCGGGCCGAGCTGATCAGGGGCGAGCACCCGGTCTGCTGATCGCTGACGCGGGGTGAGGCTGTCCCACCTGAGGCGTGAATGCTCGCCCCGCGGAGCCACGCCCCCGCGGAAGTCGCTTTCTTTTCGGTCCTATAGGTGAGGGTACGTCACTTGCAAGCGCATCGGCCGTCATGCACGAGCGATTGGAAGAGCTGCTCGGGGTCCGGGGCGCCAGCTACGAGCTGGTGCCGCACCCGGAAGCCTTCACCGCGCAGGAAGAAGCGGCCAAGGCCCACGTCTCGGGCTGGTCCTGGGCCAAGACCGTCGTGGTCAAGGACCCGGTCGGCCTCGCGCTCGCCGTGCTGCCGGCCTGCTGCACGGCCGACCTGAACCGGCTCAAGGGCCTGCTCGGCCGCGGCGAGATCCGTCTGGCCAGCGTCGAGGAGATGCTGGCGGGCTTTCCCGGCTGCGCGCTGGGCGCGGTCCCGCCGTTCGGTCGGCTCTTCGGCGTGCCCACCGCGGTGGACGAGTCGCTGGTCGAGCAGCGCGACATCGTGCTCCCGGCCGGGGATCATCGGGCCGCGATCCGGATGCGCACGGCGGACTACCTGAAGCTGGCCGAGGCCCGAGCGGGCCATTTCGCGGTCCACGACTCGCGGGAGTTCCCGGTGCACGCGCATCCGCGCGGCCGGGCGACGCGGCCGAGCCCGTAGCGGGAGGAGAGAGGACATGGCGCACAAACAGGTGCTGTTCCGATCCGAAGCGCGCGAGCGGATCCTGCGCGGGGTCGCCGCCCTCGCCGACGCGGTGCGCGTCACGCTGGGGCCGAAGTCCAAGTGCGTGCTCCTGGAGAAGCGCTTCGGCGCGCCGGTGGTCTGCAACGACGGCGTCACGATCGCCAAGGAGATGGAGCTGAAGGACCCGGTGGAGAACCTGGGGGCCCAGATGATCCGCCAGGCCGCGGAGCGCACCGGGGACGCGGTGGGCGACGGCACCAGCACGTCCACCATCCTCGCCCACGCCATCTTCGCCGACGGCGTGCGCAACGTGGTGGCGGGGGCGAGCGCGGTGGATCTGAAGAAGGGGCTCGACCGGGGCGCCCGCGCCGTGGTCGAGGCGCTGAAGGCGCTCTCCCGCCCGGTGAAGAGCCGGCTCGAGAAGGCGCAGGTCGCCACCATCTCCGCCCACAACGATCCGAGCATCGGCGACCTGGTCGCGGACGCGATGGAGAAGGTGGGCAACGAGGGCGTGATCACGGTCGAGGAGTCCAAGACGACCGAGACCCAGCTCGAGGTGGTCGAGGGGCTGCAGTTCGACCGCGGGTACCTGTCGCCGTACTTCATCACCGACGCGGAGAAGATGGAGGCGGTCCTCGAGGACGCCCTCGTCCTCCTCACCGATCGGAAGATCGGCGTGATGAAGGACCTGGTGCCGATCCTCGAGCAGGTCGCGCGCGCGGGGCGCTCGGTCCTGGTCATCGCCGAGGACGTCGAGGGGGAGGCGCTCGCCACCCTCGTGGTCAACAAGATCCGCGGCTCGCTCAAGTGCGTCGCGGTGAAGGCTCCCGGCTTCGGCGACCGGCGCAAGGAGATGCTCGAGGACATGGGGGTCCTGACCGGCAGCCGCGTCCTGACCGAGGAGATCGGCATCAAGCTCGAGGCCCTCAGCATCGAGGATCTCGGCCGGGCCACCCGGGTCGTGGTGGACAAGGACACCACCACCATCATCGGCGGCGCGGGCGACAAGGCGCGGATCGAGGGCCGCAAGCAGCAGATCCGCGCGCAGATCGACAAGACCACCAGCGACTACGACCGGGAGAAGCTCCAGGAGCGGCTGGCCAAGCTCTCGGGCGGGGTGGCGGTCATCCGGGTCGGGGCTCCCTCGGAATCGGAGATGAAGAGCAAGAAGGAAGCGCTCGACGACGCCATCAGCTCCACCAAGGCGGCGGTGGCCGAGGGTATCGTGCCGGGCGGCGGGCTCGCGCTGCTGCGGGCGATCGAGGCGGTGGAGCGCGAGGAGTCCAAGTGCGACGGCGACGAGCGCACCGGGCTGCAGATCCTCCGCCGCGCGCTGGAGACGCCGACGCGCCAGATCGCCGAGAACTCCTCGGTGGACGGCGGGGTGGTGGTGAACCAGATGCGGGCGGGCAAGGGGAACCTGGGCTTCGACGCCGCGCGCAAGGAGTACGTGGACCTGGTGGAGGCCGGCATCATCGATCCCACGAAGGTGGTGCGGGTGGCGCTGGAGAACGCGGTGTCGGTGGCGAGCCTGCTGCTGCTGACCGAGGCCACCCTGACCGAGGTGGTCGAGAAGAAGGAAGAGCGGGCCGGGGCGCACGGGCTCGAGGACATGTGAGGGCCGACGATGCTCGTCCGGGACATCATGCAGGCCCACCCGGTCAGCGCGACCCTGGAGACGCGCCTTCCCCACCTGCTGCGCCTGCTGCAGCGGCGCGGCTTCCGCCACGTTCCGGTCCTGGACGCGGGCAGGCTCGTGGGCATCGTCTCCGACCGCGACATCAAGCAGGCGATGGTCTCGGCGGCCTCGATGACGGAGGGCCGCGAGCGCGAGCGGCTCCTCGACGAGCTCACCGCGGGGCAGATCATGGCGCGCGCGGTGGTCACGATCGGGCCGATGTTCGGCGTCGAGGAGGCGGCCCGGCTCATGGCGACGCGGAAGATCAGCGCGCTGCCGGTCACCGAGGAGGACCGGCTCGTCGGCATCGTGACGGAGACCGACGTGCTCCAGCTCTTCGTGCGGGCCATGGGGGTGCTCGAGCCCTCGAGCCGCCTGGACGTGATCGTGCCCGACCAGGCGTCCGGGGTGAGCGAGGTCGTGCGAGTGGCCGAGGAGACCGGCGGCCGGGTCTCGAGCGTGATGACGCTCGCGATGCCGACCGGTGAGCGGGAAGTCGTGCTGCGCCTCGCGACGATCAACCCGGGGCCGGCGGTGAAGGCGCTCGAGGCCAGAGGCTACGTGGTGCGGGATGGCGCTCGCGGCGCGTCCGCGCCGCCGTGACCGCGACGAACCAGCTCATCGCGGATCGGCTCCGCGAGGGCGCCGATCTGCTCGAGCAGCAGGCCGCGAACCCGTTCCGGGTCCGCGCCTATCGCGAGGCCGCGCAGACGGTGGCGGCCCTCGGGCAAGGGCTCGCCGAGATCTACGAGCACGACGGGATCGAGGGCCTCGACGCGCTGCCGGGCGTGGGGCCGCGGATCGCCGCCGCGATCGTCGAGATGCTCCGGACCGGCCACTGGAGCCAGCTCGACCGGCTCCGGGGGAGCCTGGATGCCGAGCGGCTCTTCCGGGCCATTCCCGGTCTGGGACCCGCGCTCGCGCGCCGGGTTCACGAAGCCCTGCACGTGGACACGCTGGAGGCCCTCGAGGTCGCCGCGCACGACGGGCGCCTG
>DATHSW010000424.1:0-9025 GCA_035463855.1 Candidatus Deferrimicrobiaceae bacterium | reverse complement strand
CGCGATCGCCCAGCGCACCAAGCGCATCCGGGTCGGCACCGCGGTGACCTTGCTGCCGCTGCACCAGCCGCTCGCCTGCGCCGAGCAGGCGGCCACCGCCGACATCCTCTCCGGTGGCCGGCTCGAGTTCGGGGTGGGCCGCGGCTCGATCCCCACCCAGTTCCACGGCTTCCGCGTGCCGGTGGCCGAGAACCGCGCGCGCTTCGCCGAGTGCCTCGACATCATCCGCCTGGCCTGGACCCGCGATCGCTTCAGCTACGACGGCAAGTTCTACAAGGTCGAGAACCTCGCGGTGGTGCCGAAGCCGCTCCAGCGCCCGCACCCGCCCATCCGGGTGGCCGTGCACACCATGGAGAGCTTCGCCCACATCGCCGAGCTGGGCGTGCCCATCTACTCGGGCACCACGACCACCCCGCTGCCACAGCTCCGCGAGTGCATGGCCGCGTACCGCGACAAGCTGGCCGCAGCCGGGCACGCGTGGGGCCCCGAGCAGATGGCGCTCATGCAGCCGGTGCACATCGGCGCCACGCGGGCGGCGGCGCGCGACGCGATGCGGCCCGGCGTGCTCCAGTACTACCGGAACCTCGAGACGATCTTCTCGAGCCTGCCCGACTCCTACGCCGACCACCTGCCCCGGCTGAAATCCATCCGCGAGACGATCGCCGACCTCCCCTACGACAAGTTCTGCCGCGACCAGGCCGTCTTCGGCGACACCGCGGAAGTGGTGGACCGCCTGCAGGCCGCCAAGGAGGAGTTCCGCCTCTCGCAGATCATCTGCTGGTTCGACCAGGGCTCCATGCTCCCCCGCTCCGAAGTCGAACGCACGATGCGCCGTTTCGCAGAAGATGTGATGCCGAAGCTCCGCTAGTCCTCGCCCGTGTGGATTCGCGATTACACGCGAATCGCGGACCGGGGCGCGGGCGAGGACTAGCGGGGTTCGACGCGGAGCAGGCGGCCGCGGGAGCTGTCGGTGAGGAGGTAGATCGCGCCGTCGGGGCCCTCGCGGACGTCGCGGATGCGCTCGCCGAGCTCGTCGAGGTAGCGCTCCTCCTGCGTCACGCGGCCGTTGGCGATGCGCAGGCGGACGAGCGCGCCGGGCCGGAGCGAGCCCACCAGGAGGTCGCCGCGCCAGCCGGGGAACGCGGTGCCCGAGTAGAACGTGGCGCCCGACGGGGCGATGACGGGATCCCAGTAGTAGACGGGCTGCTCCATGCCGGGCTGCGCGGTGCCGATGCCGATGCGGGCGCCCGAGTAGTCCACGCCGTAGGTGATGACCGGCCAGCCGTAGTTCTTGCCCGGCTGCGGGTTGTTCAGCTCGTCGCCGCCGCGGGCGCCGTGCTCCACCGTCCACAGCTCACCGCGGGCGTCGAGCGCGGCGGCCTGGACGTTGCGATGGCCGTAGGACCAGATCTCCGGGAGCGCGCCGGAGCGGCCGACGAATGGATTATCGCGCGGCACCGAGCCGTCCGGGTTGATCCGCACGACCTTGCCGATGGTCGTCGAGAGATCCTGGGCGCGCTCGAGGTGGGCGTAGCGGTCGCCGACCGTGACGAACAGGGTGCCGTCGGGGCGGAACACCAGGCGCGAGCCCCAGTGGTTGCTCGAGCCGCCGACCTTGGGCTGCTGGCGCCAGACGACCTGGACGCCCTCGAGCCCGCGCTCGCCCAGCCGCCCGCGCGCGACCGCGGTGCCCGCGCCGTCCGATCCGCTCTCCGCGAACGAGAAGTAGACCAGCCGGTCCTGGGCGAAGCCCGGGCTCAGCGCCACGTCGAGCAGGCCGCCCTGCCCGCGCGCGTACACCTCGGGCACGCCGGTCAGCGGCTCCGAGAGGCGCCCGTCGCGCCCGACGATGCGCATGCGCCCCGGCCGCTCGGTGACGAGGAAGCGCCCGTCGGGCAGCAGCTCCACGCCCCACGGGTGCTCGAGCCCCGTGGCGACGTCGGTGACCTTCGCGGCGAGCTTCACCGGCTTCGGTGTGGGGGAGCGCGGCGCTTCCTGCGCGAGCGCGGGCAGGACGAGGAGCGCGAGTCCGGTCAAGACGGCGACGAGTCGGGTCGGCATGGCGCTCAGAAGGTCACCGGCAGCGCCTGCAGCCCGCGGAGGGTCAGGCTCTGGCGGAACTGGGGCCGGTCGGTGGCCAGGGCCAGCTTGGGCAGCCGGGCGAGCAGGGTATTGATGGCGATCTGTCCTTCCATGCGGGCGAGCGGGGCGCCCAGGCAGAAGTGGATGCCCATGCCGAAGGCGATGTGGCGGTTGTCGGTGCGCGAGATGTCGAGGCGGTCCGGATCGGGGAACTGGGTGGGGTCGCGGTCGGCCGCGCCCAGGAACGGCATCACCATCTCGCCCTTGCCGATGGTCTGGCCGCCGATCGTGATGTCCTCGCTCGGGATGCGCGCGGTGCGCTGCACCGGGCCGTCGAAGCGCAGCAGCTCCTCCACCGCGGTGCCGATGAGGCCCGGGCTCTCCCGCAGCTTCCGGAGCTGGTCCGGATGGCGCAGCAGCGCCAGGGTCCCGTTGCCGATCAGGTTCACGGTGGTCTCGTGGCCGGCCACCAGCAGCAGGATGCAGGTGGCGAGCAGCTCCTCCTCGTTCAGCTTGTCGCCCGCCTCCTCGGCCGCGATCAGCGCCGCGAGCATGTCCTCGCGCGGAGCGGCCCGCCGCTCCGCGATCAGCTCGCGGAAGTACTCGGCCAGGGCCCGCCGCCCGGACACGCTGCGCTGGCCCACCGGCGAGTCGGGCGGCAGCATGATCGCGTCGAGGCCGCGGGCGATGTCGAGGCCCCAGGCCTTGAACCGCTCGTGGTCCTGCACCGGGACGCCCAGCATCTCGCAGATGACCCGCACCGGCAGCGGATACGCGAACTCCTCGATCAGGTCCATCGAGCCGCGGCCCGCGGCCTCGTCGAGCAGCCCGTCCACGATCTGCTGGATCCCCGGCCGGAGCTTCTCCAGGGCGCGCGGGGTGAAGGCCTTGCTGACCAGGCCGCGGAGCCGGGTGTGGTCCGGCGGGTCCCGGTCCAGCATGGAGAGCCCGAGGCCCGGCGGCACCGCCATGCCGAAGCGCGCGGCCACGAAGGCGGCGATGGGCTCCTTGATCAGGCGCGGGTCGCGGAGCATGGCCATCACGTCCGGGTAGCGCGTCAGCACCCAGAAGCCGAGCGGGCTGTGGTGGACGGGATCCTCGGCGCGCAGGCGGTGGTACATCGGGTACGGGTCCGCGACGAACTCGGGGTCCATCGGGTTGAACTGGACGTCGGCCATGTGCCTTCCCCTCCCGGGCCATTCTACATGCTATCTTCTCGGCACCCCCTCACGGAGCAAGGAGGAAAGGACAGGCCATGGCCACGATCACGGGATCGGAAGTGCTGGCGCAGGCGCTCAGGTCGCAGGGTGTCGACACCATGTTCTACCTCATGGGCGGCCCCATGCTGGAGACCGAGGCCGCCTGCATCAAGCTGGGCATCCGCGCCATCGACACCCGCCACGAGCAGGCCGCGGCCCTGGCCGCGCATGCCTGGACGCGGGTGACGCGGCGGCCCGGCGTCGCGATGGGCTGCTCGGGCCCCGGCGCCATCAACCTGGCCACCGGCGTGGCCAACGCCTTCACCGACTGCGCCCCGCTCGTCGCCATCGGCGGCTCGAGCCCGCGCGTGTATCTCGGCATGGAGGCCTTCCAGGAGATCGACCAGGTCGCGCTCATGAAGCCGATCACCAAGTGGACGGAGCGCATCTACGACGCCCGGCGCATCCCCGACGTGGTGGACACCGCGTTCCGCCAGGCGACCTCGGGGCGCCCCGGGCCGGTCTACATCGACATGCCGGGCGACATCCTGGGCGAGAAGATCGAGGAGGAGCACCTCCACTACCCCGGCCCCTGGCGCCCGGCCCCGCGCACCCTGGGCGATCCGAACGCGGTGCGGGAGGCCATCGCGCTGCTGGCGAAGGCCGAGCGCCCGGTGGTCATCGCGGGCAGCGGCGTGTGGTGGTCCGACGGGGCCGCCGCGCTCCAGGCCTTCGTGGAGGCCACCGGCATCCCCTTCTACACCACGCCGATCTCGCGCGGCCTCATCGCGGAGGATCACGAGCTGGCGTTCCTCAACGCGCGCAGCAAGGCGTTCACCGAGGCCGACGTGGTGCTGGCGGTGGGCACGCGCTTCAACTGGGTGGTCCAGTTCGGCCGCCCGCCGCGCTTCGCCGCCGACCTCCGGGTGATCCACGTGGACATCAACCCGTCCCAGCTCGGCCACAATCGCTCGGTGGACGTGCCGATCGCGGGCGACGCGCGGGCCGTCCTGGATCAGCTCCGCGCGGAGGCCGAGGGCAAGATCGCGCCCAAGCGCTACGCGGCCTGGACCGGCAAGCTGCGCACGCTCGACGCCGAGAAGGGCGCCGAGCAGGACAAGGCGATGAGCCGGGAGGAGACGCCGATCCATCCGCTGCGGCTCTGCAAGGAGGTCCGCGACTTCATGCGGCGCGACGGCATCCTGGTGGTGGACGGCCAGGAGATCCTGAACTTCGGCCGCCAGGCCATCCCCACCTACGTGGCGGGCCACCGGCTGAACTCGGGAGCCTTTGGAACGATGGGCGTGGGGCTGCCCTTCGGCGTGGGCGCGAAGGTGGCCAAGCCCGACGCGCAGGTGCTGGTGCTCCACGGCGACGGCTCCTACGGCATCAACGCGATGGAAATTGACACCGCGGTGCGGCACAAGATCCCGGTGGTGGTCGTGATCAGCAACAACGGCGGCTGGACCGCGGACGCCCCGTGGACGCGGCCCCTGCCCAAGCCCGGGCGCAATCTCGGCCACACCCGCTACGACCGGGTGGCGCAGGAGCTGGGCGCGCACGGCGAGCACGTGGAGAAGCCGCACGATATCCGCCCGGCGCTGGAGCGCGCCTTCGCCTCCGGCAAGCCCGCGGTGGTCAACGTCATCACGGACTCCAAGGCGCGGGCGCAGACGGTGCGGTTCTCGGCCTACACCACGTAGCGGGAGGCCTCGATCATGGCCCAGGCGCTCGCGGGGATCCGCGTCCTCGACCTGACCCAGTACGAAGCGGGGCCGAGCTGCACCCAGATGCTGGCGTGGCTCGGCGCGGAGGTCATCAAGATCGAGCCGCCGGCGGGCGAGCCCGGCCGCACCGCGCTCTCCGACAAGCGCGGCGAGGACGCGTGGTTCTTCCTGCTGCTCAACTCCGGCAAGAAGGGCGTCACGCTGAATCTGAAAGCCGAGCGCGGGCGCGCGATGTTCCTGGACCTGGTCAAGACCGCCGACGTGCTGGTGGAGAACATGGGCCCGGGCGCGATGGACCGGCTGGGCCTCGGCTGGGAGGCGCTGCACGCGCTCAACCCGCGGCTGATCGCGGCCTCGGTGAAGGGCTTCGGCGGCGGCGGCCCCTACGCGGAGTACAAGAGCTTCGAGTGGATCGCCCAGGCGATGGCGGGCGCCATGAGCATGACCGGCTCCCCCGACGGCCCGCCGACCAAGGCCATCGGCGGCCTGGCCGACACCGGCGCGGGGCTGCACACCGCGATCGGCATCCTGGCCGCGATCATCCAGCGCCAGGCCACCGGGGTGGGCCAGCAGGTCGAGGTCGCCCAGCAGGAATCGGTGGTGAACCTCCTGCGCATCCACCTGCGCGAGAGCTATGCCACCGGCAAGCCGGCCCCGCGCCAGGGCAACCGCTCCGCGGCCGCCGCCCCCTCCAACATCTACCGCTGCCGCCCCGGCGGCCCCAACGACTACGTGTTCATCCACTGCGCCACCGTGGACATGTGGAAGGCGCTGACGAAGATCGTGGGCCGCCCCGAGCTGGGCGACGACACCCGCTACCACGACCGGCGCGACCGCGTGCAGTTCATCGACGAGATCGACGCGATGATCGAGGCGTGGACCGAGAAGCGCGGCAAGTTCGAGGTCATGGAGATCATGGCCGCCGCCGGCGTGCCCTGCGGCGCGGTCCTCGACTCCACCGAGATCCTGGCCGACCCGCATCTCCGCAAGCGCCGCTTCATCGTGGATCTCGAGCACCCGCGCCGCGGCCCCTACCCGATGCCGGGCAACCCGGTGCGCCTCTCCGACTCCCCCACCGAGGTCAGCCGCTCGCCCCTGCTGGGCGAGCACAACGCCGAGGTCTACGGCCGCCTCCTCGGCCTCAAATCCGACGAGATCGAATCCCTACGCCGCGACGGCGTCATCTAACCCCCGACCCACCCTCTCCCCTGAGGGGAGAGGGCAGGGTGAGGGGTGGCCCACGAGGAGAACCCGATGAGCGACAACCACGCAGTAGTCGTCGATCCCGCCGCCCCCGGCCGCCTCGTCCTCCGCCCCGTGCCCGACCCCACGCCCGACCGCGGCGAAGCCATCGTCCGCGTGCGCGCGATCTCGCTCAACCGCGGCGAGGTCCGCCGCTCCACGATGGCGCCGGCCGGCTGGCGCCCGGGCTGGGACCTGGCCGGCACCGTCGAGCGCGCCGCCGCGGACGGCTCCGGCCCCAGGGCCGGCGCCCGCGTGGTGGGCTTCCTCCCCGAAGGCGCCTGGGCCGAGCACGTGGCGGTGCCCACGCACGCCCTCGCCGAGCTGCCGGAGAAGGTCACGCTCTCCCAGGCGGCCACGTTCCCGGTGGCGGGCCTCACCGCGCTGCACGCCCTCGGCAAGAACGGCACGATCCTCGGCAAGCGCGTGCTGGTCACCGGCGCCACCGGCGGCGTCGGCGACTTCGCGGTGCAGCTCGCGCGACTCGGCGGCGCCCACGTGACCGCCACCGCCCGCCGCGCCGATCAGGCACCGGCCCTGCGCCAGCTCGGCGCCCACGAAGTGACGGTCGGCGACGAGATCCCGCCATCGCCCAAGTACGACCTGATCATCGAGTCGGTCGGTGGCCGCACGTTGGGCACGGCCCTGGCCGCGCTCGAGCGCGGCGGCGTCTGCGTGACCCTCGGCGTCTCCGCCTCCGCGGAGGTGACCTTCGACGCCCGCAACTTCTTCGTCGCGGGCCGCACGACCCTCTACGGCTTCTACCTCTTCACCGAGCTGGGCAACGAGCCGGCGGCGATCGGCCTGCGCCGCCTCGCCGACCTGGTGGCCGCGGGCCAGCTCGCGCCGCACATCAGCGTGGAGCGGACCTGGACCGAGATCGCGCAGGTCGCCGCGGACCTGATCGCCCGGAAATATCCCGGCAAGGCCGTGCTGACGCTCGGCTGATCCGATGCCGCGCCTCGACCGGCTGCCCCCGCTCAACCGCAACAACCTGCTGATGCTGCCGGTCCAGGTGAACGACACCGCGCCGTTCACGCGCCTGGCCACGCCGCTGCCGGCCTGTCGCCTCGCCATCGTCACCACCGCGGGCCTGCACCGGCGCGGCGACCGCCCGTTCGGCCCGGGCGAGCAGACCTATCGCGTGATCCCGGCGGACACGCCGGCGGCCGACATCGTCCAGAGCCACACCAGCCTGGGCTTCGACCGGCTGCCGCTCATGCGCGACCTGAACATCTCGTTCCCGATCGACCGGGTGCGCGAGCTGGTCGCGCGGGGCGAGCTGGGCGGCATGGCGCCCAACCACTACTCCTTCATGGGCGCGCAGCGAGAGCTGCGCCGCATCCAGGAGGAGACCGGCCCGGAGCTGGGGCGGCGGCTCCGCGACGAGGGCGTCCAGGTCGCGCTGATCACGCCGACCTGACCCTTCTGCACGCACACCGGCGGTGTGCTGGCGCGGGCGCTCGAGAGCGAAGGTATCGCCACCACGTCCATCAGCATGGTGCGCGAGCACACCCTGAAGGTGAAGCCGCCGCGCGCGCTCTTCGTGCCGTTCCCCTTCGGCTACGCGCTGGGCCGTCCGGAGGACCCGGCCCTCCAGCACCGCGTGCTGCGCGCCGCGCTCGATCTGCTCGCCGAGCCCGCGGGCCCGGTGCTACGCGACTTCCCCGACGACGCGGAGCCCGGCGTCGAGCCGGCGGCCCCCGTGCAGGCGTCCGCGATCACGCCCGCGGCCGGCGTCCCCGAGGACCCGACGCTCGAGACCGCGCAGATGCGCCAGTACCACGAGCAGTGGCTATCGCGCAGCGGTGGGCGCACCGCCTTCGGCCTCTCCGGCGTGCCCGCCACGCGCTTCCGCGGCGTGGTGCGCTTTCTCCAGGCCTTCGCGGCCGGCGAGGACGCTGAGATGGCGGAGCGGCCGGCGGATGTCCCGCTCCCGAACTTCATCCGCTACTGCGCGGACGACTGGAAGGCGCTCTACTTCGAGGGGCGGCTGGCCATGAAGCCGTCGAGCCGCGGCGACGACGTCATGCGGTGGTTCTGGGGCGAGACCGCGGCCGGCCAGGTCCTGCGCCGCGTCCGCGAGCGCCTGGACGCCTCCGACGATCCGCGCTGGAAGGCCGCGGCCTTCGGCGTGGCGCGCTAACGCTCTGATCCCGGGCGGGCGAGCGCGCCCGTCCCGAGGCCCGTGGCGGCTTCCCGGGCTACGCGGAATTCATCGAGGCCGCCCGGGGGTGCAGGACGCCGATCGCCCAGCCCACGTCCAGCCGCTCTCCGAGCCAGCCGGGGCACGCCGTCCGCGCGTTGAGGCGAAGGCCGTGCGAGTCATGACACTCGCGGAGGGCCTTGACGGGATCTCCGGGAACCGGGGCAGTCGCCGGCACCTCGGGCAGCGGGCGGCCGTCCGGTCGCCTGAACTGGAAAGTGCCGTCGGGCCCGCGCGCGACCTGGTACCTCTCTTCGTGGACCGCCCGGTGATGGCGGCGACAGAGCAACACCAGGTTCATAAGCGTGGTCGGGCCCCCGTGCGCCCAGTGGCGCACATGATGCCCCTGCCCGACTCGTCCCCCACAACCCGGGAAGCGACAAGTCTGGTCCCGATGGTGCAACGCCCGCCGCAGCGCGGGCGGAATCGTCCGGGTGCGCGCGCCGACCTCCACGACCCGCCCCTCGTGATCGTGGCGCATCACCACTCGGCTCGCGTCGCACGCCAGGCGTCGAGACGTTTCCGCGGAAACGTGGATCCCCTGATCCAGCGCGGATTGGCCGGGTTGC
>DATHSW010000423.1:0-7599 GCA_035463855.1 Candidatus Deferrimicrobiaceae bacterium | reverse complement strand
TGCGCCAACCCTTCACCGGCGCGTAGGGATGCTCGTCCGGATCGTACTCGCCCAGATCGCGCGGGATCAGCAGCAGCACGGGCCCGGGCCGGCCGGAGCGCAGATGCGTGTAGGCCCGGCGCGTGTACTCCGGGATCAGATCGGCGCGGTCCACCTGGCCCACCCACTTGGTGACCGACTTGAACGCCTCGCCCATGTCGAAGTGGGTGTGGCGGCTCGCGCCGACGCCGAGGCCCTCCGCGATCACCAGCAGCGGGGAGGAGTCCTCCCAGGCCTGGGCGATGGCGCCGTAGGCCATCTGGATCCCGGCCGCGTTGAGGCCGGCCATGACGGTGCAGACGCCGATCTGCTTGCCGTTGGTCACGCGCGAGAACCCGTCGGCCACCGCGACCGCGAAGCGCTCCTCGCCCATCATGAGGATCGGTACGCCCTCCTCGCCGAGCGCGTTGTTGACCGGACTCGTGGGGTAGCAGCTCACCCACGGGGTGCCCTCGGACTTGAGGATGCGCGCGAAGCCGTTGACCGCCTTGATCTTCATGCCCTCTCCTTTGGTTTGCGGATCTCCGCCACGGCGGCGGTGTAGCCGGATCGCAGGATGCCGACGTCGGAAGAGTAGTTCACGATGGTGGCCCCGAGCGCGATCACCTCGCGCACCGCCTCGATCGTGTCGACGGCCATCGCCACCGTCTTGCCGTGCTTGCGCGCCGCCTCGCCCAGGCGCACCCGGTGCTCGCGGAGGACATCCTTCTGGGACGGTGCGCCCAGGACGCCCAGGTCCTGGGCCAGGTCGGTGGGCCCGATGGTGAGCGCGTCGATGCCCGGCACCGCCGCGATCGCGTCGAGGTCGTCGAAGGCGTGCTTGCTCTCGAGCATCGCGGTGACGTGCACGCGGGCGTTGGCGGTCGCCATGTGCTCGGCGGGCGGGCGCACCCGGAAGCCGGTGTGGGGACCCGAGCCGTACATGCCGCGCGAGCCGAGCGGGGCATAGCGCGTGGCCGCCACGACCTCCGCGGCCTGCTGGGCGTTCTCGACCTGTGGAATGTGCAGGTTCCACACCCCGGCGTCGAGCAGCCGCGTGATCCACTCGCGATTACCCTCGGGCGGGCGGACGACCAGGGGGAAGTCGAGCGCCCGCGCCAGCGCGGCCATGTCGGCCACCGTCTCGATCGAGAACGCGGAGTGCTCGAGATCGAGCCGGGCGTAGTCGAGGCCGGCCGCCTGCAGCAACGCAAGCACGCTGGGCGTGCGGATCATGGTGATCCAGGTGCCCAGTTGGATCTCCCCGCGCTCGGCCCGCGCGCGGTAGGCGTTCTCCGGCAGCTCGGGCGCCGCCATCAGGAGCCCCAGCTCACGCTCTCACCACCGTCCACGATGAGCGAGACCCCGGTGATGAAGCCGGCCTCCTCGGAGTGCAGGAACAGCGCCGCGTTGGCCACGTCCCAGCCGGTGCCCATGCGCCGGCCGAGCGGCACCCGGCGGTCGCGCGAGGCGATGACTTCTTCCCGGGGCGTGCCGGCGGCGACCCGCGACTCGATGGCCATCGGCGTGTTCATGAGCCCGGGCAGGATCGAGTTGGCGCGGACCCCGTACTTCGCGTTGTGGGCGGCCAGGTTCTCGGTCAAGGCGACCACCGCGGCCTTGGTGGTCTTGTAGCCCACCAACGGATAGGCGTTGATCGCGGCCATGGACGCGATGTTCACGATGGAGCCGTGCGCCTCCCGCAGGGCGGGGAGGGCGTGCTTGCAGGTGAGCCAGGTGGCCTTCAGGTTGACGGCCAGGCTCCGGTCGAAGGCCTCCTCGGTGAGATCGGTGGCTCCCGCGTCGACCAGGGCCAGGCTCGCGCCCACGTTGTTGTGCAGGATGTCGAGCCGTCCGAAGCGCTCGAGCGCCGCCGCGACCAGGCGCTTGACCTCGTCCTCGTGCGTGACGTCGGCCGCGAAGGCCCAGGCGTCGCCGCCCTCTCGCTTGATCAGGTCGGCCGTCTCCTGGGCGGAGGCCAGCGCCCGGTCCACCACGCACACCCGGGCGCCTTCCCGGCCCAGCACGATGGCGGTGGCCCGCCCGTTGCCGACCGTCTGGCCCGGAGTCTGGCCGCCTCCGACGACGATGGCCGCTTTGCCCTCGACGCGCCTGGGCATCGGGGAGCGGGCTACTGCGGACGGAAGCCGGAGGCGCCGACCCAGCCGGTCTCGGAGACGTCCACCATGACTCCGTCCGGGCCGCTGTACTTGACCTCGACGTTGGCGTAGCGCTTCTCGCCGTGGCCGACGCCGAGGGCGTCGTTGACGTCGTCGCGCCGCGCCGAGCCGGCCGCGGCCAGGCGGAGGGCGATCTCCTCGAGGCTCTCCACCTGGAAGCCGATGTGGTGGAGGCCCGAGTAGTCCTTGCCCCGCTCGACCCCGGCCACCGCGTCGTTCTTGAACTTCAGCACGGCCAGGTTCAGGTCGCCGTCGGTCAGGAAGAAGCCGCTGACCGCCGGGTGGTCCACCCGCCCGATCTGCTTCATGCCGAAGACGTCCACGTAGAACTTGGCGGTCTTCTCCGGATCCTGGGTCGACAGCGCGATGTGCTTGATCTTGGGCATGGCCTCCTCCTCGGCCTCCCTTCTACCGCGCCCCCGCGGCGTACGCAAGCCGAGATGGGGCCTGATCAGCTCCGCGCCGCGATCTCCGCGTCGAGGAGCTCGCGCAGCTGGCGGAGGTCGTCGAGGTCGAAGTTCTTGAGCTGATCCTCGACGAGCATCTCGAGGGCGCCTTCCACGACGATCTTCTGGTGGAGGGCCTTGAAGAGATCGCCCAGCCACTCGCCCTGTTTCTTCGGATCGGGGTCGAGGTGGATCTTGCCGGACTGCACGAGGGCGACGACGATGTCCCTCGCCATCTCGGATGTGCTCGGGCCCGCCATGTCGCTTCCGTCTCGCGTGCGCGTCATGCCACCCGAGCGTACCAGCGGGTTCCGGCTCCGGCAACCGCTAGAGCGCGCGCAGGCGCGGGTAGAGCAGCGCGGTGGCGCCCGCGAGCGCCACCAGGCCGAGGCCGCTCGCGCCCAGCGCCGCGCTGACCCCGAACAGCGAGGCGAGCGCGCCGATCTGGATCTGGCCGAGCGGGGCCAGCCCGATGGCCACCACCCAGGCGCCGCCCGCGCGCCCGCGCAGGTGCGCGGGGACCTGGAGCTGGAGCAGGCTCTGGGCGAGCAGATCCGCGAGCGCCCCCGCTGCGTTGGCGACGAGCACCAGGAGCACCACCCCGACGAAGCCGACGACGTACGGCGCCACCCCGAGGGCGATCAGGCTCCCGCCGAAGGACACCAGCACCGCCACGAAGAACGCGCCGCCGCCCCGGGTGAAGCCCCGCATGGAGGCGAGCAGGCCCAGGATGCCGCCGACCGAGCGCGCCGCGTTCAGCACGCCGAGTCCCTCGGGGCCGGTGTGGAGCACGTCGCGGGAGAGGCTCGGCAGGAGCGCCTGGTGGGCGAAGCCCAGCACCTCGGCCCCGCCGGTGAGCATCATCAGCACCAGCAGCATGCGGTCGCGGTTCACCGCCGCGACGAAGCCCGTGATGCCCTGCCACATCGAATCGTGGCCGGACGGAACGGCCGGCGTCACCGCGCGCGCCGGGAGCATGGCGAGCCCGCCGGCCAGGTAGGCGGCGGCGACAAAGAGGTAGGCGTGACCCGAGCCGTGGCGCGCGATGATGGCGCCAACGCCGAGCGAGCCCACCAGCCAGCCCGCGCGCATGGCCACGCCCAGGATGGCGAGGCCGCTCACCAGGCCGACGCCGCCGACCACGTCGTGGGCGTAGCTCTGCCGCGCCGCGTGCTCGAGGCCGCGCAGGGTCCCGCCCGCGAAGGTCAGGAGCATGAGCTGGGCGAGGCTCACGGTGCCGGTCAGGACCAGCACGCCCATCACCGCGGCCGTGAGGGCCTGGCCCGCGCCGGTGGCGATGAGCAGGCGCTGCCGCGGCAGCCGGTCCGCGATCACGCCGGCGGGCACCCCCACGAAGAAGAGCGGCAGGGCGCGCGCGCCCATCGCGGCGCCCACCAGGAAGGGCGAGTCGGTCAGCTCGAGCGCGAGCCAGCCGAGCACGACGACCTCGCCCATCATGCCGACCGAGTTGAGCAGGGTGCCGGCGCCGAGGTAGCGGAGGTCGGGGAGCAGCCGGAGCATCAGCCCCGGCTCGAGAGGGGGGCGAGCGCGGGCCGGCGCAGCCAGACGACCGCGAGCGGGCCCAGGACCAGCCCCGCGCCCACCGCGTTCAGGATCGCGAAGCCCCAGATGCCCAGGATCATCCCGCCGGCCGCGGAGCCGATGGCGCCCATCAGCCCCATGAGGAGATCGGCGAAGCCCTGCACGGAGGCGCGCTCGGCGGGGGCGAGCGCGTCGGTGAGCAGCGCGCTGCCCGCCACGAACGCGAGGTTCCAGCCGACGCCGTTGAGGAAGAGCCCGAGGATGACCGGCACCGCCTCGGTGCCCGGCGCCAGCCCGGCCAGGCCCACCGCGAAGATCAGGAGCAGCGCGCCCGCCGCGATCACGGGCAGCCGGCCGAAGCGATCGGCGAGCCAGCCGGAGAGCGGCGAGGCCACGTACATGCCGGCCAGGTGGAGCGAGACCGCGATGCCGATGGTCCCGACCGCGTGGCCCTGATCGTGGAGGTAGAGCGGCGAGGTGGAGGTGGTGCTGATCATCACGAACTGGCTGACCGAGAGCGTGGCGAGCGCGATCTGCACGCGCACGTCCGCGAGGATCGCGCCGAGCGCGCGCGCGGCGCCCGCGGGCCGGCCCGCGTCCGTGGCCGCCTGCTCCTGGCGGGCGATGGCGAGCGGATCCGGCCGCAGGAAGCAGACGGTCAGGAGCGCGGCCGCCCCGTAGCCCGCCACGCTGACCAGGAACGCGCTCGCGGTGGCCGGCACCGAGAGCAGCGCGCCCAGGCCGAGCGCGGGGGCCATCAGGTTGGGGCCGATGATCGAGCCCACCGTGGAGCCCCAGACGATCAGGCCCATCGCGCGGCCGCGCTGGGCGGGTGGGCTCACGTCGGCGGCCGCGTAGCGCGCGAGCAGGTTGGACGTGCTCGCGACGCCGAAGAGCGCCATCCCGATGAGCATGAGCGTGAAGCTGCGGCCGGCCACGCCCAGGAGGCCGAGCACCGCCCCGATCAGCGCGAGCCCGTAGCCGAGGGCCAGGCCCGGCCGGCGGCCCGAGCGCGCCATCAGGCTGGCCAGCGGCCAGCTCGCGAGCGCGGTGCCGAGCGCGCCCACCGCGACGGGCACGCCCGACCAGGTATTGGTGCCGGTGATGCTGGCCGCCATGATGCTGCCGACGGCCAGCCCGATCGCGTGGCCGGTGCTCCCGCAGACCTGGGCCACGAACAGCGTGGCCATGAGCTTGGCGCGGACCGAGCCGCGCCGCGACGTCTCTGTCAGGGCGTACATGCGCGATGGAAGACCGGGACGGATCGTATCACGCCCGCTCGGCTCGGCCCGATTCTGGTACGATCGGCGCCGGAGCGATCGCCACCCATGCGCGTCAGCCGCGTCACGCCGTTCCTCGCCGACCTGGGCGGCGGCAAGAACCTGTGCTTCGTCAAGGTCGAGACCGACGGCGGCCCGCACGGCTGGGGCGAGTGCTACACCCAGGCCGACCGCGACACCGGCATCGTGGCGCTGGTGGAGGCGATCGGCGGCTATCTCGTGGGCCGCGACGCCACCCACATCACCCACTTCGTGCACTGGGCCTACCACGACTGGGCGGCCAAGCGCGGCGCGATGGACTTCTGGAGCGCGGTGAGCGGGCTCGAGCAGGCGCTCTGGGACATCGCGGGCAAGCGCCACGGGGTCCCCGTCCACACCCTGCTGGGCGGGCCCTGCCGCGACCGGGTGCGCGTCTACGCCAACGGCTGGTACGGCGCGGCCAGGACGCCGGCGGAGTACGCGGCGCGGGCCCGCGACACGGTGGCCCGCGGCTTCGACGCGCTCAAGTTCGACCCGTTCCCCGGGCCCTGGCGCACCCACATCCCGCGCGCGGCCGAGGAGCAGGCGGTGGCCAGCGTGGCCGCGGTGCGCGAGGCGGTGGGCCCGGCGGTGGACCTGCTGATCGAGGTGCACCGGCGCCTGGCCCCCATGCACGCGGTACGCCTGGCCCGCGCGGTGGAGCGCTTCCGGCCCTTCTGGTACGAGGAGCCGGTGTCCTCCACGAACCTGGAGGCGCTGGCCGAGTGCCGGCGCCAGATCGCGATCCCGATCGTCACCGGCGAGGAGCTCTACACCCGCGCCGAGTTCCGCCGGGCCTTCGAGCTGCGCGCGGCCGACATCGTCAATCCCGACGTGTGCAACTGCGGCGGCATCCTGGAGCTGCGGGCCATCGCCCAGATGGCCGAGCCCTCGCTGGTCACGGTCTCGCCCCACAACTACAACAGCACCACGGTGGGCCTGGCCGCCACCCTGCACGTCTCCGCCGCCATCCCCAACTTCCTGATCACGGAGTACTTCGTGAACTTCGAGGCCCGCGGCCGCGAGATCGCCACGCCGCCGTTCGAGGTGAGAAACGGCTACGTCGCGGTGCCCACGCGGCCCGGTCTCGGCATCGAGCTGGACGAGGCGGCGCTCGCGCGGTTCCCGGCCCGGCCGTCCACCGGACGGACGATGCCCGCGCCGGGCGACGAGACGCCGTGACGCTCACCCGCCGGTGGTTTCTCTCCGGAGGCCTGGCCCTCGCGGGCGCCGCGCTCGCGCCGTCGCGCGGGGCCCGCGCGGCCGCCGCCGATCTCGACTTCGCCTCGGCGCTGGACGCCGCGCGGGCGATCCGCGGTGGGCAGATCTCCTCGGTCGAGCTGACGACCCGGATGCTGGACCGGATCCAGCAGCACAACGGCAAGCTCAACGCCATCGTCGCCCTCGCCCCGGACGCGGTGGAGCGGGCGCGCGCCGCCGACGACGCGCGGGCGCGGCGTGAATGGTGGGGCCCGCTCCACGGCGTGCCGTGCACGATCAAGGACACCTTCGAGGTGGCCGGCGTCACCACCACCGCGGGCTCGCCCGCGCTGCGCGGGCACGTGCCCGCGCGCGACGCGGCGGTGGCGGCGCGGCTCCGCGCCTCGGGCATGATCATCCTGGGCAAGACGAACGTCCCGCTCTTCGCGGCCGACTGGCAGAGCTACAACGCGGTGTACGGCCAGACCAACAATCCCTGGGACGCCGCGCGGACCCCCGGCGGCTCGACGGGCGGCGGCGCCGCCGCGCTCGCGGCGGGGCTCACCTATCTCGAGCCCGGCAGCGACCTCGCCGGCTCGATCCGGATCCCCGCGCACTTCTGCGGGATCTACGGGCACAAGCCCTCGCTCGACGTGGTGCCCATGCGCGGCCACATCCCGCCGCCGCCCGGCATCTCGGCGGCGCCGCCCTCCACGCTGCCGGTGGCCGGTCCCCTCGCGCGCTCCGCCGCCGACCTCCGCGCCGCCCTCGAGGTGCTGGGCGGGCCCGACGGCGACGAGGCACGGGCCTGGCGCTGGTCGCTGCCGCCCGCCCGGGGCGCCCGCCTCAGCGACTACCGCCTCGGCTACGTGCTCGACGACCCGCGCGCCCCGGTGGCGCCGGAGGTGGGCGACG
>DATHSW010000422.1:0-3775 GCA_035463855.1 Candidatus Deferrimicrobiaceae bacterium | reverse complement strand
CGCGCGGCAGAAGCGCGTGGTGGCCTTCCGCACCTTCCTGCGCACGCTCCTCCACGAGGTCGGGCACCACGTGGACTATACTCTGCTGCGGCTGGGCGACTCCTTCCACACCCAGGGCTTCTACGCGCGGGAGTCGCACCTGTTCCATCAACTGGTCACCGACGGGGGAATCCTCATGGCGAGTCCCGAAGAGCAGATGGCGCGCATGGAGCGCACGGCCGACGATTTCGCGGCCGCCATCAAGGGCGTGTCCGATGCCGCGCTCGGCAAGCGCCCGGACGACAAGAGCTGGTCGGCCAAGGAAACGCTCTGCCACGTGCGCGACACCGAGGAATCCTTCATGCTGCGCTTCCAGACCATCATGGAGATGGACGAGCCGCGCTTCCTGCCCGCCGATCCCGACCGCTGGGCCACGGAGCGCCAGTATCAGCGAAACGACGCGGGGGAGGCGCTGCAGGCCTTCCGGGTGCGGCGCGACGAGACCTTGAAGTTCCTGCGCGGGCTACGGCCCGAGCACTGGGAGCGCGGCGGCGTGCACCCCACCCGCGGCCGCATGACCATCACGGACTTCGTGGGCCTCATCGCCTGGCACGACGACAACCACCTCGATCAGCTCAGGCGGGCCCTCGCCGGCAAGCCCTAGCCGCCGCCGGGCTCAGTCGTCGTCGTGGAGGATCCGGATGCTCGGGGTCTCGAGGTCGTCGAACTGCCCCGCGCGCGCGGCCCAGACGAAGACGCCGACGGCCACCGCCGCGAAGAGCAGCGCCACCGGCAGCAGGACGAACATCACGCTCATGGCCGGACCGCCTCGCGCGCGGGGCGGTCGAAGGTGCGGGCCCGATAGGAGCTGGCGATCACGGTCAGGGACGACAGCGGCATGAGGACGGCGGCCACGAGCGGGTTCAGGAGGCCCGCCATGGCCAGGGTCACCCCGATCACGTTGTAGCCGAGCGAGAAGGCCAGGTTGCGCCGGACCACCCGCATCGCCCGCTGCGACCCCTCGAGCAGCTCGGCGATCCGGGCCACGCCCGGCCGGACCAGGAACACGTCGGCGGCGGTGAGCGCGGCCTCGGCGCCGCCGGCTACCGCGATGCCCACCGTGGCGGCCGCGAGCGCCGCCGCGTCGTTGACGCCGTCGCCGACCATGACCACCGGTCCCTCGCGCCCGCTCCCGAGCACGACGCGGAGCTTGTCCTCGGGCGCCACCCCGCCCCGGCAGTCCGGGGCGGCCAGACCCAGGTGGCGGCCGGCCGCCTCTGCGATGCGGGCGTCGTCGCCGGACAGGATGCCGGGCCGCCACCCGAGCGCGCGGACGCGGTCGAGCGCGGCCACCGCGTCCGCGCGCAGCGGGTCGCCGAAGCCGGCGGCGGCCGTCACCCGGCCATCCACCGCGATGAGCACGGGGGTGAGGCCGTCCCGCGCCAGCTCCGCCGCGACGGCTGCGAGGGCCGGCGGGACGGCCCCGGCCCGGCCCGCGACGAAGGCCGCCGAGCCCACGACGAGGCGGCGCCCGTCCACGGTCGCCTCGATGCCGCCGCCGTGCGTCTCCGCGATCTCGACGCGCGCGTGCGGCGCGGGCCCGCCGAGGGCGCGGAGAAACGCGCGCCCGAGCGGATGGGAGGAATGCGCCTCTGCGGCCGCCACCAGCGGCTTGACCGCCTCGTCGCCGTGCCAGCGCAGCAGGGCCGCGCGCCCCTCGGTCAGCGTACCGGTCTTGTCGAGCCACATGCGCCCCGGCCGCGTCAGCTTCTCCAGCACGTCCCCGCCCTTGATCAGGAAGCCGGCGCGCGCGGCCCGGCCGATGGCCGCGCTGACCGCGAGCGGCGTGGCGAGCCCGAGCGCGCAGGGGCAGGTCACGATGAGCAGGGCGGCGGCGTGATCGAGGGCGCGCGAGGGATCGACGCGGGCCCACAGCACGAAGGTGGCCCCGGCCAGCGCGAGCACGACGGCGACGAAGTGGCCCGAGATCCGGTCGGCCAGCTGGGCGATCGGCGCGCGCCGGCGGGCGTGCTCCTCCACCAGCGCCATCAGCCGCCCCACCCGCGTGTCCTCGCCGGTGCGCTCCACTCGGATCTCGATCCGGGACGAGACGTTCAGCGTGCCGGCGTGGACGCGGGCGCCCTCCGCCACGCTCTGGGGCGTCGACTCGCCCGAGAGCAGGGAGAGGTCGACGGTGGAGCGGCCGGCGACGATCACGCCGTCGGCGGGCACGAGATCGCCGGCGCGCACCTCGACCACGACCCCGGGCGTGAGCGTCTCGAGCGGCACCTCGCGCACCCGCCCGTGCTCCACCAGCCGCGCGGACGTGGGATAGAGCGAGGCGATCAGCTCCGCGGCGTCGCCCGCGGCGCGCTGCTGCCGCCGCTGGAGATAGCGCCCGGACAGCAGGAGGAAGATCAGCACGGTCACCGAGTCGAAGTAGACCTCGCCGGTGCCGCGCGCGGTGTTGACCACGCCGTGGAGGAAGCCGGCCAGGAGCCCGATGCTGATCGGCAGGTCCATGCCGAGGGTGCCGGCGCGCAGCGCGATCCAAGCGCTGCGGAAGAACACGCCCCCGCCCCAGATCAGCGACGGCACCGTGAGCAGCAGGCTCGCCCACCGGAAGAAGGCCGCGAACTCCGGCTCCATGCCGTCGAGCATCCCGCCGTACAGCGCGAAGGCGATCGCCATCACGTTGCCCGCCACCGCGCCGGCGAGGCCGATGCGCGCGAGCATGGCCCGGTCCTCGCGGCGCCGCGCGGCCTGCCCCGCGAGCCCGCGGCACGGGTGCGGCGCATAGCCGAGCGAGCCGAGCCGGCGCGCGATCGCGGAGAGCGGCACCGCGCGGGGATCCCAGACCACCCGCACCTGCGAGCGCGGCAGGTCGAGCCGCGCCTCCGCGACACCCGGGACGAGGCCCGGCAGCTTCTCGACGAGCCAGACGCAGGCGCTGCAGTGCACGCCCTCGAGGTAGAGCTCGGTCGAGACGCGCCCGCCCGGCTCCGGGCGGCAGGTCCGCGCCTGGAAGGCGGCGTCGTCCAGCTCGGCGTAGAGCCGATCCGCGGGCGCCGCCGGCGCGGGCGCGGCCCCCTCCCGGAGCGCGTAGTAGCGCTCGAGCCCGTGCTCGTGGAGGATCGCCCAGACCGCGCGGCAGCCCTCGCAGCAGAACTGGCGCGGGGCGCCGTCCACCGCGGCGGCGGGCGGCACCGGGAGGCCGCAGTGGGCGCATGCCGCGCGGACGGCGGGCGCCGCCGGCGCGATCTCAGTGCTGGCCATGGCGCTGGAGGGTCGTCGCGGGCCCCGCCCCCGGGTCCACGGCGCTGATGCGGCCGGCGACGGCGAGCAGCCCCACCACGATCATCGCGATGGCGCAGACCGCCGGGACGTGGCGGCGCAGCGGCCCGGCGAGGACCTGGAGCCCGAGGCCCAGGGTCAGCATGGCGGGCAGCGTGCCCGCCCAGAAGACCGCCATCAGGAGGGCGCCGCCGAGCTCGCTGCCGGTGCCCGCCGCCGTCGCGAGGAAGACGTAGAGCCAGCCGCAGGGCAGCAGCCCGGTCGCGAGGCCGACCACGAGCGCGCGGAGCAGCGGCGGCGCGGTGGCGACGGCGCCGATGCCGCAGCCGGCGAGCGACCGGAGTCCCGCCGGGGCGCCGAGGCGGGGCACGCGCGCGCCCAGCGCCTCGCAGAGGCTCCGGACGCCCCACAGGGTGATGAGCAGGCCGGAGACGATCGCGGTGGTGCGCTGGATGCCGAGCAGCACGCCGCCCGTCGTGTCGAGCGCCGACCCGAGCGCCCC
>DATHSW010000421.1:0-1649 GCA_035463855.1 Candidatus Deferrimicrobiaceae bacterium | reverse complement strand
GCGGGCCGCGCGGGATCTGGACGACGCGCGGCCCGAGCCGGACGGTGTTGTCGCGCGCGACGCGACGGGTGTAGCGGCAGCTGAGGCGATCGGCGAGATCGCGCGGGGGGCGGCGCCACACGGCGTCGGCGGCGGCGGGCGGGCGCGCGAAGCGGCGGTTGTGGTCGACGAGGTAGGTCGGGAGATAGGCCTCGGCGGCCTCGACGGTGTGGAGGGCGCGGAGCCGGAGCTCGGCGACGAGGCGGTCCTGCAGGGTTTCCCAGAGGCGTTCGATGCGGCCCTTGGCCTGGGGGGAGTGCGCGGCGATATAGCCGACGCCGAGCTCCCGGAGCACCTGGCCGAAGTGGGTCGGGTGCTGCGCGCCCTGGAGTTCTTCCTCGAGGCTCCAGTGCTCGTCATTGCGGACGAAGACGCCGAGGCGATCGCCGTAGAGGCTCACCGGCAGGCCGTCGCGCTCGGCGAGGCGGCGGAGGAGGGTGAGATAGCCGTGCAGATCCTCCGCGGGCCGGAAGTGGAGCGCGAGGACGGTCCCCGTGGCATCGTCGATGGCGCCGAGCAGGAGCAGGGGCGTGCCGGTGCCGAGCCAATCGAACGCGCTGCCGTCGATGAGGACGAGGGCCCCGCTGGCGGCCCGACGGGGGCGGCGGGTGCGGTGCTGCGGGGGGCGGCGGCGGCGCTTGGGGGCCAGGCCGAGGACCCGGCGGAGCCGGCGGACGGTGCTGCGGCTGACGGACAGGCCCTCGACCTCGCGGAGCTTCTCGGTAGCGTGGCAGTCATTGAGGTCGCGGTAGGTGGTGTGGACCAGCTCGAGCACTCGATCCCGGAGTTCGACGTCCACGGCGCGCGGCGAGGGGCGCCCGCGCAGGCGATGAACGAGGCCGCGGACCCCGGCCTCACGATAGCGGGCCTTGAGCCGCCGAAACTGCCGGAGCGACACGCCGAGGGCCTGAGCGCCTTGGGCATTCGTGATTCGACCAGCGAGGGCCGCCTTGACCAGGCCAGCCCGAGGGGCCTCCTTCCGACTCATCGTGACGGTCTCCCATGTCTCCATGGGAGGACATTTCTACAGAACAGTTAGGGAGGACATTTCTATAGACCAACAGCAGCGCGGCCCCCGGCCCTGTCGCTGTCCAGTAGAAATGTCCGCGTAACTGTTCAGTGAGAATGTCCTCCCCCGGTTGGGGTGAGGGGGCGTTGGCGCTCGCGTTGGCGGCGGGAGAAGGTGTGTCGCCAGGGGTGCTGGCGCGCGGGGCGCCGCAGATGCTGGGCCAGCGCGTTGAGCGCGGCGAGCGGCGAAGACGGCCCCTGTTGGCGAAGGGGGAGAGAGCGGCCCCCCTCGTCCGAAGGGGTTCTGGAGGCGCGGAGGCGGTGCGCGCGCCGGGGGACCAGGACGAACTCGGCCGCGGGCGCCGGAGCCGTGGCGAGGCGGCGTCCCTGGTAGTGGACGAGCAGGCGGCCGTCGAGGCATTCGCGCAGGTCCACGCGGCCGCCGGCGTACGAGCGGCCGTGCGGGCCGCGCGGGATCTGGACGACGCGCGGCCCGAGCCGGACGGTGTTGTCGCGCGCGACGCGACGGGTGTAGCGGCAGCTGAGGCGATCGGCGAGATCGCGCGGGGGGCGGCGCCACACGGCGTCGGCGGCGGCGGGCG
>DATHSW010000420.1:0-2185 GCA_035463855.1 Candidatus Deferrimicrobiaceae bacterium | reverse complement strand
GGCGAGGAGACCATCATCGCGCGGGTCGGCGAGGGCATGGTCAGCACGATCGGCTCGTCCGCCAGCCACAAGGACGTGCTGGAGAACCCGGATCACATCTCCAAGCACGTCCTCGCCGCGGGGCTGGATGCGGGCACCGCCTACGAGATCCTGTCCATCGACATCGCGGACGTCGACGTCGGCGAGAACATCGGCGCCAAGCTCCAGATCGATCAGGCCAACGCCGACAAGCAGATCGCCCAGGCCAAGGCCGAGGAGCGGCGGGCCATGGCCGTCGCCCTCGAGCAGGAGATGCGCGCCCGCGTGGTCGAGGCGGAGGCCGAGGTGCCGCGGGCCATGGCGGAGGCCTTCCGGCAGGGCAACCTCGGCATCATGGACTACTACCGGATGAAGAACGTGCAGGCCGACACCACCATGCGGGAAGCGATCGCCGAGGGCGAACCGGAGCCTCCGTCGCCGAAGCGATAGCGGGGATCGGCCCCCATGAGGTCGCTCAGGCCCGAGCAGATCCTCCTCCTGCTGGTATTCGTGCTGGTGCCGCTGTTCAATCTGCTCGTGCGGTGGCTCCAGCGCCGGGCGCGCGAACAGCAGCGCTCGCTCCCGGAACCTCACGCGACGACGGCCGACGCGCGCGAGGGGGGGCCTCCCAGCTCGATGCCGCCGCGGGCCCGAGTGATCGAGCCCGTCCTCCCCCGTGAGGGCCCTCGCCGGGCAGCGGCGGCTCCCCCGCCGCCGGTCATCCGCCAGGCGGGACCGTTGGGGGGGCGGGCCGCGGTCAGGAGAGCCGTCGTCGCGATGACGATCCTCGGTCCCTGCCGCGGACTGGAGGAGACCCCGCCGCCCACGCTCCCGCCGACCGTGAACCGATGATCGGCCGCGAACCCGACTGGTACGTTTGTCTGCGGCCCCGCGGTCCGGTCCGCTAGGGGCGGGCGTCGGCTCGCGGCTCGAGGTCACGCGCGAGGCTGCTGCGCCCCTGCGCCCACAGCGCGTGCACCGCGACGAGAGCCGCGAGGACGAGCGCGAGCCCGGCCGCGGTCCCGAGGGCGGACACGAGGTGGCGGCGCGTGGGGGGCCCGTCGGCCAGCACGCTGTCGGTGAGGCCCGAGCGGGCGGCCGCGGTCGCGCGCCGGACGATCTCGTCGAGGCAGGTCCAGTAGGCCGTGAGCCCCATGGCGGTGGACAGGCGGATGGTCCGGCCCTCGCGATCCCGCACCACGGTCTCCAGGGCGAAGTCGTCGCCCGGACGGCACCACGCGGTATGCACCTCCGTCACCGCGCTCCAGGCCATGACGGTGGTGCGCGCCCGGAAGGCCCCCATGCCGAGGAGGCCCCGGGTGAGCCCCGGCGGCGAGATCTCGAGCACGGTGCTGCGCGTGAGGCGGTGCACCACCCAGCCGAGCGCGGCGGCGCCGATCGCCAGGTCGAAGGCCTCGAAGGCCACCGCCCCGGCGGCGAGCACGGCCGCCAGGAGCGGCAGGTACCAGGCCGCCGGACCCCCGAGCAGCGGGTAGCGGCGCACCGCGATCGGACCGGGCGCGGGGCGGGTATCCTTCGTCATCGGTGCCTCCTACCCAGCGTGGCGCGGGATCGGGTGTCTCGCAAGCGATCGCGCGGTCAGGCGTTCGCGCCCGTTCCCTCCCGGCGAGGACCGAGACAGGTCTCGATCTGCTCGCGCTCGAGCGTCTCGTCACGCTCGAGCGTCGCGATCAGGCGCTCGAGCGCCGGCCGCGAGCGCCGGATGACCTGCAGCGCACGCTCCTCGGCCTCCTGCAGCAGGTCCCGGACCCCCCGGTCCACCACCTCGGCGGAGGCTTCCGAGAACCGTCGGGGCTGCGCGATCTCGCGCCCCAGGAACGGGTGCTCCTCGCTCTCCCGCAGGTCGACCGGGCCGATCTCCTTGGACATCCCCCAGCGGGCGACCATGGCGCGCGCGAGCGTCGTCGCCTGCCGGATGTCGTCGTCGGCGCCCGAGCTGATCGTCCCGAGCACCTCCTTCTCCGCGGCGCGGCCGCCGAGCATCACCGCGAGACGATCTTTCAGGTAGTCCTCGGGCAGCGTGTGGCGCTCGTGCTCCGGGAGCTGCTGGGTGCCGCCGAGCGTCCGCCCGCGCGGAATGATGCTGACCTTGTAGAGCGGATCGGCGTTCGGCAACCGGTACGCCACCACCGCGTGGCCGGACTCG
>DATHSW010000419.1:0-11055 GCA_035463855.1 Candidatus Deferrimicrobiaceae bacterium | reverse complement strand
GTCGCGCCCAACATGAGCGTGGGCGTCAACGTGGCGTTCCGCATCCTCGCGGACATGGCGCGGATGCTCGGCGACGACTACGACGTGGAGATCGTCGAGACCCATCACCGCTTCAAGAAGGACGCGCCGAGCGGGACCGCGCTGCGCATGGCCGAGGTGGTGGCGCAGGCGCTCGGGCGCGATCTCGCCCGGACCGCGGTCTACGACCGGCACGACAAGCTGGCCGAGCGAACGCGGAAAGAAATCGGCATGGCCGCGCTGCGCTCCGGCGACGTGGTGGGCGAGCACACCGTGTCCTTCGGCGCCCTCGGCGAGCGGCTCGAGCTGACCCATCGCGCGCAGAGCCGGGACAACTTCGCGCGCGGCGCCCTGCGCGCGGCCCGCTTCATCGCGAGCGCCGGGCCCGGCCTCTACTCCATGCAGGACGTGCTGGGGCTCGCATGAGGATCGTCCGCTTCCGGGCGGGCGGCAAGACCCGTTACGGGGTGCTCGAGGGCCAGCGCATCGTGGAGTACGCGGGCACGCCCTACGGCAGCTTCAAGAAGGCCCGGAAGAAGTACCTGCTGAGCCAGGCGGTGCTGCTGGCGCCGGTGGTGCCCTCCAAGATCGTGGCGGTGGGGCTCAACTACCGCGACCACGCCGAGGAGATGAACGTCCAGGTGCCCACGGAGCCCTCCATCTTCCTCAAGCCGCTCTCCGCCCTGTGCGGGCCGGACGATCCGATCGTCTTCCCGCGCCAGTGCCGGCGCGTGGACTACGAGGCCGAGCTGGCGATCGTCATGAAGAAGCGCTGCCACCACGTGGCGGCGGAGCGGGCCCGCGAGTACGTGCTCGGCTACACCTGCCTCAACGACGTCACCGCCCGCGACCTCTACGTGCGCGACGGCCAGCCCACCCGCGGCAAGGCCTTCGACAGCTTCTGCCCGGTGGGCCCCTGCATCGCCACCGACATCGATCCCAACGGGGTCGACCTCGAGACGTGGGTCAACGGCGAGCGGCGACAGGCGTCCAACACCAAGTACCTGATCTGCCCGGTCGAGGATCTGGTGGCGCGCGTCTCCGCGATCATGACGCTCCTGCCCGGCGACATCATCGCCACCGGCACTCCCGGCGGCATCGGGCCGCTAAAGCCCGGCGACAAGGTCGAGGTGCGCATCGAGGGCATCGGCGGCCTGAAGAACCCCGTCATCCGAATCCAGGAGAACCACGCGTGAGCTCAACTTCTACCCCCTCCCCTCGCCCCTCCCCCATCCCGCTGGCCGACCGGCTGGCCAAGCTGCCCCCGTACCTCTTCGCGGAGATCGACAAGAACAAGCGCGAGGCCCGCGCCCGCGGCGTCGATCTCATCGACATGGGCATCGGCGATCCGGACCTGCCCACGCCACCGCACGTCATCGAGGCGCTCAAGCGCGCGGCCGAGGTCCCGGCGAACCACCGCTATCCGGACTACGAAGGCCTCCTGAGCTTCCGCACCGCGGTGGCGGACTGGTACCGCGGGCGCTTCGGCGTCACGCTCGATCCCCGGACCGAGGTGCTCACGCTCATCGGGTCGAAGGAAGGCACCGCGCACATGCCGCTGGCCTTCGTGAACCCGGGCGACGTGGTGCTGGTGCCCGACCCGGGCTATCCGGTCTACGCGGCGGGCACCTGGTTCGCGGGCGGCGACGTGCACTTCATGCCGCTCCGGCGCGCCAACCGCTTCCTGCCGGATCTCGACGCGATCCCCGCGGAGGTGGCGAAGCGCGCCAAGCTCATGTACTTGAACTATCCGAACAACCCCACCGCGGCGGTGGCGACGCCAGAGTTCTTCGCGAAGGTCGTCGACTTCGCGCGGCGCCACCGGATCATGGTCTGCCACGACGCGATGTACACCGAGCTGCGCTTCGACGGCTATCGCCCGCCCTCGTTCCTCGAGACGCCGGGAGCCATGGACGTGGGCGTCGAGTTCCACTCCCTCTCCAAGACCTATTCCATGACCGGCTGGCGGCTGGGCTTCTGTTCCGGCAACGCGGGGGCGATCGCCGGCCTCGGCAAGATCAAGACCAACGTGGACTCCGGGGTCTTCCAGGCGGTCCAGGAAGCGGGCCTCGCCGCCCTCACCGGGCCGCAGGACCTCTCCGAGCAGTACCGCCGCACCTATCAGGACCGGCGTGACGTGGTGGTGGCGGGGCTCAAGCGGCTCGGCTGGGAGGTGGACGTGCCCAAGGCCGCCTTCTTCGTCTGGGCCCCGGTGCCGGGTGGGCTCGACTCCCGCACCTTCGCGGCGCGGATGCTCAACGAGGTCGGCTGCGTGATCACTCCGGGCGTCGGCTTCGGGCCCTCCGGCGAGGGCTTCTACCGCATCGCGCTGACCATCGACGCCAAGCGGCTGCAGGAGGCCATGGACCGCCTGCGGGGGCTCAAGCTCTGAGCTCTGATAAGATCCTTCTGGAGGACGTGCGCTTCTACGGCCACCACGGCGTCACGAAGGCCCAGCAGACGGTCGGCGCCTGGTTCGCGGTGGACGCCGAGCTCAGCCTGGATCTGGCTCCGGCCGCGGCCTCGGACGACGTGCGGAGCACGGTGGACTACGGGCTGATCGCGACACGCATCGTGGAGGTGTGCACCAAGGAGCGGGTCAACCTCCTGGAGCGACTGGCGGGGCGGCTGGCGCAGATGCTGCTGGGCGAATTTCCCTGCGAGGAAGTGCGGGTGCGGGTGCGCAAGCTCACGCCGCCCCTGGAAGGCCTGCAGGGCATCCCCGGCGTCGAGCTGACGCGACGGAGACGGTAGCGACCACATGGCGCGGGTGTTTCTCTCGGTAGGGTCGAACCTGGGCGACCGGCTCGACTGCCTGCGCCGCGCGGTGGAGCAGCTCCGCGCCATGCAGGATCTCCGGTTCCTGGACGCCTCGCCGCTGTACCGCACCGAGCCGTGGGAGCGGCCGCCCGGCGGATCCGGCGACGACAGCGGCTGGTTCTTCAACTGCGCGGTCGTGGTCGAGACCGAGCTGGCGCCGGGCGAGCTTCTCGCGCGACTCCAGGCGGTGGAGGAGGCCCTGGGCCGCGAGCGGCGAGGGGGCACGCCGGAAGCCCAGCGCTACGAGCCCCGCCCGCTGGACATCGACATCCTGCTCTACGACGATCGTGTCATCAGCGGGCCCGAGCACCTGCACATCCCGCACCTGCTCATGCACGAGCGGCGGTTCGTGCTGCGCCCCCTGGCCGACCTGGCCCCCGACCTCGAACACCCGGTCCTCTACCAGACGATCCGGGAGCTCCTGGACGTGCTGGAGGACGAGCACGAGGTGCGGGAGTCGGATCTGCCGCGGCGGTGGTTCGACGGCTAGAGTGGCCCCGGGCCCGCGGGCGTTCCGTGGCTGACGACGAGTTCCGGCAGCAGGCCCTCCAGCACCTGGACGCCCTCCACAACCTGGCCGTCTATCTGACCCGGAATGGCTCCGAGGCGGAGGACCTGGTCCAGGAAACCTACGTCCGGGCCATGCGGTTTTCCCATCGTTTCCAGCCGGGAACCCATCTGCGCGCCTGGCTGTTTCAAATATTGAGAAACACGTTCCTGACGTTCTACCGGCTCCGGGAGCGGGAATCCGCCCTCTCGGAAGAAGGGGTCCCGGAAGGCGAGGCGCCGATGTTCCACGACGCCCCCGGGCGGGATAGTGAAAGCGCCGGGGTCCATATGGATCTGGAACGGGCCCTGAGCAAGCTGCCCGAGGAGTTCAAGACGCCGCTCCTGCTGGCCGAGGTCGAGGGGCTGGCCCTGGAGGACGTGGCGCGCATCATGGACTGCCCGGTGGGCACCGTGAAGTCGCGGATCTTTCGCGCCAAGGAACGGCTGCGCGCGCATCTGAAGGACTACCAGCAAGAAAGCTAAGGGGTTCATGGCGAACGAGAGCACGGAGCAGCACGAGGACGACGGCGGGCTGGGCCGGCTGCTGCGCGAGCGGCTACCGCGGCATCCCGCGCCGCCCGTCCTGCGCGCCGCGGTGCTCGAGGCCCTGATGCCCGGCCGCCCGCGGCAGCCCTGGTGGGCGCTCTGGATGCCGCCCGCCTTCTCGGCGGTCGCCACCGCGCTGATCATGCTGCTCTATCTCGCGCCCTCGCTGCCCACCGCGCCCGGCGCCGACCCGGTCCAGTTCGTCACCCGTGCCGTGCTCGCCGAGCACGCGCGGAACGTCTTCTGGGGCGAGGCGCGCGCCGACGTGGTCCTCGCCATCCTGCCCCGGGCCATGGAGGAGAGCGGTGTCGCGCTGAGCTGGGTCTTCACCGGCGACGAGGAGATCCGGCTCATCAACGCCAAGCCCACCTATGTCGAAGGCCGGCGCGGCATCGAGCTGGCCTACCAGGATGTGGCCGGCCACACCGTGACCTACATCATCGTGCCCGGCGGGAGCGTGAGCCTGCCCGAGCGCGGGCGCGTGCAGATCGACCGCTGGCGGCCGGTGGTGAAGAGGGAGAACGGCTTCAGCCTGATCATGTGGCGCCAGCAGGGCCTGCTCTGTGTGATGGCGTCCGATCTCGTCTCCGACGAGGACCTGACGCGCTTCAAGCAGTATTTCGTGAAGGTGCGGTCCTCGACCGAGCCGTACGCGGTGTATTAGCGGATCTTCAGCTGCGGGGGCCCGGACATGGCCCCCGCACTCCCCCAGGCGGCGGACACTCGTCTACTCCTGCGTGCTGTCCTGGCCCTCCACGGCCCAGGGCAAGGCCATCAGGGCCCAGGCGACCATGACGACCTCCGAGTCGCCGAAGTGGTGCTCGGAGAGGCCCGCGATCAGGAAGCCCAGGAGGGCGGCCAGGCTGCCGACCACGAGCGCGCGCGCTGAACGGGCCTCGCGCGGCAGCCGGCGCAGCAGCCCGATGCACCGCGTGAAGAAGGCGACCCAGATCGCCAGCCACGCGGCCAGGCCCAGCACCCCGCGCTCCACCAGGATCTGCAACGGCGTGCTGTGCACGTGGCTCGTCCGCTTCTTGACCGCTTCCGGCAGCGCGTAGCGCGGATACTCCCGCTTGACGCCGCCGGGGCCGATGCCGAGCACCGGCCGCTCCCGCCACATCGCCAGCCCGCTCCGCCACATGTAGACGCGCTCGCGCACCCCCGACTCCTCCGGATCGGCCATGCTGAGGAAGCGATGGCGCAGCTCGGGAGGGCCCACGAGCGCGCCCCCCGCCAGCAGGAGCAGGCCCGCCAGCAGGAGCCAGCGCCCGCGCCGCACGGTGGCGGCCACCGTCAGCACGCCGGCCGCGAACCCGATCCACGCCCCCCGGGTATAGGTGGCGACGAGCCCGCCCAGCATCAGGAGCCAGGGCCCCATGTACCGCCGCGCCTCCCCGCCGCCCGGCAGGAGACGCGGCAGCGTCGCGAGCAGCGCGAGCGAGAGGACACCGGCCAGCGTCATGTAGATGCTGAAGAAGCCGTGCGCGCGGGCGCAGCGGTGATAGAGCCAGCGCGGCCCGGCCGCCGGCGCGTCCGGGCCGGGACAGAGGCCCACCTGGAGCAGGCCGACCACCGCGGCCACGGTGGCGGCGAGGGTCAGGCCGAAGAGCAAGCGCCCCGCGGCCTCCGGATCCCGCACCGCGTCGACGGTGACGTAGAGGGCGGCCACGAGCAGGAGCCCCTTGGCCGCCTCGAGGCTCGCCGCCGGATGGCCCGAGAGCAGCGCGGACAGGATGCTCACCGCGCTGAAGGCGAGCACCGGCGGCCAGAGCGGCCAGCGGGCGGCCGCGCGGGCGGCCGGATCGCGCAGGCGCCAGAGGAGGTGCAGGGTCAGGAGGGCCAGCGCGGTCTCGGCGAGGGTGATGGACACGCCGAGGCCGGCGACGAAGGCGCCGAGCAGAACGCCGCGGACGCTCAATAGGCGTTCCGGTCCGCCAGCACCCGCAACACCGTCATCGCGATGATCTTGACGTCGAGCCACACCGACCACCGCTCGATGTACTCGATGTCGTACTGGATGCGCTTCTCGAGCGACGTGTTGCCCCGCAGCCCGTTCACCTGCGCCCAGCCGGTGATGCCCGCCTTCACCTTGTGCCGGAGCATGTAGCCGGGCACGGTCTGGCGGAACCGCTCCACGAACACCGGCCGCTCCGGCCGCGGTCCCACCACGCTCATGTCCCCGCGCAGCACGTTCCAGAACTGGGGCAGCTCGTCGAGGCTCAGGCGCCGCAGGAGCGCCCCGAGCCCGGTGCGCCGCCGGTCGGCGGGCCGCGCCCACACCGGCCCGGTCTGCGCCTCCGCGTCCGCGTCCATCGTCCGGAACTTCAGCATCTCGAAGCGCCGGCCGTCCAGGCCCATGCGCTCCTGGCGATAGAAGACGGGCCCGCGGGAGCTCAGCTTGACCGCAATGGCGAGCAGGAGCAGTGCCGGCCAGATGGTCGCGAGCACCGTCGCCGCGAAGACGAAGTCGAATACGCGCTTGGCCAGCCGGTTCCAGCCGTAGAGCGGCGACTCCCGCAGATGGATGAACGGCATGCCCTCGAACTGCTCGATGCCTCCGCGCAGGGACGCGAAGCGGAGGAGGTCCGGCACCACGTGAATGGTCACCGGCTCGTCGCCGATCGCGTCCAGGAGCCCGGCCAGGCGGCCATAGTCCTCGTGGGCGAGGGCCAGGATCACGTGGTCCACCGTGTTGGCGTCGAGCACCGCGCGCAGATCGGCGTAGCCACCCAGCCGGGCCGCCCCGCCGAAATCGTCCTTGTCGTCGCCCACCACTCCCAGCACCTGGATGCCGATGTCGGGCCGGCCCTGCATGCGATGCACCACGGTGGCGGCCAGCTCGCCGTCGCCCACCACCACCGCGTAGCGCAGGTTGTAGCCGCGGCGCCGGGCGAAGCGCAGGCCCTCGCGGAAGGCGGCCCGGGAGAACCAGACGACCCCGATGGAGAGCAGCCAGAAGTAGACGATGACCACACGCGAGTAGTCGTAGTCGCGGAAGAAGAACGTCATCACCGCGACCAGGACGAGCACGCCCATCGTCGAGGCCTTGGCGATGTCGGCGGCCTCCGAGAGATGGGAGCCGATCCGGCGCGGCCGGTAGAGGCCGAAGGCGCGGAAGGACACGCTCCACACCAGCAGGATCGGCAGCAGCATCAGCAGGTAGCCGCCGACCGGCGGCACGTCCTCGTAGGGCAAGGGCGGGCCCGCCACGTGGAAGCGGACCCAGTAGGCCAGCAGCCAGCAGACGCCGACCAGCGCCAGGTCGCCCACCAGCATGAGCTGCTCGAGCAGCCGCGAGTGCGCCTTCAGCACCGGGGGCGGCCCTCCATGCGCTCCCGCAGGTACGCCCGCACCCGGTCGCGGAACACGGGTCGGTCGAAGGCCTCGGCGCGCCGGCGCAGGGCCTTGGGCTCGAACTGGTGCGCGGAGGCCTCGAAGCGCTGGATGGCGTCGGTCAGGTCGTCCACCGTCTGGCGCGCGAAGAAGAGCCCGGTCGGCGGCTCCCCTTCCCCGGGCGGCACCACCGTCTCCCGCGCGCCGCCCTCGCCGAAGGCGATCACCGGCCGGCCGGCCGCCATCGCCTCGAGCGGCGTGATCCCGAAATCCTCGAGCGGGGGGAAGAGCAGGGCCCGGCAACGGGCGTACAGCTCCGCGATCTGGGCGTCGTCGCGCCAGCCCAGCAGCTCCACGGTGGGGCCGGCCAGGGCCCGTAGCCGGCGCTCCTCCGGTCCGCTCCCGACCACCAGCAGCTTGCGCCCCAGCCGGTTGCAGGCCTCCACCGCCAGGTCCACCCGCTTGTACGGCGTGAGCGCGGAGACGACCAGGTAGAACTCCCCCGGCGTCTCGTCCACGCGGAAGCGGGACACGTCCACCGGGGGGTAGATGACGTCGGCCTCCCGGCCGTAGGCGCGCCGGATGCGGTCGGCCACGAAGCGCGAGATCGCCACGAAGTGGTGGACCCCCGCCGCCGTCCGGCGGTCCCAGCGGCGCAGCCAGGCCGCCACCGGCGGCATCACGAGCCGGGCGGCCAGGCCGGAACGCGGCCCGAAATAGTCGTCGTAGAGGTCCCAGACGTAGCGCATGGGGGTGAAGCAGTAGCAGACGTGGAGCGCCCCCGCGGGGACGCGCACGCTCTTGGCGACCGCGTGGCTCGAGGAGAGCACCAGGTCGTAGCCGCGCAGGTCGAACGCGCGCACCGCCGCCGGGAACAGCGGCAGGTAGTGCCGGTAGCGCCGCTCGGCCTGCGGCAGGCGCTGGATGAACGAGGTCACGATCCGGCGGCGCTCGATCGTGGGTGAGACGGAGCCGGGCACGTGCAGGAGCGTGTAGAGGTCCGCGTCGGGGAACAGCTCGGCGAACACCTCGAGACAGCGCTCGCCGCCGCGCATGCCGGTCAGCCAGTCGTGGACGAGCGCGACCCTCGCCTTCGCTAGCCCCGGCACGGATGTCCTGCCGCCACGCCAGCCCTTCCCGGCCGCGTCAGCGCGAGGACGACCAGGTCCGCTGCCGCCAGTAGGCGAGCAGGTCCTTCAGGGTGCGCTCGAAGGGGATCTCCACCTTCCAGCCGGTCGCCTTCTCCATCTTGGTCGGATCGCCCTCCAGGATCATCACGTCGGAGGGGCGGAGCCGGGCCGGGTCCGTCTGCACGCTGATGCCCTTGACCCGCGACTGATCGAGGAGGAAGTCCAGCACCTGCTGGATGGCCCACGACTTGCCCGAGCAGAGGTTGTACACCTCGCCGGGCTCGCCGCGCTCCAGGAGGAGCCAGTAGCCGCGCACGATGTCGCGGACGTCGGAGTAGTCGCGCCGGGGGGAGAGGTCGCCCACGTACATCACCGGATCGCGCAGCCCCGCCTCGATCTCGGCCACCTGCCTGGCGAAGTTCGAGGTGACGAACACGTCCCCGCGCCGCGGACCCTCGTGGTTGAAGGCGCGGCTCCGGACGATGGGCATGCCGTAGCTCTTGAAGTACTGATAGCCCATCATGTCCTGGGCGACCTTGCTCACCGCGTAGGGCGAGAGCGGCCGGAGCGGATTGGTCTCCCGGATCGGCAGCTCGTCCTCGGTGACCAGGCCGTACTCCTCGCTGCTGCCCACCACCAGGAAGCGGGGCGACATCTTGAGCCCGCGCAGCCCTTCGAGCAGGTTCACCTGCGAGATGATGTTGGTGGTCATGGTCTCGGCCGGCGCCTGCCAGGAGGCGGCCACGAAGCTCTGGGCGGCCAGGTGCACGACGTGAGTGGGGTTGGACGTCTCGAGCAGCGTGCGGACCGACGACAGGTCGCGCAGGTCCGATTCGATCAGCGTGATCTTCGCCCGCAGGTGGTCGATGTTCTCGGACTTGCTCCGCCACCGCACGGAGCCGAAGACCTCGGCGCCGTTCGCCAAGGCGTACTCCGCCATGAAGCTGCCGACGAACCCGGTGATCCCGGTGATCAGGATGCGCATGTTGTCATCTCCGTCAAAAAAGCATTATACGCCACGCACATGCGGACCCTCCCGATGAAAACCACCGGCTTCGCGGTAGAGATCGCGCATCTCGGCGAGCAGGCGGGAGAGGGCGAAGTGCGTCTCGGCCCGCGCGCGGCCCGCTTCCCCCAGCGCCCGCCGCCGCGTGGGGTCCTCGAGCAGCTCCACGGCGGCGGCGGCCAGCCCGGCCGGATCGCCCGGGGGGACCAGCACCCCGGTGACGCCGTCCTCCACGACGTCCACGTGCCCCGGAACCCGGGTCGCGAGCACGGGCAGGCCGCAGACCATGGCCTCCAGCAGGGCGAGCGGCAGGCCCTCCCGGTGCGAGGCGGACACGTAGAGGTCCAGCGCGGGCAGGCCGCGCGCGGCGTCCTTCACCGGACCGGCGAACACCGCCCGCCCGGCCAGTCCGAGCGCCCCGGCCAGGTCGCGGAGCCGAGCCGCCTCGGGTCCATCGCCCACGAGGAGGAGCTGGGCGTTCGGCCGGCGCGCGAGGACCTGGGCGAAGGCGCGCAGGAGGACGTCGAGGCCCTTGACCGGATCGAAGCGCGCCACCGTGCCGAGCACCAGCGCGCCCGGGTCGAGGCCGAGCGCGGCCCGCGACAGCGGCTCCCGCGCGATCGCCGCCCGCACCCGCGCCGCATCCACCCCGTTGACCACGAGCCGGCTCCGGCCGGCCGGCGCGAGCCCCAGCGCCTGCGCCTCGCGGGCCTGGCTCGCCGAGACGTGAACCACCGCGTACCCGTGCCGGGCCAAGTACCGCTCGACGGTGAGGTACAGGCGCGGGTAGCTCCGGTAGTGGATCCCGTGGAAGGTATGGATCGCGGCCGCCCCGGTCAGCCGCGCCGCGATCCGACCGTAGAGCCCGGCGCCCTTGCCGTGCGAGTGGACGATCTCGATCCGGTGCTCCCGGATGAGCCGGACCACTCGCCGCAGGACGGCGGGCGAGAGGCGGTCGGAGCGCACGCTCACGAACCGGGCGCCGAGTGCCGTGAACTCCCCCTCGTAGGCTCCCCCCGGGGGGCCGGCCACCGTGAACTGGAACTCGTCGCCCGCGAGGCCGGCCACCAGATCCCGGACGTGGGCGGGCCCGCCGCCCAGATCGGTGGAGACGAGCAGCTCGAGCACGCGGAACGGCGCCGCCACGTCAGCCGCCGCGGCCGCCGCGCATGAGGCGACGGAGGGGCCGCGGCACCGCCAGGGCCAGGACCGGGCGCAGCGCGTGCACCGCGCACCAGGGCGGATAGGTGCCGCGACGCACCGCGCGCCAGCGGGCCCGCGCCTCCGCCCGGAGGCGATCCTCGTCGCGCACCGCCGTCACGCGACCCGGCACGAGGTGCCGGATCAGCAGCGGGTCGGCCAGGTTGGCCAGCCGCGTGACCGCGCTGAGCCGCAGCCACAGATCGTAGTCCTGGGCCACCTCGAACGTTTCGTCGTAGCCGCCCCCGATCTGCTCGAGGGCGCTGCGCCGTATGACGACGGAGGCGTGCACGAAGGGGTTGGCGCGGATCAGCAGCCGGCGGATGGCCGCGTCGTGCTCGGGCGGGCGCACGACGCGCACCACCAGGCCGGTGGAGGCGGTCTCCACGCACCCGGTGCCGACCAACCCCACGTCGGGCCGCTCGGCGAGGAACGCGACCTGGCGCGCGATCC
>DATHSW010000418.1:0-10227 GCA_035463855.1 Candidatus Deferrimicrobiaceae bacterium | reverse complement strand
GACGACCCCCTTGGTGGTGTCGACGCTGACCTGGGTCCCCTTCACCCGCTCGTCGGCGAAGAGCGAGATCTTGGTCTTGGAGGTGATCCAGCTGTCGGTCACCATCGTCTTGGCTTCCTGCGTCGTGGTCTGGGCCTGCTCCTTCGCCTTGGCCGCCGTGTCGGCGGCGCCCGCTGTCAGCGGGACCGCGGCCACGAGTGCGATCAAGATCGCTGCGGTAGTCGTCGTAGTGCCGTATCGCATAGTCCGATCCTCCTCACGTACGGGTTGACCCGGCAACTCGTTGCCCTGTCGCCGGGATCTCGCGCTGGACGGGCCGCCCCTGCGCATCGCGATTGCTTCGCTCCGGCTCGCCGTCCGGTCCGGCTCGGGAGCATCACGATCGGGATCCTGCAGATCCTTCCAGCCGATGCGAGGCGCGGGCCCCGGCGCGCTCTGTCCGTTTCCTCGGCTGCTGCGCTCTGCGCGTGCCCTGGGATCCTCCATCTTGATCGCGGTCGCTGCGCATCACCGAGCCTCGCCACTTTGTGCGGACAGCTCAGGCTGGGGCGAGAGTGACCTCGCCCTCTGCGCGTGATCCTTCGCCTATGCTCCGAGGGTTTTCTCCACTTGGCCGATCTTCTTTTGGACCTTCCCCCCCATCTTTTCGACCTGACCTTCGGCTTCTAAGTCGGGATTGTTGGTCGCTCGTCCAACCTTCTCTTTGATTTTGCCTTTCACCTCGTGAAATCTTCCCTTTGCCTTGTCCTTAGTGCTTTGCTTCATGGCTCGTCTCCTTTGACTCGATCGATCCCAAACGGGTCAACGGAAGCCGCCGACCAGGTACAAGACCACCACGATGAGCAGGACCGTCCCGACTACCCCCAAGCCCCCGCCCGTCCCCCACCTGGAATACCCGTAGTAGCCGCCGCCTCCGCCGACCAATAGCAGCAGAAGAATGAGTAGAAGTAGCATCGAACGTCCCCCTTTCAGCCGGTTCGGGAGCGCATGGCCCCCAGCTAGGAATGATTGGCTGCTTCGGCCGCCTCGGCCTCATGCTTGGTCTTGTGCACCGTGCCGCCAGGGTGGTTCGGCGGGGAGTAGATCGTGTAAAGCTTCAGGGGCGTCGTCTTCGACACATTGATGACGTTATGGGAGGTGCCCGCAGGGACCAGGATTCCGTCGGCATCGCGCACGACATGTTCCTCCGCCTCGTTGAAGACAAACTTGGCCTCACCCTGCTCGATGCGGAAGAATTGATCGACGGTTGCGTGCACTTCCTGACCGATCTCTTCGCCCGGCTGCAGGCACATGACGACGAGCTGGGCGTGCTCGCCGGTGAACAAGACCCGGCGAAAATAGGTGTTCTCCAGGGTCTGGCTTTCGATCGGTCCAACGTAGCCTGTCATGTGGTGCCCTCCTCGTCTTTCGGGTCGGAGCCAACGCTGACGGACTGTCCTGAGCCAGACCCTTGCCCAAGGGAGACAGTTTGCCATCGCCCCCGCCGCTTCCAGTGCAGCGTGATGAGATTGCAACCGCGGTGCCACGCCGGGAACTCAATCGAGGCGGGCGCTTCCGCATGAAGCCGCCCACGGCCCGTTGAGGAGGTCGCTTCCCGAGTGGGGCATCCGTGCCCTACCCGAACGCGTACTTCGAACCGCTGCTGGACACCATCGATGCATGGATCCGAGCCCGCACCGGAATCGCCGAGCCCGTACATGGGCCATCCGGAGAGGGCTTTCGCACCGGCTCGGCCGTCAGAGCCCGACTGTCTGCCGGCTTCCCCCCCAGGCCTCGTCTGGCTCACTGCCGGGCACCGCGTGGCTGACCTGGCTCCGGGGTGGCCACCACCGGCTCGGCCGGCTGGCCCGCAGCGGGACGAGCGTTGGGGCGCTCGGTGCGTGGCGGCACGGTCTGGCTGACTGGAGGGGTCACAGGCGCGGGGGCCGCCGTGTCTTTCGCTCGCGGGGTCACCACCGCGGGCGGCGTCGGTGGCTGTGGCCGCTGCTCGGCGGCCCTGCCCGGCTTCGCGTCCGGCCGTGCCGGGGGCCCGGCCGGGGCGGCTTCACGCCGGGGTTTCGGGGTCACCACCGCGGGCGGCGTCGGCGGCTGTGGCCGCTCGGCGGCCTTGTCCCCCTTCGCGTCCGGCCGTACCGGGGGCCCGGCCGGGGCGGCCTCACGCCGGGGCTGCGGGGCTACCACCGCGGGCGGCGTCGGTGGCTGTGGCCGCTGCTCGGCGGCCTTGTTCCGCCTCACGTCCGGCCGCGCCGGAGTGGGGGCGCCGATAGCCGGCGTGGCGCCCGGCGCCGGGCTGGGCGCGACCGCGGAGCGCGCGGGCGGCGCCTCCTTCCTGGGCGCGGGCACGAGCCGCGGCGCCGTGCTCGGCGTCGCGACGCTGGGGGCAGTGAGCCCCTCGGCCCGCAGTGCCGGGGTGAAGTCGCGGGGCGGGCGCGTGGCCACGACCGACCGGCCGTGGATCGCCTCTGGCGGCCTGATGGCGGTGCCGCTGCTCGGCGCCAGGCTGGCGGCAACGGGCTTGACGGCAAGGTGGCCGCGGACTGGCGTGAGTTGCCTGACATCGGCCTCGCTGAACCGGCTCGGCCGGACGTCGGCGCGCCCGAAGCGATCGGCGGCGACGCCGACCACCGCATTCACCCTGCTCGACCCGGTCACGTTCCGATAGACGGTGATGTTCTGCACGTTGATGATCGTGGTGTTCTTGACGACGACGTTGTTGACGACGCGCGGCCCGCCCCAGCCGTCCCACGATGGGCGACCGACATAGCCGGGGCGGCCCCACCACGGAATGATAGGCTCCCCCCAGCCAAGTGGCGCCCACGCGAGCGGGACGCCCACGCTCAGGCGCACGCCGCCACCGAGAAAGACTACGAGGGCGGGGGCGTAGACGGGCCGCGTGACGATGGGTCCCGGCGCCCAGCCCCAGAACCCACCGGCGTGGACCCAGCGGCCGTAGTGATAGGGCGCCCAGCCCCACGGCTCGTCGTCGAGCCAGGTCCAGCCGTAGCGCGGGTCCCAGATCCACCGTCCGGTGCTGTAGGGTGTCCAACCCGTCGCGACAGTGCGCGGCACCCACACCGAGCCGTAGCCCTCGACCGTCCGCCAGCTCCCGTAGCGGTCGAGCTCCGGCGTGCCGTAGACACCCGACGCGACGTAGCGCGCGCTCAGTGAGTTGACGAGCTGGTCGGTGCGCTGGTAGTTCCAGCGGTCCCATTCGGTGAGCTCGGGCGCCGGGCCCACCTCGACCCGCGCCACGTCCGTGCCCGTGACCATCACCTGCCGGCCCGCCGCGATCGTGCTGGCGACACCGCCCGCTGGCGTCATCGTGGCGTTGCCGCCTCGCTGGGTCTCGAACGTGGTGGAATCCTCCGTCACGTCCGCGCGGTAATAGCCCGTGCGCTCTAGGGTGAACGCCGCGTTCGGCGTGTCGAGCTCCACGGTTTGCGCCTGCGCGAGCTCGCCGACGTCGACGGAGGCTCGCCCCGCCGTCACCCTGAACTGCACGAAACCGGCCTCCTGATTGTCGAGGCCGACCTGCGTTCCCTCGGCGGCGCGCAGGAAGGTGCGCGGTCCGATCTGCACCTCGACGTTCCCGTTGGGGCCGGTATAGAGGGAGTCTCCCGGAGCGAGTGGCGTATTGATCCTGGCCGGCGTCCACTCCGCGGCGCCAGGGCGCCAGAAGGAGACGTCGCCCTCGATGTAGCTGATGCGGGCGGGCGGGGCCGCCACCGTCTGCGCCTGGGCACTCCGCAGGGCCTCGGTCCGGACGCTGAGTGCTCCGGTCAGGAGCATGCCCGCGGTCAGCAGCGTCGCGAAGATCAGCTTCCCGACGATCGAAGGGCGTGGCAGAGAAAGCTCGGCGCGCTCGGCGCCAAGGACACCCCGGTGGTCGACGAACACAACTCTCATCATTGCGCAGCGTAGCGGGCGGTGTCCCGCCAGTCTATTGGACTTTGGTGACATGCAGCGCACCAACCACCCGATGCCTTCCCGGTAGCGGACGCATGTCGGCACCGGGCGCGGGGGCGCCAGCAGAGCCGGTGGCCGAGGATAGCGGCACGGCGAGGGGATCCGGCCCGGCAGCCCGGCCAGCTCCACGTGCCCGAGGGGTTCAGCGCACCCGGACGTTCGGGTGGAGGTCACCGCCTTCAGGCTTGTTCGAGCGTGGGGCGCGGGACGTGACGTGACCGAGGTCATGCTACCCTTCCCGAAAAGGGGAGGACGCATGGCACAGCCGAAGACAGATGACTTCGTCGGGCGTCACCTGATCGTGGACGCATCCACTTACAGCAAGCGGAATCTCACCTCGACCGACAACATACTGGGTCTCTTCGAAGCACTGGCCCGTAACCTGGACATGACTCTGGTCCTTCCTCCGATCGTCTGTCGGTATCCGTTCGCCCACGATGAGATGACGGCCTTTTGCGACGATATCGAAGTCGAGCTCGAAAAGAAGGCCAAGGATCTCGCCACGACCGCCAACGGCCCCATAGACCTCAGCCTGGCTCCCGTCCAGGTCATGAGGGACTTCCTGCGCAGACGCCAGGCAGAGGAGAGCGGTGTGACCGGAGTGAGCATCTGGGCGGAATCTCACGCTGCCATTCACACCTGGGACGAAGACAACTACTATGCGTTCGACGCCTTCAGCTGCAAGGATTTCCGGCCGAGAGACGCCCTGCGCCTGCTACTGAGCCACTTCGACATCGAGATGCTCAACTGCGTCAATCTGCTCCGATTCCAGCGCTCGATGCCGAAGGTGTCGAACTTCCAGATCAATGACAGCTGGGAGGTCCTCGTCGAGGGGCGGACGATCGGTGAGCTGGACTCGGTCAACTTCGACGAGCTGTGAGTCGAGCCGCCTCGGGCGATGCCGACCGAGTAGGGCCCAAGGTCGAATAGACCGCCCGCTAGCCGTCGCCCAAAGTAGGTGAGGACGGGCGTCCTGATGACGCGCGAGGATCGGACGCGGATCGTCTGGAACCGGAACGGCGAGAGGCGATACCCGTTCGGTACCGTCTCTCCAGATCCCGATCGGCTGGAACCCCTAGGATTCCCACCGCCGTGGGCCACCCGGCCCTGGATCTACGGGAACGTGATCACATCGAAGAACGGGGTCATTGCGTCGAACCGGGCCGGGGCGGACGATGATCCTGTCCGCGCGATTGCCGGCGGCGACTTCACCCGACCGGGCCGGCTCGCCGATCAGCAGCTCATGCGCTATCTCCGTGCCTGTGCCGATGCCTGTTCCGTTGGCGCTCAAACGCTCCGTGATCAGCCCGATCTCATCGGAGTCCACGGACGTCGAAGTCGCGCTCTCTCTGCATGACGGAGTCAAGCGCATGGCTGCCCTCGACACTGGGGCCGGCCGTCTGATCGCCGAGGGCCGGGCGGCGGCGGATCCTGGCTACACCTTCCGACGTAGGCGCTTCGCCGAGCGCTGACCGGAGCCCTGCCGCAATCTCATAGACCAAGGTCCAATAGGCACGCCGGATGCCCTCGACTAGAGTCGAGCCAGGATCACGACCCGGCGGAGGCTGGACCAACAGTGACGAGGCTCTTTGCTGCGCATGATCCGCCAGGACACCGGTACCGGGCGACCAAACTCCGCGGGCCCGATCAAGGCCCCGGGGCTTCCGCGAGGTCCGTGGTGGTCCGAATTCTACGATCGATGCGCTCGCGCGGCATGGTGTGCGTGTGGGCTTGTGCCCTGGTGCTGCTGCTCCTGCTCCCGGGGGTCGGGCTCGTCCAGCACATCTACTTCAACCGGACCGGGCTGCCTGACCTCGAACCGTTCATCCGTTTCAAGCTTCCCACGATCGGCCAAATCTCCGACACGAACGGCAAGGTCTTGGTTGAGTTGGCCCGGGAGTACCGCCGAGTCGTCCCCTACGACGAGGTGCCCCCGATTCTTCGCGACGCCATCCTGGCGGCCGAGGACAGGAACTTCTTCTCCCACTCCGGCGTAGAGTACCGGGCGCTGCTCCGGGTGGTGTACAAGACGGCCGCGCACTCGATGGCCGCCTGGTGGAAGGGCGGCCTCCAGTTGCGGCTGCGGTTCCCGCAGGGGGGCTCCACACTTACGCAGCAGCTCGTCCGTGGTTACTTCCTCCGGGACCGGGTGAGCCGCGAGAACGGCCCCGTCCTCTTCCGCGACGGTGTGACGTCGCGCCTTCTCTCCGCGGCCCTGGGCGTCCCGACCACGAACAAGCTCCTGCGGAAGCTGGAGGAAGTCCGCCTCGCTCTCTGGCTCGAGGAGGAGATGCGCCGGCGCTACGGATCGCAGGAGCGGGCGAAGCGTGAGATCTTTGCCCGGTCCGCCAACCTCAACTACCTGGGCAACGGTCGCTACGGTCTTGCCGCCGCCTCGGAGTACTACTTCGGTAAGTCCCTGTCGAGCTACACGGACGAGGACGCGGGCAAGGCCGCGTTGCTGGCCGGGATCACGAAGTCGCCCCGGGACTACAGTCCGGTGCCAGGCGACCCGCGGCCGCTGCGTCGCCGCAACGAGATCCTGGCCCTGATGGCCCGCAACGGTTACATCTCCGAGGGGCTCGCGAAGCGCTGCCAGGCCGAGCCGATCCTCGTGGCGACCAGTAGTCCCGTCACTACCGCCGCGCCCGCCGCGATCAATACCGTCTTGAACGAGGTGAGACGGCATGGTGGCGACCGCTTCGGGGTCGAAGACCTCTTCCAGGGGCGGATCACGGTCCGCTCCACCGTGGACGATCGGGTCCAGAGCATCGTGAACGAAGCTCTGGAGAACGGCCTGGCCCTCTACGAGAAGCGTCACCACGAGGCGAAAGGGCTGATTCAGGGCTCGGTAGTGGTACTGCGCAACGCGGACGCGGCGATCCTGGCCGTGGCGGGGGGGCGCCGGCTGGACCGGGGCCGCTTCGCCCGGTACTCCGATTTCAACCGCGCCACCGGCTCGCTGCGGCAGCCGGGCTCGGCATGGAAGCCCCTGGTGTACCTGGCCGCGCTTCGCCAGGATATGAACCTCGACAGTATGGTGCCAGACGAGCCGATCTCGGTCCCGGCGGGGACCAATCGTCCGGTGAAGTGGATCACCAACTACGACAACCAGTTCAAGGGACTGATCCCGATGCGTCAGGCCCTGGCCGAGTCGCGCAACGCGGTAGCGGTGTGGATCACCCGCGAGATCGGTCTGTCCCGGGTCATCGGGACCTCCCGGGAGCTGGGGATCCGTAGCCCGCTGCAGCCCTACCTCACCACGGCGCTGGGCGCGTCGGAGGTACGGCTGCTGGAGCTGGCCGGTGCCTATCGGGCCATGGCCTCGGGGATCCTAGCGGAGCCCTACATCATCGATCGCGTGACCGACGCCTCCGGCGCGATGCTCTACGAGGCGTCCCGGGCCGAGCTCGACATCGGCTCCAGCCACCTGAGCATGATCCAGGAGGGGCTGCGCGGCGTGGTCCGCCTCCCGGAAGGCACCGCCCACAGCCTCGACAGCCGCGACTTTCCGATCCCGGTGATGGGCAAGACCGGGACGACGAGCGACTTCCGCGACGCGCTGTTCGTGGGGTCCACCTACGGAAGGCAGGGAATCACCGTCGCGGTCCGGATCGGGTTCGACGACAACCGCTCGCTGGGAGAGATGGAGACTGGGGGCCGCAGCGCGCTGCCGATCTTCCGCGAGGTCATGCTCCAGGTCTACGGGCGCCGGCTCGTGGGGCCAGTGCCGCAATTCCCTCCCGAGATCGAAGAGCGGATCGACGAATACCTGGCGCGGCAAGCCGCGCCCAGGATCACACCGCTGGGGCCGCCTTCAGAGCTGACGCCCACTCAGTCCGGCATGGGAAGACAACCCATTGCGGGCGGGCACACGTAACCCCCAAGGAAGGAGCCACCCATGAGTCGATTCCGGCGCGTCCTGCACGCCACGGACTTTTCCAGCGCCTCCGGGGCCGCGTTCAAGTGGGCCGTGGACATGGCCAAGGCCAATCACGCCCAGTTGCTGCTCGTGCACGTCATGGATCCGGCGCCGCTGGTCGGCTACGGGGAATACGTACCGCCCCAGGCCTATGAGGAGATCGCGGCCTATGCGCGGGCCGCTGGGCAGAAGCGACTCGACGCGCTGGTAGTCAAGGCCAAGAGGGCGGGGGTGCGATGCAAGACTCTGCTGCTGGAGGGTGTCGCGCACGAGCGGATCGTGAAGGCGGCCCGCTCGAAGCGGGCCGATCTCATTGTGGTCGGCACCCGCGGTGGTGGTGGGATCGCCAAGTTCTTCCTCGGCAGCGCGGCGAGCCGTGTGGTCGCTACCGCCGCGTACCCCGTGCTCACGGTGCGGGCAACGTGAGCGATTGACGGCTCAGACACCGTTGACTCAACGTGAACCACATTGGAACGTCACGGTCCTGGTTCCGTCCGAGTTGGCCACCATGCTAGACGTCATCGGCTGGGAGCCGTACTTCAGGCAGTAGGCGCTGGCGGTCTGCGACGCTTGCACCAGCTCCTGGTCCGTCCGATACGTATAGCTCAGGTTGGGATTCACCGGCGCCGGTGCGGGAAGAGCGGTCCGCACACATTCGAAGACCACGGTCTTGCTGCCGTCCGCGTTGTTCGTGAGGGTCGCGGTTCGCGGGGCGGTTTGATACTGACCGCAATACGTCGTCGCGTTCTGGCTAGCTTGAAGCAGTTCCTGGTCGGTCCGATAGCTATAGGTGACGCTGGGGTTGGTCGATTGCACCGGCTGTTGCGACGAGGCCAACGGGCCGCAGGCGGCCACGACCCCCGCCGCCAACAGAGCGACGTTCAATTCCCGGAAACGGCGAAAGACCATGATCATCGGAAATCCTCACTTTCTCGGCCCGAGCCGCGGGCACCCTATGGGCTAGCATTGCAGATCCATCTGCCGCCGAGTTCCTCATTGCCAAACCTCTCAGCCCGTGTGTGGGAACCACGCTAGCAGTGTCACCAGCGGCTTCGTATTGGACCTAGGTCCAATGAGCGAGCGATGCTCCCGAGCCGATGGATGTCCGTACCGGTGCCGGCGTCGTCACGCTGACGGCCGGGTGCCGAGCACTAGCGCCGACAGGCTCCGGCTAGAGCTTGTTCAGCGCGTCGATCCGCTCTTGCGTGCTCGGATGGGTGGCGAGGTACCCTCCCCCGCTGGCGCCCTCCGTTCTTACGAGCTAGGTCAGCGTATTGATCATCACGGTCTTGGAATAGCCGGCGCGCGTGAGAATGTCCACACCGTGGTGGTCCGCCGCATACTCCTCGCTGCGGCTATAGCTGTTGGTGACCAGGGCGCCGGCGATGGGGGTAATGCGACCGCTGCCGGGGAAGATCTGATCGAGAATGATCATGCCGATGCCGAGGCCCGCGCCCAACGCCTGTGCCTTAGCCACGTGGCCGAGGTCGTCGTGGGCGAGCTCATGCGCCAACACTCCCCTAAGCTGGTCATCGCTGGCCTTCTGCAGAAGGGCGGTCGTGACATAGAATTCGCCCCCGCCGCCGCTGGCCGCGTTGACATGAGGATCGTCCACGATCCCAACCCGAACCTGGTTCAGCGGACGCGGATGATCCATGGCCGCGATGAGCGGGACCATGGTGCGGCGGATCCGCTCGGCCTGCTGCGGATCGAGCGGGTGAGGCGCGGGCTGGGGCTGGGACTTGCCAGTCTGTGTGGGCTGGGGTGTGCTTGGCGGTGCGGTACCTATCCCGGCACAACTCGCTCCCAGGAGAAGGAGCAGCAGGGCAGCGCTACGGTGTGCGCGCATCAGCTGTAGAGGAAGACGAACGTCACGATCAGCAGGGTCATCCCCGCTGTAGACGCGCACGCGGCCCAAGTGCTCATCGCGGAGCCTCCCGATGCTGTGGATCGGCAGGAGCTTAGCCGGTTCACGGGACGGATGACTATTGGGCCTAATTTAGATCGTGATGCGGAGGGACGGCTTGTGCAGCTCGAGATCCCGGCGACCGAACAACGAGTTGCCGGTTCAACCCGTACGTGAGGAGGATCGGACTATGCGATACGGTACTACGACGACTACCGCAGCGATCTTGATGGCACTCGTGGCCGCGACCCCGCTGACGGCGGGGGCTGCCGACACGGCGGCCAAGGCGAATGAGCAGGCCCAGACCACGACGCAGGAAGCCAAGACGATGGTGACCGACAGCTGGATCACCTCCAAGACCAAGATCTCGCTCTTCGCCGACGAGCGGGTGAAGGGGACCCAGGTCAGCGTCGACACCACCAAGGGGGTCGTC
>DATHSW010000417.1:0-4680 GCA_035463855.1 Candidatus Deferrimicrobiaceae bacterium | reverse complement strand
CTAGCCGAGCAGGCTGTAGTAGGAGCCCTCCGAGATCATGCTCCACTCCCCGACCAGGTTCTGGAACTTGGTGTAGGAGGCGTGGACCTTCTTGGCCATCGGGCTCTTCTCCGACTCTTCCCGGTTGACCTCCTCGGCGGTCTTCTTCAGCTCCTTGATCATGGCGTCCGACAGCTTGATGAAGTCCACCTTGCCCTTGAACTTGGTCTTGAGCTCGTGCAGGGCGATCGAGTTCTTGGTGAAGTACTCCATGAACTCCACCGTGTTCAGGGCCTGCGTGATGTAGTCGAGCATGCGCTGGAAGTCCACCGGCAGCGACTCGTACGCCTTCTTGTTGAAGACGAACTCGCCGGTGGTGCCCGGCTCGTGCCAGCCGGGGTAGTAGTAGTAGCGGGCGGCCTGCTGGAACCCCATCTTCATGTCGTCGTGCGGGCCGACCCACTCGGTGGCGTCGATGACGCCGCGCTCGAGGGCGGTGTAGATCTCACCCGGGGGCAGGAGCACCACCGACGTGCCGTACTTGGCGTAGACCTTGCCGCCCAGGCCGGGGATGCGCATCTTGAGGCCCTTGAGGTCGGCGGTGGAGTTGATCTTCTTCTTGAACCACCCCATCATCTGCGGCCCCGTCGAGGCCGAGGGCCGCGGGATGAGGCCGAACGGCGTGTAGGTCTCCTCCCAGAGCTTGAGGCCGTCGCCGAAGTAGTACCAGGCGTAGGTCCCCTGCGGGTTGAGCCCGAACGGCATGGCGGTGAACCACTGGGTGGCCACTTCCTTGCCCGGCCAGTAGTAGGCCGCCGCGTTGTACATCTCCACCGTGCCCTGCGAGCAGGCGTCGAAGACGCCGGGCGCCGGCATCAGCTCGCCGGCCGCGAAGACCTGGATCTTGAAGCGCCCGCCGCTCATCTCCTCCGCCATCTTGGCGAACTTCTGGGCGTTGCCCATCAGGACGTCGTTGGCCGGCGACCAGAAGGTCGGCATCCGCCACTGGAACCGAGGCTGGGCGATCACGTTGGGGGCGTCGACGACCGCCGCGGCCGCGCCCGCCGCGACCAGCGTGGCCCCCTTGAGGATGAACCGTCTGCGGTCTTGCATGAGCACCTCCATGGTGTGGTGAGGGACACGCCGCTGGGACACGCACCTCGGAAAAGCGCGGCAAGGATACCACAAGCCGTCGTTCTCGCGGAAGAAACGGGCCGGCGGCGCGCTGGGTTCCCGGTCCGCGCGCCGTGCTATCCTAACGCCCCGTGAGCGGTGATCCAGCCGTCTACTTCGAGGACATCCAGGTCGGCGAGGAGTATGCCTCCCCGGGCCGCACCGTGACCGAGGCCGACGTGGTCATGTTCGCGGGGCTGAGCGGGGACTACAACGTGCTCCATACCGACGCCGAGTACATGAAGGCCTCGCAGTTCGGCGAGCGCATCGCCCACGGCCTCCTCGGACTGTCCATCCAGCAAGGCCTCCTCGACCGGGTGGTCACCGCCCAGGTCACGGGCCCGCTCGCCGCGGTGAAATGGAAGTTCAAGGGGCCGATCAAGATCGGCGACACCATCCACGTCGAGGCCCGGGTCACCGGCAAGCGCGACGGCGAGCAGCCCGGCTGGGGCGTGGTGACGGTGGCGCGCCGCGTGGTCAATCAGCGAAGCGAGGTGGTCCAGGAGGGGGAGACGGACCACCTGGTCGGCCGGCGCCCCGCCTGAGCCCCCACCGATGACCGCGGGCCAGCCACCGCGCCGGGTGTACTTCGAGGACGTGCAGACCGGCGTGCCGCTCGAGACGCCCGCCATGACGCTGACCGAAACGCACGCCGCGCTCTTCGCCTCGCTCGCCTCGACCCGGGTGGCGGAGCCGGGCACGGTCCCGGACCTGCTCCCGCTGTGCGTGTCCTCCGGCCTCGGCTGGCGGGTGCCCCAGCCACCGCTCGCGGTCCTCGCCTTCATGGGATTCGAGTGGCGGTTCCTCAAACCGACCCGGGTGGGCGACACCATCCACAGCGTGTCCAAGACCGTGACGAAGCGCTCGATGAAGGAGGGCGGCGTCGTGATCGAGGAGCGCAGCATCCTGAACCAGCACGGTGAGGTCGTGCAGAGCGGCCGGTTGACCCTGCTCGTGGCGAAGCGGCCCGCGGCGTGAAGCGGGCGGCCTGGCTGCTGGGGGGAGCGGCGCCCGCCTTCTGGGGCGCCTACACGTGGGGCTCGCACCTGCTGACGATCGGCAGCGTGTGGCGCGGGCCGCGGGCGCGCCGGGCGGCCACGCTCACCTTCGACGACGGCCCGGATCCGGAATGCACCCCGCGCGTGCTCGACATCCTGGAGCGGGAGGGAGTGCGCGGCGCCTTCTTCCTGATCGGCCGGCGCGCCGAGCAGGCGGCGGGCGTCGCGCGCCGCATCGCGGAGGCCGGGCACGATCTTGGCAACCACACCTGGAGCCACACGAGCCTCTGGCGCTGCGGACCCGCCCGGACCGAGCGGGAGATCGGGGACGGCCACGCCGCCATCACCCAGGCCGCGGGGACACCGCCGCGCTTCTTCCGGCCGCCATGGGGCAAGACCAACCTCGCCATGTTCGGGACGGTCCAGCGCCTCGGCACGCCGTGCGTGTTCTGGACGGTGCAGCCGGAGAGCCGCCGGCCCGTGGAGCCGGCCGAGCAGGCGCGGCGGGCCGTCTCCCGCGTCCGGCCGGGCGCGATCTACGACCTCCACGACGCCGACGGCGTCCCGGGGGCGGGGAGGCGGCTCGTGGAATACCTGCCCGCGCTCATCGGGGACCTCCGGCGGCAGGGCTACGCGCTGGTCCCGCTCCGCGAGCTGCTGTAGAATCGCCCGGACCAGAGCCCACGACAAAGGAGTCCCCGATGGCCGTCGATCCCCGCAAGCACAGCCGCGTTCTCCTCGAAGGCACCGACCGCGCCGCCGCCCGCGCCATGATGAAGGCGGTGGGCTTCAGCGACGAGGACCTGAGGCGCCCCCAGATCGGCGTGGCCCACTGCTGGATCGGGACCATGCCCTGCAACTGGAACCACCGGAAGCTGGCCGAGAAGGTGATGCAGGGGATCCGGGCCGCGGGGGGCACCCCGATCGAGGTCAACACGATCTCGATCACCGACGGCATCACGATGGGCACCGAGGGCATGAAGGGCTCGCTGATCAGCCGCGAAGTCGTGGCGGACTCGGTCGAGCTGGTCGCGCGCAGCCACATGTTCGACGGCCTCGTCACGATCTCGGGCTGCGACAAGACGATCCCCGCCATGACCATGGTGCTGGGCCGGCTCGACATCCCGAGCCTCATGCTCTACTGCGGCTCGATCATGTTCGGCCGCTGCGCCGGCACCGAGGGGCCGTTCGCCAACCGCAACCTGACGATCCAGGACGTGTTCGAGGCCATCGGCGCCTACAACGCGGGGAAGATCCCGCTCGAGCAGTTCAGGGACGTGGAGGACCACGCCTGCCCCGGCGCGGGCGCCTGCGGCGGCCAGTTCACCGCCAACACCATGTCCACCGCCTACGAGATGCTCGGCATGTCCCCGATGGGCTGGAACGGCATCCCGGCCACCGACCCCCGCAAGGAGGAAGTGGCGTTCGAGTCCGGCAAGCTGGTCATGGATCTCCTGCGCAAGGGGCTGACCCCGCGCAAGATCGTCACGCGCAAGAGCCTGGAGAACTCCATCGCGGGAGTCATGGCCACCGGCGGCTCCACCAACGCGGTGCTGCACCTCCTGGCCACCGCCCGCGACTTCGGCCTCAAGCTCTCGATCGAGGACTTCGACCGGATCTCGCGCAAGACCCCGGTGCTCGCCGACCTCAAGCCGTGGGGCAACTACACCGCGCCCGAGATGTACGAGGCGGGCGGCATGCCGGTGGTGGGCAAGCGGCTCCTGGAGGCCCGCCTGCTGCACGCCGGGGAGAAGACGGTGACGGGCCGCACGATCGGTGAGGAGGTGCAGGCGGCCTCGGAGCCGGCCGGGCAGCAGGTGATCAAGCCGCTCGCCCGGCCGCTCAAGCCGGAAGGGGGCATCGCGATCCTGCGCGGCAACCTGGCTCCGGGCGGCTGCGTGATCAAGCTCTCCGGCCAGAACAAGTACGCGCATCGCGGCCCCGCTCGCGTCTTCGAGCGCGAGGAGGACGCGTTCCTCGCGGTCAAGAAGGGCAAGATCAAGCCCAACGACGTGATCGTGATCCGCTACGAGGGTCCGAAGGGCGGCCCCGGCATGCGCGAGATGCTGCAGGTGACCGGGGCGCTGCAGGGCGCGGGGCTGGGCGAGAGCGTGGCCCTGATGACCGACGGCCGCTTCTCGGGCGCCACCCACGGCTTCATGATCGCGCACATCGTGCCCGAGGCGGTCGACCGCGGCCCCATCGCGGCGGTGCGGAACGGCGACATCATCAACATCGACGTCAAGAAGCGGCGCCTCGACATGGAGGTGCCGGCGGCCGAGATCCGGAAGCGCCTGGCCAAGTGGAAGGCGCCCAAGCCGCGCTTCACCACCGGCGTCTTCGCCAAGTACGCGGCGACCGTCTCCGACGCCTCGGTCGGCGCCTATACATAGGCCTGCAGAGCCTACCCACCTCACATCCTCTCCCCTCAGGGGAGAGGGCAGGGTGAGGGGGCTACAAAGCAAACGGGCCCGCCGAGACCAGACCACGTTTACCTTGACGCAATAAGCAACACGGTAGGAACCAGGGC
>DATHSW010000416.1:0-30096 GCA_035463855.1 Candidatus Deferrimicrobiaceae bacterium | reverse complement strand
GACGGCGGGGCCGAGGCCGCCGCCGAGCGCAACGGGGACCCGCGGGCGCCGGTCGACGAGGCGCCCGCGACCCCGGCCCCCGAGGCGCCCGCGGTCCTGCGCGCGGCCGGCCCGGGCTGGCGGGAAGTCGGCCGCATCCTCATGGGCATGGCCGCGGGCTACCACGGCCGGCTCGTGGTCACCTTCGTGCTCGGCGTCGCGCGGGTGGCCGCGCTCATCGGGGTCGGCCTGCTGAGCGCGCTGGTGGTCCGCGCGGTGAGCCGGGGCGAGCCCACCGGCGCGCTGCTCGTCGCCCTCTTGATCGTGGCCCCGCTGGCCGGCGTGCTGCACTGGCTCGAGTCCTGGCTCGCCCACGACATGGCCTATCGCCTGCTCGCCGACATGCGCATGCGCTTCTTCCGGAAGCTGGTGGAGCTGGGCCCGGCCTACCTCGCCTCGCGGCGGACCGGCGATCTCCTGGGCGTGGCCACGCACGACATCGAGCTGATCGAGTACTTCTTCGCCCACACCATCACGCCCGGCCTGGTCGCGGTGCTCGTGCCCGCGGTGGTGCTGGCGACCCTCGGCGCCTTCGGGTGGCCGATGGCGCTGGCGGTGCTGCCCTTCCTGGCGTACGCGGCGCTGAGCCCGGTGCTCGGGCGCGCGCGGATCGACCGGCTCAGCGCGCGGGCGCGGGAAGCCTCCGGCGAGCTGAACGCGCACACGGTGGACTCCGTGCAGGGGCTGGCCGAGATCGTGGCGTTCCAGCAGGAGGCGGAGCGCGGCCTCGCGCTGAGCGAGCGCGCGCGGGCCTACGCGGGCGCGCGCATGCCGTTCCTGGCCGACCTCGCGCGCCAGTCGACGCTCCAGGAGGTGGCCACCGGGCTCGGCGGCCTCGCGGTGACGCTGGTGGGCGCGTGGCTCGTGGCGGCGGGGCGGCTCGAGGGCGCGATGCTGCCGCTGCTCACGCTGCTCGCGATGTCGGCGTTCGTACCGGTCTGGGAGATCGCCCAGGTCGGCCGCCAGCTCGCCGACACGCTCGCGGCCACGCGGCGCGTGCACGCGGTCCACGGCGAGCCGGTGCGCATCGCCGACGGGCCGGGCGTACCCGGCCCGCGTTACGGGGAGGCGGCGGCCATCGCGCTCCACAACGTCACCTTCACCTACCCCGGGCGGCGCCAGCCCGCGCTGCTCGACGTGTCCTTCACGGTGCCCGCGGGCGCGACGGTCGCGCTGGTGGGCCCGTCCGGCGCGGGCAAGACCACGATCGCGGGCCTGCTGCTGCGCTTCTGGGATCCGGGCGCGGGCGCGATCACGCTCGCCGGCCACGACCTGCGGCAGTGGCGGCTGGACGCGCTGCGCCGCGAGATCGCGCTGGTGGCGCAGGACACCCACCTCTTCAACGACACGCTCGGCGGCAATATCCGCATCGCGCGGCCGGAGGCCACCCCCGCGGAGGTCGCGGCCGCGGTCGAGCGCGCCTCGCTGCTGCCGCTGGTGCGCGCCCTGCCCGAAGGGCTCGACACGCGGGTGGGCGAGCGAGGGCTCCAGCTCTCCGGCGGCCAGCGCCAGCGGGTGGCCATCGCGCGGGCCTTCCTGCGCGACGCCCCCGTCCTGATCCTGGACGAGGCCACCTCGCACCTCGATGCGGTCAACGAGCAGGTGGTGCAGGAGGCCCTCGCAGGCCTGGCCCGCGCCCGCACCACCATCGTGATCGCCCACCGGTTGTCCACCGTCCGCGCCGCCGACCAGATCGTGGTGCTCGACGAGGGCCGGGTGGTCGAGCAGGGCCGCCACGACGACCTGGTGCGCCGCCGGGGGCTCTACGCCCGGCTGGTCTCCCGCCAGGTCGCCGCCATCGCTTCCTGATCTTTTTTCGCCCCCCTGTCAACGATCCGGAGCGTCCGTCCGTCCATAGAAGCAGCGGTAGACAATCCTCGGGGGCCCGGCCCCCGCTACGATGGATCGGGGAGGATCGCCATGAAAGCACGCAGCGCACTGGGAGGACTGGCCCTGGTACTGGGCATGACCCTGCCCGCGGCCGCCGAGCTGCCCGCCGGCATGCCGCTGGCGCAGGCGCCCACCGACGCCACGCGCCCCGCCCCGGGGCCGGGGGCGCACCCGCACTGGGGGCACCGCTCGGAGGGACACGGAGGCAAGCACGGCCATCACGGCTGGCAGCGGCGGGCCAGGGCCCACCGGTTCTCGCTGAGCGGCCTGGCCTTGCGCCATCAGAAGGAGCTGGCCCTGACCCCGGCCCAGGTGGACAACCTGCGCAAGCTCGGCACGGACGCGCGGCGCGCGGACATCAAGCGGGAGGCCGACCGGCGGCTGGCCGAGCTGGATCTGCGGGCGCTGATGGCGCCGGACCCGGCCGATCCCAACAAGCCGCGGGACCTGGCCCGGATCGAGGCCAAGGTGCGGGAGATCGAGAAGCTGCGCGCGGATGGGCGCGTGGCCCAGATCCGCAGTCTCGAGCAGAGCCGGCAGGTGCTGACGCCGGAGCAGCACGAGAAGCTGCGCACGCTCCTGAGCCCGCGCGGCCAGCACCGCGGGCCGCACGGCCCCGGCATGCGCGGCGTGGCCCCCGAGGACGGCGGTCAGAAGCCCGCCGCGTCCGAAGCGACCGGCCCCACCGCCGGCTAAGCCAGATCGGGGTCAGGTCTTACATTCCGACAAATGTGGGAATGTAAGACCTGACCCCTCTATAGGGTGGGGCCGGCGCCGGCCACCGTGGTGCGGTGCATGATGCGCTTGTAGCGCGCGCTGTCCCAGAGCCGACCGCGGTGGAGGACGCAGCGGTTGTCCCACATCACCAGGTCCCCCACCTGCCAGCGGTGCCGGTAGACGCGATCGGGCCGCACGGTGTGCTCCAGCAGCTTGAGGAGCAGGATGCGGCTCTCGTCCAGACCCAGCCCTTCGACGTACCAGGCGTGCGAGCCAATGTAGAGCGACCGGCGCCCGTTGCGCGGGTTGGCCCGCACCAGGGCGTGGCGCACCGGCGGGTAGTCGCGCCCGATCTCGGTGCCGATGCCGGGATCGATCAGGCTGCGCGAGAAGCCGAAGCTGTGGACGACGATCTTGCCGTCCACCTGCCGACGCAGCTCGTCCGGCAGCGACTCGTAGGCCACGCGCATGCTCGCGAACTCGGTCTCCCCGCCCTCGGGCGGCACCACGCGCGCGGAGAGCGCGGAGGAGTGGGCCGGCACCGGCTTGAAGGAGCTGTCGCTGTGCCAGAGCTGGTTGCCGGACTGGTAGAGCATCCGCCGATCGTCCCAGCCCATGAGCTTGCCGTCCGCGTCGGTGTTGGAGAGATCCACGATGTGGGCCCCCAGGCGGTCCTCGCCACCCAGCGTGCGCACGGTGGTCTCGAGCGGGCCCCAGCGCTCGCTGAAGGCCATCTGCTGCTCGTCGCTGAGCGCCTGGCCGTGGAAGACCAGCACCGAGTGGTCGTCGAAGGCGGCCGCGATGCGCTCGAAGGTGGCGTCGTCCAGCGGCCGGGTGAGATCCACCCCGCCGACTTCGGCGGCGAACGCGGAATGGACGGGCGTGACGGTGAGCGGGCTCGCGATGGTCGCCATGAGGGCCTCCTCGGCCGAAATTCTAGCCCTTCACCGAGGCGGCGACCAGCCCCTTCCCCGTCCCGGGAGCCGGTGACCCGAGGTCCCGCCTCGTGCTATCGTGCCCGGCGAGGCGGACCGATCTCACCACCCCGACCCGCAAGGGAGCAACCCCCATGGACGCGCGCGATCTCCTCCTGGACGAGCACGGCCGCATGCACGCCGCCGCCGTCACCGGCGACAAGACCACCCTGGCCGAGCGGACCTTCGGCGGCCTCTCGGACGAGCAGATGCGCGTGCGGCCGCGCGAGGACCTCAACTCGCTGGCGTGGCTGATGTGGCACATCGCCCGCGCCGAGGACATCTTCGCCAACGTGATCCTGAGCGGGCGCGACCAGGTCATGGACGGCGGCTGGCTCGCGCGCCTCAAGACCGCACGGCGCGACTTCGGGATCGGGATGAGCAAGCCGGAGGTCACCGAGCTCACCAGCCAGGTCGACGTCGCCGCCCTGCGCGAGTACCGGGACGCGGTCGGCCGCCGGACGCAGGAGATCATCCGCGGCTTCGGCCCGTCCGACTGGCAGGGCGAGCTGCAGGCTCCCGCGCTCGAGAAGGCCGCCACGCTCGGCTGCTTCGGCGCCAAGGGCGAGCTGGTCGCGAAGGCCTTCACCGGGCGCCCGCGCATCGGCGTCCTCGGCGGGCTGCTGGTCACCCACGCCGCCATGCACATGGGCGAGGCCCAGACCGTGCGCACCGCCGGAGGCTTCGGCTCCGGCATCTAGCAGGCCGCCGATACGGGCCCATCTGCGGGAGGGCGGCGCCCTCAGTCGGAGCGCTCAACGTACCGGAAGTACGCCTCGCGGCTTCGCCGGCGCAATCCCGTCGTGGGGGAGGCTCGGAAGGGGCCGTCGAGGCCCCCTTCGATGACTTAGCGGCGCCAGACGCCCGCGTCTTCCGGCGGCGCGACGCGGAAGAGGCGCTTGAGGGCGATGATGGCGAAGAAGACCTGGATGCGCAGGCGGGTGCCGAGGGTCGGGCGCCAGTTGCCGGAGAGCGCGGAGAGCACCGCCTCGTAGATCCCGAGGCGCCGCGAGCGCCGGAACAGCAGCCGGCGGAAGTACGGATCGTAGAAGCCCACCACGAAGCGGCGGAAGTACCGGTAGCGCTTCTGCACGATCCGCTCGTAGCGCGCGAAGCGGCGTGCCGAGAGGTCGCCGGCGCGGAGCCCCGCGTCGATCGCGGCCGCCGCCTCCAGCCCGCCCTGCATGGCCAGCAGCACGCCGGTCGAGAAGATCGGGTCGAGGAAGGAGCCCGAGTCGCCGACCGCGACCCAGCGATCGCCCGCCATCCTGGTGGCGAGATACGAGTAATCGGCGTCGAAGCGGGCCGGCGACACCCGGCGCGCGTCCCGCATCAGCGCCGGCGAGGCCGGCGTGGTGCGGAGATAGTGATCGAGGCTCTCCTCCGCGGTGGCCTTCGACTCCCGCCGGTGGAGATCCGTCGTGACCACCGCTCCCACGCTCGTCACCGTCTCGGTGATCGGGATCAGCCAGATCCAGCCGACGTCGGGCCGGGTGAGCACGCGGATGTCACCGGCCTGGCGGCCCTCGGCCCGCGGGATGCCCTCGTACTGGGCGTGCACCGCGATCTGCTGCAGCACGGGGTCGTGTTCGTGGCGGCCGAGCTTGCGGGCCAGGAAGCCCGCGCGGCCGGAGGCGTCCACGATCGCGGCGACCCGCGTGGTCTGCTCGGCGCCGTCGGGCCCCGCGTAGCGCAGGGTGACCCCGTCGGGCGCGAAGGCCGCGTCCACCGCGCGATGGCCTTCCCGCACGATGACGCCCGAGCGCTCGGCGTGGCGCAGCAGCAGCTCGTCCCACCGGGCCCGCGGGACCTGGAAGGTCTGCGGCATCGGCGTCTCGACCGCGGCGCTGAAGTCCACGTAGGAGGCGGGGGTGCCGTCGATCTCCCAGAAGCTCGCGCCCCACTTCTCCACGAAGCCGGCCTTGGCGATCGTGTCGTGGGCGCCCAGCTCCTCCAGCACCCCGTTGATCCACGGCAGCTGCGACTCGCCGATGTGGAAGCGGGGAAAGCGGTCGCGCTCGAGCAGGAGCACGCGGCGGCCCCGCCGCGCCAGCGCGGTGGCGGTGCTGGAGCCGGCCGGGCCGCCGCCGATCACCGCGACGTCGAAGGGCTGTCCGTTGCCGGCGTCGGAGGCCATGGGTCCCCTAGCATACCTCTTGACGCGCCGGCGCTTTCGGCCGATTCTCGGCGGCGTCCATGAAGTTCGACATCGGCATCCTCGCGAGCCAGCCGCTGCCGGTCATCGTCCGCCAGGTCCAGCTCGCGGAGTCGCTCGGCTTCGACACCGCGTGGATCACCGACACCCACCTGGTCTGCCGCGAGCTCTGGGTGACGCTCGCGGCCTGCGCGGCGGCCACCTCGCGCATCCGTCTCGGCCCCGGCATCACGGTGCCGCACACGCGCCACGTGTCGGTCACCGCGAGCGCGGTCGCCACGCTCCACGAGCTGGCGCCGGGACGGCTCGTGCTCGGCATCGGCACCGGGGGCAGCGCGGCCGAGACCATGGGCCTCGCGGTCGGCAAGATGGCGCGCGTGGCCACGCTCGAGTCCATGGCGACGTCGCTGCGGCGGCTGCTCGCCGGCCAATCGGTGCGCCTCGAGACCGGCGCGGACGCGCGGCTGGCCTGGCTCGATCGCCCCGTCGCGATCCCGCTCTACCTGGCCGGCTCGGGCCCGCGCATGCTGGACGCGGCCGGACGCCTGGGCGACGGCGCCATCATGTACTCGGGCGTGGCGCCGTGGCTGGTGGAGGCCGCGCTGGGCTGCGTCCGGGCGGGGGCCCAGACGGCCGGCCGCGCGCCCGCCGACGTGGACGTCGCGATCTGGGCGCCCACCTCGATCGCGCCCGACCGCGCGCTCGCCCGCGACCACGTGCGCGGCCGCGTGGCCTCCGCGCTACGCCACGCCTTCCCCGTTCGCTGGAGCCCCGAAGACCAGGCGATCGTCGACCAGGTCCGCGCCGCCTACGACTCCTACCAGCACGCCACCGCCGCCTCGAAGCACCGCCTCCTGGTCACCGACCGCTTCGTGGACCTGATGGCCCTCGCCGGCACCCCCGACGACGTCCGCGAGCAGGTGCAGCGTGTCGCGGGAGTCGGCGGCGTGAACCGAATCATCCTGCTTCCACAAGTCCCCGGCCAGGACTTCGTCCAGCGAGAGCAGGTCCTCCGCTCGTTCGCCGACCAGGTGATGGCCCGTCTCTAGCGCGATCCCACGCGACGCGCGATCCCGTCCCGGGACGCGGCGGGCGGCGGCGGGCGGGGCGGCAGGGGGGCGGGTGACCCGTTCCCCGCCAAGGCTCGCGGCGCCGCCGACAACCCAGATTGGGAACTCCTGATCGCAAGGGGAGTCGAGATCGCCGGTCGTGGTCAGAGCCCCCCTGCCGCCCCACCCGCCGCCGCCCGCCGCGCCCCGGGACGGAGACCCCGGCAGGAGACGCTCAGCGCGAGCGCGCGCCCCAGAGGCCTTTGGTCGCGAGGCCTTCGAAGTAGTGGCCATAGACGTGCAGTAGCGAGGTCTGGAACAGGATCCACGCGCGGCTGCGGCCGCCGGCCCAGAACTCGGTGAGCCACGAGGCGCCGGGGGCCACCGCGCCCTCGGCGGTGCAGACGTGCTCGACCCGATCCGCCGGGACCATCACCTCGAGGTCGAGGCTGCGCAGCGTGGTCACCGCGTCCAGGGTCGCGCGCGTCACCGCGCGGCAGTAGCCGCGGAGCTGCTCCACGTCAAGGCGCGCGCAGAGCTCGTCCACCTGCGCGTCGTCCATGCCGGTGCCGACGTCCAGCCGGGCGATCCGGAGGCGCGGCGGCCAGCCCGCGTCGAGCACCTGCGGCCGGTCGAGCACGAAGCGATTCACGCACACGTCCTCGACCCGCATCGCGTGCCAGATCAGCCACGCCACCGGGTTGACCCCGGGCACCGGGCGGCCGCGCACCTGGGCGTCGGTCAGGTCGGCGACCAGATCGTCGGCGACGAAGGTGTGGACGGGCTCGTAGCGCAGCAGCCACAGATCGACGGCGTCCATCGGGCCGGCTAGCGCAGCGCCTGGCGGTCCAGGTCGAAGGCCCGCTCGGCCAGGCTCGTCAGCATGCGCCAGGCCTGCTCGTGGTTGCGGGAGCCCTCGAGGTCGTCGGCGAAGGTGTCGAGGCAGAGGTACGGCGTGCCCAGCTTCTCGAGCGCCGCGAAATCGCGCCGCACCTGGTCCATGGTCCCCTCCCCGGCCAGCCGCGTCTCCTCCGGCATCGGGGAGTCGGTCAGGCGCAGGCGGATGCGCGGGCAGAGCGCGGGGACCGGGCGCCCCTCCTTCTCGGCGATGGTCCGGAGCTTCGGCATCCCCTCGTCGCGCAGGTATGCGATGCGGCTGCGAATCGGGTGCCAGGCGTTGCCGTGGCGCACGGCGCGCCGCAGCGCCGCCCCGCTCGAGCCGCCCACCCAGATCGGCGGATGCGGGTGCTGCAGCGGACGCGGCGCGGTGTAGATGTCCTTGAACGACACGAAGCGGCCCTGGTAGCTCGCCACGTCCTGGGTCCACGCGGCCTTGAGCGCTCCCAGGTAGTCGTCGGTCATGGCCCCGCGGCGCTCGAAGGGCAGGCCGAGCACCTCGAATTCCTGGCGGGCCCAGCCCACCCCGATGCCGAAGATGAGCCGGCCCCCGCTGATGCGGTCCAGGGTGGCCGCCATGCGGGCGGTCTCGAGCGGGTGCCGGTAGGGGACCACGATCACGGTGAAGCCCAGCTCCACCCGGCGGGTCAGCCCGGCGAGCCAGCCGAGGGTGGTGAACGGATCGTAGAACGGCGCCGGATAGCGGCCCTGCACGTCGGGCGTGATCGTCACGTGATCGCCCAGCATCATGAAGTGGTAGCCCACGTTCTCCGCGAACGCGGCCCAGCGCGCGAGCGCGTCCTCGCTCGCGCCCGGGCCGAAGGTGATGAGGTTGACGCCGACCTTCATCGCGCCGGAGGCGCCTCCATGCGCCGGGCCGCCGCGGAGGTGCTCGGCCCGAGGAACTCGACCATGTTACCGTCCGGGTCCTTGATGAAGAGCTGGCGCAGGCCGGTCGGGCCCGAGATGACGTCGCGGCAGATCAGCCCCAGCTCCTCGAAGCGCCGCGCGGTGGAGTCCACGTCCTCCGTCCAGAGCGCGAAGTGCGGGTAGCGCGCCACGATCTTCTCCCGCTCCGCGGGCGGGCGCACGAGCTGATCGTTCAGGATGATGTGCAGCTGCAGGTCGCCGCCCAGGCTGTACCAGATCCCCGGGAAGTCGAACGCCGGACGCGGGATCTCCTGGAACCCCAGCACGCCGGTGTAGAAGTCGCGCGCCTTGGTGACGTCGGTGACGGTGATGCTCACGTGGCTCAGGATCTTGAAGAGGCTCATGCCGGATCTCCTCCCTCGTAGACTTCGCGGCGGGCGATGGCGCGCTGGAAGGCCAGGTAGCCCTGGCGGGTCATCGGCGGCCGCGGCCCCGCCAGCACCTCGCGCGCGCCCGCGGCGCCGTCGGCGAGGAGGTCCACCGCCATCGCGGCGAGAGCCTTGGCCGGCTGCACGTAGCCGAGCTCCCGGTCCACGATCGCGAAGTCCGCGGAGTGCCCCGGGCCCCGGGCGCCGCCCATATAAGGATGCAGCACCGGCATCACCTGGCTCAGGTCGCCCATGTCCGTCGAGCCGGAGCGATGCGGGATGTCGCGGTAGTGTGCGGGCCCCACCAGGTCGCGCGCGGTGGCCTCGAAGAGGCGCGCCATCGCCCCGTCGCAGCGGAGCGGCATGGGGCCCGGCAGCGTGTCGATCTCCACCCGCGCGCCCAGCGCGAGGGCCCCCGCGCGGAGCGCGCGGTCGACTCGCCGGCTGGCGTCGGCGACGCCCTCGGCGGTCTTGCCGCGCACGTACATCTCGAGCCGCGTCTCCCCGGGAATCACGTTCACCTGCGAGCCGCCATGGGTGAGGATCGGATGCACCCGGATCGAGTCCTCGTCGCGGAAGGTCTCGCGGATCGCGTTGATGCCGGCCAGCGCGACCTGCGCCGCGTAGAGCGCGTTCACGCCCAGGTGCGGCGCGCCACCCGCGTGGGAGGCGCGCCCGATGAAGCGCGCGGTCTTGCCGACGCGGCCGTTGTTGGAGGCGGGCACGCCCGCCTTGCCGTCCTCCGCGCGCCAGTTGGTGTGGATCATCATGGCCAGGTCCACGTCGTCGAAGTGGCCGAGCCGCATCAGCTCCTGCTTGCCGCAGGGGAACTCGAGGCGGCCGGCCCGGATCTGCTCCTGGCGCCACTCGATGTCGCCACCCTCCTCGGCGGGCACCGCGAAGAACACCACCCGGCCGGCGAGGTGGTCGAAGGCGCCCGCGTCCACGAGGCCCATCGCGGCGCCGAGCATCCCGGCGACCTGCGCGTTGTGGCCGCAGGCATGCGCCGCGCCGGTCCGGGGATCGGCCTCCGGATGCCCGGTGACCCGCAGGCCGTCGAGCTCGCCGAGGAGGGCGAAGGTGGGCCCGTCGCCCGCTCGGCCGCGCGCCTCGCCGCGCACCCCGGTCAGCGCGAGGCCGGTCCTGGGCGACATGCCGAGACCGCCGAGCGTCTGCTCGACCAGGCCCGCCGTCTTCACTTCCTTGAAGCCCATCTCCGGCTGGTTCCGGATGCGCTCGCCGAGGCCGATGATCTCCTCGACGCGCCGGTCGATCGCCGCGAACACCTTCCGCTTCAGCTCCTCCCGGGTCATGGCAGAGGATGCTAGCCGATTCCGCGTCGCGGGGCCAGGGTGAGAAAAAACCAGGCGCCGCGTGTGGATGTGCCCACGTGATGGGCGCTCGCGACGCGCGCGCCCGTGCCCGCCGGCGCGGCGCCGCGGGCGCTAAGTCGCCATCACGCAACACGGATCCAGCGTGGGCCACCCCGCGCGCGGCCTGGCACGATCGCTGCAGTTTCTCCGAACGGAAGCGCGGGGCGGGCTTCCGACCGAGCGCCGTCGCTTGAGTGAATGAGCGGCGGCGTTTCTCTTTTTCAGAGGAGGCACGATCGTGAGCGACGTGATGAACGACGTGGTGGGGATGGTGCTCGGGCTCGGCCCGATCGCGGCCGCGCTCCTGTGGTGTGGGCTGCGCGACCGGCTCCGCGACCGAGCCAACCGCGTGCGGGCCGACGTCCGCGCGGCGGCGAACCGTGTGCTCGGCGGCGAGTCGATGCTGGCGGTCCGCGTGCAGCCGGCGCTGGCCTGGCGTCCCGGTCGCGTCCACCTCTCGACTCCCGGCGGCTACGAGTTCCTGATCGCGAGCGTCTCGAGCGCGGTCATCGGCCGCCTGCCCCGCAACTACGAGCTGGTCGTGCACCGCCCGTGAGCGCGGCGCGCGAGAAGGAGAGCTTGATGGCGAAGCGGATCCTGATGGCGATCACGCCGGCGGCGGCCGGCGACCTGCGCAGCGCGGCCCGCAGCGCGGCGGTGGTGGCGCGCGCGAGCGGCGGCCTGGTCCGCATGGCCTTCGTGCGGAGGCCGAGACCTTCGGCGCCGGCCTGATCGGGCTGGCTGCCCCGACCCGCCCGGGGCCCCGTCACCGGTTCCGCGCCTGGTACCTGGGCTTCTTGCTGCCGACGCCGGTGGTGCTGCTGCCGCTCGCGGCGCCCCTCGATCCGGACGACGCGGCCGAGCGGCGCGGTGAGGCGGAGGTCGTCCCCGCATTCCGCTGAGGCCAGGTCAGCAACGCGCCCAGCCCGACCCCCGAGAACATCGCGAGCAGGCCGAGCACGATCAAAGGATCGGGCCAGTGGATCCCCCGCGGAATTGCACGGTCTCGAGGTGGCGGCCGGTAAGGCTTGCCGGGTAGATTCTCCCGGCAACGCGGACCGCGCCCCCGCGGAAGGCGCGTGATTTCGTGTCGAACGCGCGTGGCACAGGGCGTGCTCCGTGGGTCGGTCAGGAGGACTGCCCATGCATCGCGCGTCACCGTACTACTGGGGGTGGGTGCCCGCGGGCACGACGGTGGTGCCGCCCCCGCCGCCGCCCCGGCGTCCCTAGCGGGTCGGCGGAGGCGGCGGCGGGCCCGGCGGAGGCGGCGGGACCGTCGGGGGCACCGCGCTGGCCGGCGGGGGTGGCGGGGGCGGCGGCGCGGGCGACGTGTAGGCCGGCTGCTGCATGCGCGAGCCGCGCGCCACCGGCACCTGGTTGCCCTTGGCGTACATGCACTGCGTGTAGCTCATGTCGTAGCGGCGCTGCACCGATCCGCCGTAGGCATCGGCGCGGCTCGCTCCGATCGCGGTACCACCGAGCAGACCGACGCCCCCGCCCGCGGCCGCTCCGACCGCCGGGTTGCCGGCGGCGGCGCCGAGGGCGGCGCCCGCCGCGGCACCGATCAGGGTACCGATCACGGCGCCGGTCACCGTGCTCTCCGTCGACGACTTCTGCACCGTCGTCCCGACCTGCTGCGAGGCCCACTGACGGCAGACCGCGTCATCGACCTGGAACTGCTCGAAGCTCTTCCCGCTGCCGGGCAAGACCATCACGCTCGGACCGTGCGGGACGGTGGCGCACCCGCTCAGCAGCGCGCCGACCAGCACCACCGGAAGGACCCGGCCGTGAGTGGCCCGCGTCATCGCGGCCGCTCCGGCACCTTGATCCACTCCTCCGGGCAGCTCGGCACCGTCGGGTAGTAGCCCTTGGCGCTCCCGCAGTAGTACCAGTACGCGGTCGGTGCGGCGGGCGCCGGCGGCGGCGCGGGCGACCGCTCGACGTAGACGGGCGGCTCCGTGACCACCACGGCGGGCGGCCGGTAGGCATAGTAGGGCGGCGGGTACCAATAATACGGGTACGGCCCCCAGTAGGGCCCCACGCCCAGATAGACGCCGCCACGCCAGTGGGCATCGCCCGGGGCGCACGTGACCGCAAGGGCCGCGACCACCAGCAGCAGGATCACGAGGGTCTTTCTCATCGCCGCCTCATTTTGACGAGCATCGAGCCGACATCGTTTACAGCAGATCCAGGATATCCCCCGGGGGCCATTCCCGCCATCTGTTGCGACGATCCCTGCGATGCGGACGGCGCGACCTTCGGTGTGGGTGGCGGTGTGGGTGGCGGTGTGGGTGGTGATGCGGAAGCGCGACCGGATCCACCGCGGTCTCGGGGGTGACGGCGCGCGGGTCGTCCCCGGCCAGGAAGCGGGTGAGCGCCCCGTCGGGCAGGACGTGGGCGTGGCACTCGGTCAGCGGAGCCGTCAGCCCGGGCAGACGAAGTCCCAGAGCGCTCCCGCGCGCGCCACCACCGCGTCCACGTCCTCGGCGAGGAGCTGCCGCGCCGTCACCATCGCCTCCGCGTCACGGCGCACCCGGGTGAGATAGTCCTCGCGGCCGGCGTACCGCTCCCCGATCGAGGGCCGTGGATCGCCGGCTCGCGCCCGCTCCGCCGCGGTGCGCGCGAACGCCAGGGTCGAGCCCATCATGGCCATGATGTCGCCGGGCGCCCCCTGCTCCGGGTGACGTGGGTTCCAGCCGGTATAGGTCGCCAGCGGCACCCGTAGCTCTGGCGGGCGAATCCCCGCCCGCTCGTTGCCGTCGCCGTCCACCGCGGAGACGAACGTCACGAAAGGCGCGCCGAGCTTGGGCGGCAACCCGACGATCCCGCGCTCGACCCGGGGACCGAAGTCGAGCCGCTGCGGTCGCGGCACGCGGTCCGGGAAGCGCGCGCCCGGGATCGCCGCGTACACGGGCCGGATCGTCTCCGCGGGCACCGCGGTCCCGTCGGCGAGCCGCGGGACCGCGCTGGGCGGCGGCTCGACGCCCTCGTTCACCCACCGGTCGAGATTGACCAGCGCCGCGCGCAGGAGCGGCGAGTAGTCCACCACGCTGAACGGGTGGAAGCCCCGACCGCCGGTATTGGGATCGGCGGGCGGCGGCGGGAGCGTGCCGGGCGTGTGCTGGGTCCCCGCGAAGAGGTACTGGCGCACGTAGGGCGGCGGGGCCACGTCGCGCGTACCGCCGACGTCGGTGTGCACGAGCGAGCCGTCGCCGCGCCAGTACTCGGCGGAGGTGTTGATGGTGAAGATGCGGGGCGGCGTCGCGCGCCCGCCGAGACGCCGGAGCAGCGCGTCGCGCTGGCCGGTCACCGGATCGTCCTGCTCGGCGTCGGTGAACGGGAACAGGCTGCCGACCGCGTGCACCGCGTTGAGCGAGGGCTGGCCGAACCGGCAGTTGAACTCGCCGCGCCGGGCGCCCGCGACGTGCGGGATCACCGCGTCCCAGACGAAGCGGCCCGCCTCGTCCTCGTCGAGGCCCAGGTAGAGGAGGTGGCGCAGGAAGCGCCCGCTCTGGGAGACCCCGAACACGCACGAGCGCTCGACCTGCCCCGCGCAGGGATTGCCCTCGGCGGCGGTGCCCCCGCGCAGGAAGCCCGCGGTGTCGCGCACCGCGGTGAAGCCGAGCCCGACCACCGGCGGATCCTGCGCGCGGTAGTAGCAGTCGTAGATGCGGCCCGGCTCGAAGCCGCCGTCGAGCGCGATCGACGAGGCATCCGAGAAGCGCCACGCCGAGCGCGGCACCGTGGCCGCCGGCGCGTCCGCGTGGTCGCGCACGTGCAGCTCCGCCTCCGGATCGTCGAGCCGCGCCGCCGGATGCGGGATGTGATACCGGTCGGCCAGGGGCAGCCGGTCCACGCGCGCGTTCGGCCGGAACTCGCAGCGCACGCGCTCGGAGACGCCGGCCACCCGGGGCACCGTCATCGCCATCATGCCGTCGCGGCGTGGCACGTCGGGCTGCCAGCCGATCCAGGCCACCGTGTAGCCGTGGCGCATCAGGAAGCCGTTGCCGAAGTCCTCGGGCGCGGTCGGGTCGTTCGAGCGCGGGGCGCTGTTGAACATGCCGAGCGCGATCTTGCGCCCGCGGTTCGGCACGTCGAGCAGCAGCCGCCGCCGGCCGCCGTCGAGCGGCCGCAGCAGGTAGAAATCCGCCGAGTACTCCACGAGCCCGCGCGCGTTGCGGGGCGCCAGCCCCAGGTCCGCGATCGGCTCGTTGGCCCGGGCCGCCGGATCCGCCGAGAAGTGCAGCACGCCCTCGAGCTTCTCGTAGGCGCTCCCGGCCCCGCCCGCGCCCTTGAACGGAGCGCCGTCCAGCACCGGCTCGCGCCGGGTGACCTCCAGCCTGACCACTCCCATGAGCGAGCCTCCGATCAGAAGCCGAGGAACGGCTTGAGCGCGGCGAGGACGGCGTCCGGATTGTCCTCGTGCAGCGTGTGCACCGCGCGCGGGATCTCGACGAAACGGCCCCGGGGCAGCTCCTTGGCCATGCGCTCGGCCACCTCGCGGTCGAGGATCGGGCTCTCCTCGCCGCGCAACACCAGGGTCGGCACCGGGATCGCCCGCAGCACCGCCCACCAGTCCACGTCCACCGTCGAGCGCCGCGCCTTCACGCTCGGGTGCCACGCCCACACGATCCGCCCGTCGGGCCGCTGGCGCAGGCTCTGGGCCGCGACCCAGCGGTAGTAGTGGATGCCGGGATACGGGTTGCCGCGGAAGAGATGCTGGGCCGCCTGCTCGATGCTGTCCCAGAATTCGGGCTCGGGCGGCCCGGGCGGGGCCTGGGCCGCCCGCGCGCTGATCTCGGGCCCGATGTCCACGACCACGAGCCGCTGCACCGTCTCGGGGCGCTTCGAGGTGAAGTACATCGCGTTCCGCCCGCCCATCGAGAGCCCCACCACGACGAGCGGGGCCAGCCCGAGCTGGTCGATCACCCCGCTCAGGTCGTCGAACGCGACGATGGGCCCGTAGACGTCCGCCGGGTCGCTGTCGCCGTGGCCGCGCTGATCGAGCGCGTAGACGTGGAAGTGCGGCTGCAGCGCGATGGCGAGCGTGTCCCAGGCATGCGCGTGCCCGGTGAAGCCGTGCAGGAGAAGGAGCGGGGTGCGGCCCTCGCCGCCCCAGTCGAGCACGTGGAAGCGCAGACCCTGGACGGTGACGTACCGATCGACCGGGCGCAGCAGGTTCATCGCGGCGCGATCAGAGCTGGATCCGGCCGGGTCCTCGCGGGCCGCCGCGGCCGCCGATGTCGGGGGGCATCCGGTCGGGGATCACGATGTTGGACGACTGCTCCCGCCGCAGCTCCTGCAGCTCGCGGATCGCGCGCTCGACCCCGATCTTGGCGCCGTCCGCGAACTTCTCGGCCGCGTCGCCGAGCGAGGTCGCGTCGATCTCGAAGGTGATCGGCAGGGCGCCCACCGGGGAGAGGAGCTGGGCCTCGCCCACGTAGAGGATCTTCCGACCGAGGTCGATCGAGCCGTCCGTCTTCACCGGCGTCATCACGCGGATGATGCCGATGCGGCGGTCGGTGTAGGTCTCCTCGCGGTAGAGGGCATTGGGATCCATCCGGAGCTCGAGCTGCTCATCGGCCATCGTCGATCGTCCTCTCTTTCATCGAAAAGTCCGTCACGCGAGCTCGGCCCGCGCGCTCATGGCCACCGTGCCCTCGGGGGTCACGGCCCAGAGCTCGGCGGCGCGGCCGTCCGCGGCGGGGCGGCCCCGCAGCTCGAAGGGCGCGGTGTCAAACAGCGGAGCGCGGGCCTGGGTCTCGTAGCTCAGGAACGCGCGCCCCGGGCTCTGGTCGCGCGCGAAATCGAGCAGGAGCATGGAGGTGAGCGGCCCGTGGACGACCAGACCGGGGTAGCCCTCCCGCTCCACCGCCCAGGGGCGGTCGTAGTGGATGCGATGACTGTTGAAGGTCAGCGCGGAGAAACGGAACAGCAGCACCGGGTCCGGGGTGATCCGCCGGCGCCACGGGACGTCGTCGGGCGCGGGCTCGCGCCGCGGCGCCTGGTTGCGCTCGCCCGCCTTGACCTCCTCGCGGAACACGGTGCGGCGCTCCTCCTCGATGGCGAGGATCTCCCCGGCGAAGATGCGCTGCACGACCGTGGCGAAGACCAGGGTGCCGGTGCCGCCCGTCTTGACCGCGATGTCGGCCAGCTCGGTCTCCCGGCGCACCGCGTCGCCGATGCGCAGCGGACGGTGGAAGCGGAAGCGCTCGCCCGCGAACATGCGCCGGGGCAGCGGCATCGGCGGGATCACCCCGGTATCGAGCGGGCTGCCGTCGGGCCGGAGCGCGGCGGGCGGGAAGCGCGGGAGGAAGTAGAGCGCCTGCCAGCCCGGTGGCAGCGGGTCGCCTGGCCGCAGCTCGGGCTCGGCGCGCCCGAAGGTCAGGCGCAGGAGATTCGCGGGCGCGGCGGTGACGGTATCGTTGGCGCTCTCGCGGCGGCCGACGTGCGCCTTCAGGTCGTCGAGCGCGGCGGTGGGGGTCATGCGCGCACCGGCGGGCGGCGGCGATGCCAGTCGGTCGCCCGCTGATAGGCGTGGCCCACGCGCAGCACGGTGGCCTCGTCGAAGGGCCGGCCCGAGATCTGGAACGACAGCGGCAGACCGGTGGTGGAGAAGCCGGTCGGCAGCGCGAGGGTGGGCAGGCCGGTGACGTTGAACGGGCCCATGTTGCTCTTGGCGAACGGGAAGTCGGGATCGAGCACGACCCGGAACGGAGGAGCCGGGCCGAGCGCGGTGGGCGTCACCAGCACGTCCACCGCGTGCAGCGCGCGGGCGGTGTCCTCGCGGATCTGGGAGCGGAGCCGCTGGGCCTGCACGTACTCGTCGGCCCGAAAGAGCCCGCCCGCCATCAGCTTCTCGCGCAGCACGTGGCCGTAGAGCTCCGGGCGCTCGCGCAGATCGCGCTCGTGGTAGGCGAACGCCTCGGCGAGCAAGATCACCATGAACGAGGGCGCGGCGTGCATGCTCGGGATGGTCACGTCCCGCACGGTGGCGCCGAGCCGCCCCAGCTCGCCGACCGCGCGCTCGAAGGCGGCCACCGTCTCCGGCTCCACCTGCTCGAAGAAGTAGTCGCGCACCACGCCGACCCGGAGGCCCTTGACGCCGCCCTCGAGGTTGGCCAGGTAGTCCGCCACCGGCTCGCGGGCGGAGGCCGGATCGGCCGGATCGTGGCCGGCCAGCGCCTGCAGCATGAAAGCGCAGTCCTCCGCGGAACGCGCCATGGGCCCGGTGTGATCGAGCGTCCACGAGAGCGTGACCACGCCGGCCCGGCTCACCCGCCCGTAGGTCGGCTTGAGCCCGGCGATGCCGCAGAAGGCGGCCGGACCCCGGATGGATCCGCCGGTGTCGGAGCCGAGCGAGCCCACCGTCAGGCCGGCGGCCAGGGCCGCGCCGGAGCCGCTGCTCGAGCCGCCCGGGATGTGATCGAGGTTCCACGGGTTGCGCGCGGGCGGAAAGCGGTGGCCCGGAAACTGGATACCGAAGGCGAACTCGTGGGTGATCAGCTTGCCGAGCATGACCATGCCGGCGCGCTGCAGGCGCGCCACGCAGGTGCAGTCCGCGTCGGGCACCCAGTCGGCCAGGAGCGCGGAGCCCGCGGTGGTGCGGATGCCCCGGGTCGCGTAGAGATCCTTGTAGGCGATCGGGATGCCGGTGAGTGGGCCGGCGTCGCCGCGCGCGAGCGCGGTCTCCGCGGCGCGGGCGTCGGCGAGCGCGCGCTCCGCGGTGACCGTCACGTACGCGTTGAGAGTCTTGTCGAGCGTCTCGATGCGCCGCAGCAGGTCGGTCGCGTAGTCCACCGGCCCGAGCTCGCGGCGGCGGAACAGGCCGCTCAGCTCCCGGATCCCCGCGTAACAGAGCTCGTCGGCGCTCACGAGCCGGACTCCGCCCCGCCCTTCGCGTCGACCCCGGCATGAAAGATCACCGCCGGCTCCACCGTCCGCACCGCGCGGCTGTCGAGCGCGCGGATCGGCTTGAGGGCGTTGCTCAGGAACCCGCGCACCAGGGAGAGGCGCTCCGGGGGGATGGGCAGGCCGGCGAGGCGCGCGCGCTCCTTCACCTCGTCCAGCGTGACGTCAGGGGGCAGCTCGGGCATGACGGATCTCCTTGTCGGCGACGGGGCATAGAGTAGACGGGTCCGCGCGCGAGAGCAACACGTCGCGACTACCGCCCCTCGCCCTGCCCTCTCCCCTCGGGGGAGAGGGCGCGAGGCTCAGGCGGTCTGGCGGAGGATCGGGGCGAACCGCTCCATGCGCTCGAGGCTTTCCGTGAGGCTCTCGCTGCGGAAGTCGAAGATCAGCTCGCTCACCCCGAGCCCCGCGAACGTGGCGACGTCGTCGGTGATCGCCTGCTGGCCGCCCGAGAACGGGCGCCGCTCGACGCCGCTGGCCGCGGCCGGCGCCGGATCGTAGACCGGCGCCTTGTAGGAGATGGTCAGCGTCGACGGATCGCGGCCCTCCGCCTCGGTGAGGCGGAAGAGCTCGTCGAGGAGACCGCGCAGCTCGGGGGGCCGCAGCGGGACGGCGGGATTGGCCCCGACCGGATGCCAGCCGTCGCCGAGCCGGGCGACCCGGCGGAGGGCGGCCTTGCTATGGCCGCCCACCCAGATCGGCGGGTGGGGCTTCTGCACCGGATGGGGCAGGCAGCGGATGGACTCGAAGCGGTAGAACTCGCCGCGATACGAAGCGGGATCCTGGGTCCACAGCGTCTTGAAGATGCGCAGGTACTCGTCGCTCACCGCGCCCCGGCGCTCGAACGGCGGCGCGCCGAGCGCCTCGAACTCCTCGCGCAGCCAGCCCACCCCGACGCCCACCGTGACGCGCCCGCGGGAGAGCACGTCGATGGTGGCGAGCATCTTGGCGGTCACCACCGGATTGCGGTAGGGCAGGATCATCACGCTCGAGATCAGCCGCAGCGTCCGGGACTTCGCGGCCACGAAGGCCATCAGCGGGAGCTGCTCGAGGGCGTCGCCCTGCCCGGGGAAGGCGCCGCTGACCGTGTAGGGATACCTCGAGGTGATCGCGACCGGGAAGACGACGTGGTCCGCGATCACCACCGAGGAGAAGCCGAGCGCCTCCCCGCGCGTGACCAGGGTCTCGAGCGCCTCCGGCGAGGCGGTCGGCCCCCGCGTCGGCAGATAGAAGCCGTAACGCATGTCGCCGCCGCCGCTACTTGAAGTGCGGCATCACCTTCTTGGCGATCAGGTCGATCTGCGCGGGATCGTCGGTGACCGGGCCCAGCACGAGATACTTGAGGCCGGCCTTGACCAGATCGTCGACGCGCGCGTTGATGTGCTCGATCGAGCCGACCATGTAGCACTCCTGCAGGTGCTCCCAGCTCCGGTGCGTCCCCATCGTCTTGATGAAGGGCGCCTTCGACGCGGCCACCGCCTTGGCGTGGCTCGGAGTGTCCACCAGGTGGATGAAGTTGCAGTGCCCGAAGGTGAGCTTCTTCGGATCGCGGCCGAGGTGCCTGGCGTGCTGCTGGAGCAGCCCCCAGTCGCGCTTCACCCACTCCTGCGTGCCCGAGCAGCGCGAGAGCCAGTTGCCCCCCTTGACGATGCGGTCCATGACGGTGGTCGCGATGACCGGCGGGTCGTGCTCGCCCGGGTCGGGCACGCGCGAGCCGCCCGAGACCCAGATCTTCGGCATCTTCGGCGGACGCGGGTCGATGGTGACGTCGTCGAAGTGGTAGAACTTGCCGTGGTAGCTCGCGTTGGGCCTGGTGAGCAGCAGGGTCACCGCCTCGATGATCTCGTCGGTGCGCTTGCCGCGCTCCTCGATGCGCGAGCCGGTCACCTCGTACTCGCGCGCGTACCAGCCCGGGCCGACCCCGAAGACGTAGCGGTTGTCCGAGAGGTGGCAGAGGGTGGAGATCTCCTTGGCCAACAGCACCGGGTGGCGCACCGGCAGCACCAGGATGCCGGTGGCGATGTCCACCTTGGAGGTGAGCGCGGCCGCGTAGGCGAGCGTGGACAGCGGCTCGAGCCAGGCGTTGCCGTAGAGGCCGGGCGCGGAGAGGAGATGGTCGATGACCCAGACGTCGATGCCGTACTTCTCGCACTTGACGATGGAGTCGCGGATGCGGCGCATGTTTCTCGGGTCCGTCTTCTTGCCGCTCCACGCGTAGGTGGGGATCCACGCCCCGAACTTGAGCTTGGCCATGAGGCCTCCTTTCGAGTCGGGCAACACCCTAGGTGCGGGCGCGGGCGATGTCAAGGGCGCGGCGCGCGACGAGGCGGCCGGGGTGACCGCGCGGGAGGGGTGAGGCGAAGACCGGGGGCGGGGCGGGCGGGGCGGCGCTAGAAGGCGGCGACCTTGAGGCGGACGAGGCCGAAGACGCCGCGCGCGGAGCTCTCGCGATAGACCGCGTCGTCGTACTGGTCGTAGCCGGCCTGGAACGCCAGCGTGGTCGGCCCGCCCAGCAGCCGGCCGAGACCGCACGAGAGCCCGCCGCTCCAGCTGAGCGTGCGCCCGTCCACGGTGTGGTCGCTGGTCCGGGTCGCGGTGTAGGCGCCGAGCGCCCAGAGCTTCCACCAGCCGCCGGGCGGCCCGTAGGACAGGAGCAACGACGCCGAGCCGGTGGTGCTCCGCGTCTCCATCCATTCGTAGCGCTCGTGCCCGGTGCTGACGGACGGCACCACCATGAGGGCGTCGGCCGGCCGCAGCGTGAACCGCAGATCGTGATACAGCATGGTGGTCTCGTGGTCCGGCCGGGCCACGTCGCGGCTCGTGACGTAGGTGGAGGATGCCGACGTGTCCCAGCGCGTCGCGCCGTAGTAGGCGCCGCCCGACAGGCTGTCGAAGGTCTGCTGGTCCGTGGCGCGGGTCATCCCCTCCCCGGTCAGCCACCCCCGCTCCGATTTCCCCCTGGCGTAGGTGAGCCCGAAGATCGGCCAGCTGCGCGGGGCGATCTGCGCAGTGACCGCGCTCTGGGCCCGCCTGATGCGGGGCAGCGCCGGGTTGCGATCGACGTTGTCGGTCAGGTTCGACTGCGACAGCTTGAGGCGGAGGAGCCCCAGACGCTGCGCGACCCAGACCTCGGTACCTTCCCGATCCCGGTGCGACGACGGCCCGCTCACGAGCCGCTCGAGCCGCTTGCCGACCGAGCGGTACTCGGCGCCCCCCTCGAAGCCCTGGATCCCGCCCTTGAGGCCCAGCGAGACCGGCTCTTCGTGCTCCTCGATCGCCAGGTCGAAGGCGGCGCCCGGCGCCACCACCGGACCGTACCCCAGCGTGCCCTCGGGCCGCGAGGCGGCCGGAAGGTAGGCCACCGCGCCGTGGGCGGTGACCCGGGCCTCCTGTGGCCGCGACGCGGCGGCGGCGCCGAACCGCATCAGGTGCCAGCGCTCGCCCCTGCCCAGCAGCACCCGCAGGTCGCCCAGGTCGTCCTCGCCGGTGGAGCGCAGGGTGAGGGGATCGGGCTCGACGGCGGAGCTGGGCGCCTCGCGCAGGAGCACCGCGCTCATGTCGCTGAGGCCGGCGTCGTCGCGCGAGCGATCCTCGAGCGGGCGGCCCAGGCGGGAGGCCAGCAGCCACGGGGGCAGGTCGCGCGGCCGCTCCTCGACTCCGGGATCGGCCGGCCACTGCGATTCGCCGTGGGCGGCGCCGACGAGGAGCGCGAGCGCGATCAGCCAGGTGGCGAGTGCGACGAGCGGGCGAGTGATGATCATGCGGGTATTCCCTTCGCCGTAGCTCAAGTCTACGATCCGGGGAATTTCTCTCCAAACTTCGCGCCGCCCGCGCGGCGCACTGCGTAAACGGGGTCAGGTCTTACATTCCGACATTCTTCAGACCGTCAGGTGAGTCGCTGCGCGCCAGAAATGTCGGAATGTAAGACCTGACCCCCTCACCGGAGCAGGGCGGCGACCACGTCGGCGAGGGCCGCCTCCGCCTTGCGCCGCTGATCGTCCGCGGTCTCCCCGCCCTTGCGATGCGGGACCACCACCAGCGTCAGGTCCGGCACGCTCTGCAGCCGCGCCTGCATCCGCGCCGCCTTCTCGAAGTTGTCCCACACGATGGTGACGGTATGAATCCCGCGCTTCTCCAGCGCGGCCGCGTCGAGCACACTGCCCGATGTGCAGGAGCCTCAGAGCCCGATGCCGACGACCGCCGCGCTCGCGGCGGCGGCCTCGTCGATGAGGGCGCCGGGCGAGGGCGCGGTGCCGGACGGCTTCACCAGCCGCCGCACGGCGGCGCCGTGCTCGCGGCCGAGCAGCGCCTCCAGGTGGGTGGTGAACGGGATGTCGAGGTTGTCGTCGACGAGGGCGATGGTGGCGCCCGCGAGCGCCCGCGGCCGTGTGGGGGTGGCGCCGCCCCGGTCGGGGTCGGGCCAGACGGGGATCAGGATCTCCATGACGTGAGGTCTCTCCTCCGTGAGGCCATTCAGCGGGGGCGCCGCACCGCGCGGGTGACCGCGAAGCCGCCGAAGCCGCCCCAGCCGGGCAGCACCGCCGCGAAGTAGCTGCGGCCGCCCGCCACCACGATGTGGATGTCGTCCGGCTCCGCGGAGACCGGGATACGCGTGGTGGGATTGTCGAGGTCGTAGCGGAGCGGGTACCGGCCGGCGTCGCGCTCCATCCTCCGGAACTGCTCGTGCACCACTCCGCACGCCCGCACCTGACCGATCGGCCGGCGCGCGTGCTCCCAGAGATAGCGGCGCACGTCCTGCTTGGACCAGCCGCGCTTGGCGAACTCCTCCGCGTTGAGCGGGTTCAGCACCACCAGCATCTGCCCCATCACGTGCATGTTGTTGTTGCCCAGCGAGCACATGGAGTCGGCGAGCACGTGGAGCATCTCCTCCGGGGTGCCGTAACAGAAGACGCTGTGCGGCCCCTCGCAGGCGAACACGGTCACCGCGTCCGAGCCGGGCGGGCAGCCCCGCTCCACGTGGAGCGGCGGCCACGGATTGTCGGCCTCCTCCTCCGCGATGCAGAAGGCGTACTCGCCCGGATGCGACAGCGTGGCCTTGTCGGTGTCCCACGGCACCGCGCCGCCCAGATTCCACAGGGCCAGCCGCACCGCGCGCCCGACCGCCCCGTTGGCCCGGTAGCCGTTGCCGAAGACCCCGTCGCGCGAGTTGAACCCGAGCTCGCGCCCGATCGGCCCGTTGACGATGGCGAGCGGGACGCACATGTGGGTGGTCTGGCTCACCCCGTTCAGGTTGTGCGCCGGGTCCATCAGCGCCTCGAAGGCGGCGAGCACCACCGGGAAGTGCTCGGGGAGGCAGCCGCCCATCACCGCGTTGATCGCCAGCTTCTCGATGGTGGCCGGCCCGCCCTTGGGCGGCACCGGCCCCAGGCTCTCCTGTGGATCGCGGCCCGCTCCCGCGATCATCGCCTCCACCCGACGCCGGGTGGGCAGCACGATCGGGAGCCCGTCGGTCCAGTGCTTCCGGTAGAACAGCTCGACCGCCTCGTCGTAGTCGTCGACGTCGAGGCGCTCCGAGATCAGGTTCATCGGGTGGTCGGTCTCCTCGGCCGGATGAGCGGCGCCGTATTGTCCCCGATTCCTCCCGGCGCGACAAGGGCCCGGGGCCTTGACTTCGTGGGCGGGCCGCGCTATCGGTGTCGGACCCCCTCCGAGAGGACAGCCGGGAGCCCATGGACGAGCAAACGCTTCGGGAGATGGTCGCGCAGGTGAAGCACGGCCGTCTCACGCGTCGGCGCTTCGTGCAGGCGCTGGCCGCGGTCGGGCTCGGCGGGCCGCTCGCCGGGCAGGTCCTCGGAACGGCCGGCGTCGCGGCCGCCCAGCCGCGCGAGATCGAGTCCACGCCCACCCGGCGCGGGGGCGGCGGCACGCTCCGCATCCTGATGTGGGACGCCCCCACCCTGCTGCACCCGCACTTCGGTCGGGGACTTCGCGACTTCACGGTCCAGCGGATCTTCTACGAGCCGCTCGCCGCCCCCGCCGCCGACGGCACCTTCGTGCCGATCCTGGCCGAGGAGCTGCCCGACCGGAAGGCGGGCACCCTGGCCAAGGACGGCCAGTGGGTGACCTGGCGGCTCAAGCGCGACGTGGTCTGGCACGACGGCACCCCGTTCACCGCCGACGACGTGATCTTCAACTGGGAGTTCGCGGTGGATCCGGCCACCGCCGCCGGTACCCGCGCCGCCTACGACGACATCACGCGGATCGAGCGGATCGACTCCCACACCGTGAAGCTCATCTTCAAGAAGCCGCAGCCCTTCTGGGCCTCCGCGTTCACCGGCGGTGGGCTGCTCCCGCGCCACCTCTTCGCGAGGGTCAAGGGGGCGGGCGCGCGCGAGGCCATCGGGATGCTCCCCGCGGTGGGCACCGGACCCTACCGGCTGGCCGAGTGGCGGCCGGGCGACTTCATCCGCGCGGAGATCAACAAGCACTACCACGTGCCGAACCGCCCGTTCTTCGACCAGCTCGAGATCAAGTGCGGGGGCGACGCGGTGGGGGCGGCCCGCGCGGTGCTGCAGACCGGCGAGTACGATTTCGCCTACTACGTGCTGGTGGAGGAGGAGATCCTGCGGCGGATCGAGCAGGGAGGCAAGGGGCGCGTCCTCGCCGTCCCGAGCAGTGGCGTGAGCTTCATCCAGTGCAACCAGACGGACCCGTGGCGCGACGTGGACGGCGAGCGCTCGAGCCTCAAGGCGCCCCACCCCCTGCTGACCGAGCAGCCGGTGCGCACCGCGCTCAGCCTGCTGGTGGACCGCGTGGCGATCCAGGAACACCTGGTGGGGCGCATCGGCCAGATCACCGCCAACTTCCTGAACGCCCCCGAGCGTTTCCGCTCGCGGAACAGCACCTGGGAGTTCAGCGTCGCGAAAGCCAACGAGCTGCTGGACCAGGCGGGCTACCGGCGCGGCGCCGACGGCGTCCGTACCAAGGACGGCCGACGACTGCGCTTACTCTTCCAGGCCGCCGCCAACGCCACCGTGCAGAAGATCCAGACGGTGGTCAAGCAGGCGGCCGCGCGCGCGGGCGTCGAGATGGAGGTGAAGGCGATCCCGGCCTCGGTGTTCTTCTCGGCCGACGTGAACAACGTGGACACCAACGTCCGCTTCCTGGCCGATCTGCAGACGTATACCGTGTTCACCGGCCTCGATCCGCAGCTCTTCATGGCCCAGTTCGTGTCGTGGGAGGTGCCCACGAAGGAGAACGGCTGGAACGGCCGGAACATCGCGCGCTGGCAGAACGCAGCGTACGACCGCCTCTGGCGCAAGGCGGAGGTCGAGATGGATCCGGTCAAGCGGGCCGTCCTCTTCATCAAGATGAACGACATCGTCGTGCAGAAGGCGGTGGTGATTCCGGTGACGTGGCGCAACGTGCTCCACGCCGCCGCCAACAACCTGGGCGGCATCGAGCTGAACTCGTGGGACTCCATCTTCGGCCGGATCGCATACTGGCACCGGCCGGGGTAGGGCAGGCTCGCCTGGACACCCCTCACCCTCCCCTCTCCCCTGAGGGGAGAGGGGGATAGGTCAGAGGTCCTTCACGTCGACGGTCTGGCCGGTGGTGGCGCTGCGGGTGACCGCGTCCGTGAACTCCATGTAGCGTACCCCGTCCTCGAACGTGGTGCGCGTGACCTTCTCGCGGCCCCGGATCGCGTTGACGAACTCCTCTTCCACCCGCCAGCCGATGCGCGTCTTGGGCGGCACCGGAATCTCGCGCAGCGCCGATTCCCCGCGGCGGGCGCCGGTGAGCCGGAGCGCGTCGGCCTCGAGCCGGAGCGTGCCCTCGCTCCCGTAGATCCACGCCTCCGAGCCGGGCGCCAGCCCGGTCACCGAGCTGAAGCGCAGGTGGGCCACCGCGCCCCCCCGGAGCTGGGCCAGGATGTCCACGTGGTCGGGCACCTTGACCTGGTGGGTCGCGCCCGCTTCGTCCTTGCGGGTCGGTACCGCGATCTTGGTCATCGCGCTCACCCGCTGCGCGGGCCCGAGCCAGCGCATCATCGCCTCGTACCAGATGCCCATGTTGAGGACGTTGTGCCCGCTCAGCGAGACGTCGTGGCGCCAGTGCAGCGGTGCGTCCGGCTCCACGAAGCGACGCGGCGAAGACTGCAGCTCGACCGCCAGCACCTCGCCCAGGAACCCTTCCGCGAGAAGCGCCTGGACGGTGGCGTCCAGCTCCAGCGTATGCGGCGCGGGCACGAGTTGGGCGACCAGGTTCGGCGCCCGGCGCGACGCCTCCAGCATGCGCCGGCCCTCGGCGGCGTTCATGGCCATGCGCGCCTCGCAGAGCACGTGCTTGCCCGCCGCGAGCGCGGCCGTCGACATCTCGCAGTGCATGTAGGGCCAGGTCCCGATGCATACCGCGTCGATGTCGGACGCGTTGACGATCTCCTGCCAGCCCGCGTGCACCCGGCCGATGCCGAACTCACGCGCCACCCGCTCGCCCGACTCCTTCGATCGGTTGGCGACCGCGACGAGCTCGACCCCGGGCTGGGCCTTCAGCTTGGGCAGGTGGTGCTTGCGCGTGTTGGCGCCGGCGCCGATGAAGCCGACGCGGATCTTGGCATCCGTCATGGTTTCTCTCCCGCTTGTTGGAGGCAGGTGTCGAGCAGCTCGAGGGCGGCCCGGGTGAAGGCCCACATGTTGGCCTCGCGGTCGCTCCGCCCCGTCTCGAGGGTGCGCGCGAGTTCCACCGCGCCCGCCACCGCGAAGCACGAGTGGCCGGCCGCGTCGCCGTAGCGATTGCCGGTCGGGCCCGCCGCGCCCGTCTCCGCGAGCGCCCAGGTGGTACCGAGCCGCTCGCGCACCGTCTTCGCCTGCAGGCGCGCCGCCGCCTCGGTGCTGGAGCGGATGCCGCGGAAGGCCTCGTCGGGGAGCTGGAGCAGGCCCCGGCGCGCGGTCTGGGTGTAGATGACACCGCCCCCCACGAAGTACGCGGAGGCGCCCGGGATCGACAGCAGCGCGGCCGAGATCAGGCCGCCGGTCGAGGACTCGGATACCGCGATCGTCTCCCGGCGGGCCACCAGGCGCGCGGCGACGGAGGCGGCGAGGGCGGAGAGCAGCTCGGGCGCGGCGGTCATGTCGCGGCTAGTGGTACCCCGGCCGCGGCCCCAGCGCAACCGGCTTTTCTCCGTGATAGACTCGGCCGCGCCCGATGACGATGACCCCGCTGTCCGTGTACCTGCCCTTCAACATGGACTGCCTCCGCGGCGAGTTCACGCCCGCGAAGCGTGGAGGCGGGCCGCCCCCCGGCGCCGGCCGCTGGCTCATCGTCCAGGACCAGAAGGTCCTGGTGACGCCCGACGGCGACGGCTTCCGGCTGCCGACCGGCGCCGCGCCGGACGCGGCCCCGCGAGGCCTCGACGGCCTCGGCCCGCGCCACTGGCTCGGCACCTGGGCGGGCGAGCCCTGCTGGGTGGCCGCGCTGCCCAAGGGCGCGCCGGTGCCGGACGGGCTCCTGCCGGAGACCCTCGTGCCCATGCAGGGTACGCGGCTGCCCGACGATCTCCTGACCCTGGGCGGCATGGCCATGCAGCTCCTCTACTGGGAGTCCACGAGCGGCCACTGCCCGCGCTGCGGCGCGCCCACCGGCCGCCTCGAGGGCGAGTGGGGCAAGCGCTGCGGGGCCTGCCGCTACGAGCACTACCCGCATCTCCACCCCGCGGTCATCGTGCTGGTGCGCGACGGCGACCGCGTGCTCCTCGCGCGCAAGGCCATCTGGGCGCCGGGCCGCTACGCGCTGGTGGCCGGGTTCGTCGACAACGGCGAGTCGCTCGAGGGCTGCGTGGCGCGCGAGGTGAAGGAAGAGGTCGGGGTGGACGTCAAGGACATCCAGTATGTGGGCAGCCAGAACTGGCCCTTCCCGAGCCAGATCATGATCGGCTTCATCGCGAGCTACGCGGGCGGCGAGATCACCATCGATCGCGACGAGCTGGAGGACGCGCGGTGGTTTCCGCGCACCGAGATGCCGGTGGGCCCGGCCCGCCATTCCATCGCGGGCTGGATCATCCGCAACTTCGCGGGCAATGTCGGAATGTAAGACCTGACCCCATCGAGGAACCCATGCGAGACGAGCAGAGCATCGAGACCGAAGCGACCGAGCTGCTCCGCACCCTGATCCGCAACGCGTGCGTCAACGACGGCACCGCGGCCTCGGGCCAGGAGACGCGCAGCTGCGCGGCGCTCGAAGACTACTTCGCGGGCGCGGGCGTGGCGTGCGAGCGCTACACCTCCGAGCCCGGGCGCGAGAGCCTCATCGCCCGCCTCGAGGGCTCGGACCCCAAGGCCCCGCGCCTGCTCCTGATGGGGCACACCGACGTGGTGCCGGTGAGCCCGGACGGCTGGAAGCGCGATCCCTTCGGCGGCGAGCTGGTGGACGGCGTGGTCTGGGGCCGGGGCGCCATCGACATGCTGAACCTCACCAGCACGATGGCGGTGGCGACGCGACGGCTGGCCAAGAGCGGCTTCCGCCCGCGCGGCACCCTCATCTACCTGGCGGTGGCGGACGAGGAGGCGGGCGGCAATCTCGGCGCGGGGCATCTCGTCGAGCGGCGGCCCGACGCGGTGAAGGCGGACTATGTCATCACCGAGAGCGGCGGCGTGCCGATCCCCACCGGCAAGGGCCACGTGCTCGGCGTCACGGTCGGCGAGAAGGGGGCCAACTGGCGGCGCCTCACGGTGGCGGGCACCCCCGGGCACGGCTCGCGCCCGTTCCGCACCGACAACGCCCTGGTGACCGCCGCCGAAGTCGTGCGGCGCATCGCGGCCTACCAGCCGAAGGCGCGCATCCTCGACGTGTGGCGCCAGTACGTGAAGGCGATGGACCTCGGGCCCGAGCTGACCGCGGGGCTCACCGACCCCGCGCGCGTGCTGGAGACGGTGCGCGGCATGGACAACCTGGCCCTGGCCCGCGAGGCCCACGCCTGCACCCACACCACGTTCTCGCCGAACGTCATGCACGGCGGGGTGAAGACCAACGTCATCCCCGACCGCGTGGAGATCGACGTGGACATCCGCGCCCTGCCCGGGGTGACCACCGAGGAAGTGGACGTGATGCTGGTGGAGGCGATCGGCGACCTGGCCCCGCGCGTGACCATCCGCAAGGGCCGCGGCCAGGAAGGCTCGCTCAGCACCCACGACACGCCGCTGGTGGCCGCGATGGAGCGCGTGACGTCGCGCTTGATGCCGGGCAGCCGCGTGGTGCCCAAGATGACCACCGGCGGCACCGACGCCAAGTTCTTCCGCTGGCAGGGCGTGCCCGCCTACGGCTTCGGGCTGCAGTCGCTCCGCATCCCCTACACCGAGTACCCGCTGATGTTCCACGGCCACAACGAGCGCGTGGACACCGAGAGCCTCCAGCTCTCCGCCATGAGGTGGGAGGCGCTCGCCCGCGACTTCCTCGCGTAGCCCCGCGCGGGCGCTTGCACTTCAGCTCCGGCTGAGACAACGCGCGCGGCGGGCGGGTCCTGTCGCCGGGGGGCGCGCCGGGACGGCCGGCTGCGTCACCCACTCGCCGTACTCGCCGCTCTATCGAGCGGCGCACCGGACTCGGGGGGCCCACTCAGCGCGCCCGCCGGCCCCGCCCCCCGGCGCCACCCGCCCGATCACCCAACTCCCCCATGAACTGCTGAACCACTCAGCAGTGAACCTTGGCTGCGAAAGTCGCCAGGGTTCGGGCCGAGGCTTGGAAGTGTGAATCCAGTCGAGCGGAACCTCACGCGCTCGACTGGCTATGGTTTCGACCGAGAAAGGGGGTGACGGGCGGGTGGCGCCGGGGGGGGCG
>DATHSW010000415.1:0-2387 GCA_035463855.1 Candidatus Deferrimicrobiaceae bacterium | reverse complement strand
AGCCGCCGGCTCCACAGCTCGGTCTGGAACAGGCGCGGCAGCAGCCAGTACACCATGCCGAACACCATGAAGCCGACCCAGCCCAGCGCGCCCGCGTGGACGTGGGCGATCGTCCAGTCCGTGTAGTGCGAGAGCGCGTTGACGCTCTTGATCGACATCAGCGGGCCCTCGAAGGTGGACATGCCGTAGAAGGTGACCGCGACCACGAAGAACTTGAGCACCGGATCCTCGGTCACCTTGTGCCAGGCCCCCCGCAGGGTGAGCAGGCCGTTGACCATCCCGCCCCACGACGGCATCCACAGCATGACCGAGAAGAGCATGCCGAGGGTGGAGGCCCACGCGGGCAGCGCGGTGTAATGCAGGTGGTGCGGGCCGGCCCAGATGTAGATGAAGACCAGCGTCCAGAAGTGCAGGATGGAGAGGCGATAGGAGAAGACCGGCCGCTCCGCCGCCTTCGGCAGGAAGTAGTACATCATTCCCAGGAACGGCGTGGTGAGGAAGAAGGCCACCGCGTTGTGGCCGTACCACCATTGCATGAAGGCGTCCTGCACGCCCGCGTAGATCGAGTAGCTCTTGAACGGCCCCGCCGCCACCACCAGGTTGTTGAAGATGTGCAGCACCGCGATGGCCACCACCGTCGCGATGTAGAACCAGAGCGCCACATAGAGGTGCCGCTCGCGCCGCCGGACGATGGTGCCGAACAGGTTGACCGCGAAGACGACCCACACCAGCGCGATGGCGACGTCGATGGGCCACTCGAGCTCGGCGTACTCCTTGGACTGGGTGATGCCGAACGGCAGGGTGAGGGCCGCCGACACGATGATCGCCTGCCAGCCCCAGAAGTGCAGCCGGCTCAGGCCGTCGCTCCACATCCGCGCCTTCAGCAGGCGCTGCGCGGAGTAGTAGACGCCGGTGAAGATGGCGTTGCCCGCGAAGGCGAAGATGACCGCGTTGGTGTGCAGCGGGCGCAGCCGGCCGAAGGAGAGCCACGGCAGCTGGAAGTTGAAGATCGGGTTGGTGAGCTGGAGCGCGATCACGACGCCTACCAGCATGCCCACGAGCCCCCACACGAGCGTCGCGAGCAGGAAGAGCCGGACGATCGCGTCGTCGTACACGAACCGATCCATCCGCTCACCCGGGACCGCCGAGCCGCCCATCGTCACAGTAGTCACCGCTGCACTCTCCTTGAGAGGGTTCACACGGGAAGCATTCTGCACGGCCGGTGCTGAAGAGCAAGCCGGGTGCCAGCCGAGCGGTCCTCCGGGGCGGGGGTAAGTGCCGGTGATCACTGACGGTTTCCGCGGGCGCGCGAACGCAGGTGAGGCGGCGGCGCCCCGTGCAGCGTGGCGGTGATGCCCCAGGCGGCGCGCGGGGCCGCCGCCGCCCAGGAGCGGGCGCGACGCGTCCGTCGCGTCAGCCGAGCGGGCCCAGGACCAGGACGAGCGGGGTCGTGAGGATGATGGTCGAGATGATCCAGCGGACCGAGGAGCGTCCCCGGGCCTGCTCGCGCAGGCCGATGCCCACCGTGACGAAGGCCGCCCCCGCCGACAGGAGCACGACCGCCAGCGCCAGCAGCCCGCGGTTCACGCACCCGAAGAGCAGCACCGGCGTGAAGGACAGACCGATGATCGCGGCGGGGGCGAGCGCCGGCAGCGCGACGTGTCTCAGGATGGCTTCCACCATGGGCCCTTCCAGTCTGGCATGACTGGAATTTCCCGGCGACGCCGACCGGTCCGGCGCCCGCCGCGGTCAGGCCCGATCGGCGATGAGCCGGGCGGCCTCGGCCGAGGTGCGGACCGGAATGATCTCGATGTGGGCGAGATCGCCCCACGCCTTGGCCCACACGTCGAACAGGGCGCGATCGTCGGTGCGCATGAGCTGGAAGCAGCGGAAGTAGTCCAGGTCCACCCAGCTATCCACGTATTCGAGGCCGGGCGGGAGCTGTCGGCCGCGCTCGCGCACGCGACGGTAGATCTCGGGCGCCGCGCCCGCGTTGAAGTACTCGATGACCATGTAGAGCATGCGGCTACGCGGCCACCGCCGCCTCGACGGTCGGCGGGTAGTGGGGGGCGTCGGGGAAGCCGATCGGGCGCACCGCGGGCAGCGTGACCCCGGCCTCCCGGTACGCGGTGACGAAGGCCGACACCGTCCGGAAGTCGCCGATGCCGCCGAGGGCGGCGACCAGCCGGTCCGAGACCGCGTGCGGGCCGGGGGCGCGGTCGAAGGCCTGCACGTCGGCGGTGAAGCCGCTCTGCTCGAGCATGGTCCGGTAGAACGGCAGCACCAGGTACCGCTGCAGCTCGGTGCGGAAGAGCGCGGCGGCCGCGGCCCGGTCCACCGTCAGCGCGGCGGGCACCGACGCCACGATCTCGAAGCCCTCGAGCGAC
>DATHSW010000414.1:0-2812 GCA_035463855.1 Candidatus Deferrimicrobiaceae bacterium | reverse complement strand
ATCGTCGAGAACATGAGCTACTTCATCGCCCCCGACACCGGGCGCCGATACGCCATCTTCGGCGAGGGCGGCGGCCAGCGCGTGGCCGACGAGTTCGGCGTGCCGCTCCTCGGGCAGATCCCGCTGGAGATGGAGACGCGCGAGGGCGGCGACGCGGGCGTGCCGATCACGGTGGGCCGGCCGGACTCAGCCCAGGCCCAGGCGTTCCGGAAGATCGCCGCCGCGGCCGCGGCGCGGGTGGACGCGGTGGCCGCGCTCAAGCTGCCCAGCATCGGGTAAACCCGCTTGGCGGCCCCGATCGCGCTGCCGATCTTCCCGCTGCCGGACCTCGCGTTCTTCCCGCACACGCTGCTGCCGCTGCACATCTTCGAGGCCCGCTACCGGGCGATGATCACGGACTGCCTGGCCCGCGACAAGCGCCTGGCCGTGGTGGGCCTCCGGCCGGGCTACGAGGCCGGGTACGAGGGCAAGCCGCCCGTGTACCAGATCACCGGGGTCGGCCGTATCGTGCAGTGGGAGCGGCTGGCCAGCGGCCGCTACAACCTGCTCCTGCGCGGCGAAGCCCGGGCGCGGATCGATCGGGAGCTTCCCGCCGACACCCTCTACCGGATGGTGGCGGCGACACCGCTCGCCGAGACGGGCGCGACGAACCCGGCGGTCCCGGGCCTGGCCGGCCGGGTCAAGGCGCGCTGCCGCCAGATCCTCTCGACGGTCGGGCGCTCGGGCGCCGACCTGCAGGCCACGGTGGAAGCCCTCGATCAGCCGGGCGAGCTCTGCGATCACGTGGCGTCGGCGCTGGTCTCGACACCTGCGCTGCGGCAGGCCCTCCTGGAAGAGCTCGACGTCGAGCGGCGCCTCGAGCGCCTCGCCGCCGCGCTCGACGACCTGTTGAGCCAGCTCACCGGTGAGGGCGGCCGCGCGTGAGGCGCGTGCTGGCGACGGCGCTGCTCCTGACCGCGCTGCTCGCCCCCGCGGCGGAGGCGGCCACGCGCTGGGGCTGGCTCGGGGTGCGCATCCGCGACCTGTCCGAGCAGGAGATGGAGGAGATCTCGAAGCGCTTCGGCCTGCGCGAGGGCTTCGGCGCCGTCATCGTCGAGGTCATCAAGGAGACGCCGGCCGCCGCCGCCGGGCTCATGCCCGGGGACCTCGTGGTGGCCTTCCGCGACCGGCCGGTGGTGGACACCCGGGGTCTGCAGCGGGCCATCGCCGCCGCCGCGGTCGGGGAGACCGTGAAGCTCACCGTGCTGCGGCGGGAAGAGGGCCGCCGCCCGATGCAGGTGAAGCTGGCCGCGATGCCCGACGCGGTGGCCGCCGAGCGTGTGGCCGCCGAGTACGGCTTCCTGGTCCGGGACCCGGAAGGCCAGCCGGAGCTGGGCGGGGCCCGGCCCCCAGCGGTGCCCTCCGTGGCGGCGGTCCTGCCGCGCAGCCGGGCCGAGCGGGCGGGGCTCCAGGTGGGCGACGTGCTGACCGAGGTCAATGGCCGGCCGGTGGTGACGCTCGACGCGGTGCGGGAGGCCCTGCTGGCGGCCGGGCCCGAGGGGCCGCTGCCCCTGATCGTGAGGCGCGACCAGGAGCGGGTGATGGTCACGCTCGAGCCCGCGCCGAGCCGGTGACCCCCGGGAACCGCGGGGCCGACCCCATGGTTCCCCGGGGGGAAAGTAGTTTCTTCCGGGGGGAGCGGCCGGGGTAGAATTCCGCATCGGGCCGGGCCCCGAACTCCGCGTGGGCCGCCGGGACGGCAGGCCGGGACGGTCCCCCAATTCCACGACCGAGATTTCGTCAAAGGAGACGACCGATGAGCAACCAGCAGACCCCAGTCGAGGCACCGCGCCGTCGATTCCTCAAGGGCGCCGCGGCCGCTGGCGTGGCAACGCTCGGCTTCCCGATGGTCGCCAAGGCCCAGGGCCCCATCTCCATGCGCTGGCAGTCGACGTGGCCGGCCAAGGACATCTTCCACGAGTACGCGGTGGACTTCGCCAAGAAGGTCAACGACATGACCGGCGGCGACCTCAAGATCGAGGTGCTGCCCGCCGGGGCGGTGGTGCCGGCCTTCGGGCTGCTCGACGCGGTGTCGAAGGGCACGCTCGACGGCGGCCACGGCGTGCTCGTGTACCACTACGGCAAGCAGACCGCGCTCGCGCTGTGGGGCTCCGGCCCGGCCTACGGCATGGATGCCAACATGCTGCTGTCGTGGCACAAGTACGGCGGCGGCAAGCAGCTCCTCGAGAAGCTCTTCAAGTCCATCAACGCCAACGTGGTCTCGTTCCCGTACGGACCGATGCCGACCCAGCCCCTCGGCTGGTTCAAGAAGCCGGTCACCAAGCCGGACGACTTCAAGGGGCTCAAGTTCCGGACGGTCGGCATCTCGATCGACGTGTTCACGGGCCTGGGTGCGGCGGTGAACGCCCTGCCGGGCGGCGAGATCGTGCCCGCCATGGACCGCGGCCTGCTCGACGCGGCCGAGTTCAACAACGCGACCTCCGACCGGCTCCTCGGCTTCGCGGACGTGTCGAAGGTCTGCATGCTGCAGAGCTTTCACCAGAACGCCGAGCAGTTCGAGATCAGCTTCAACAAGACCAAGTACGACGCGCTGCCGGACAAGATGAAGGCGATCATCGAGAACGCGGTCGAGGCGGCCTCCGCCGACATGTCGTGGAAGGCGGTGGACCGGTACTCGAAGGACTACATCGAGCTGCAGACCAAGGACAAGGTGCGGTTCTACAAGACGCCGGATTCGCTGCTGCAGCGCCAGCTCACCGCCTACGACGCCGCCGCCGACAAGAAGGCGGCCGACAACCCGATGTTCAAGGAG
>DATHSW010000413.1:0-12797 GCA_035463855.1 Candidatus Deferrimicrobiaceae bacterium | reverse complement strand
GACGGACATTCGGTTGATCACGGCGAGCAACAAGGATTTGCGGCGGGCGGTGCGGGAGGGGCAGTTTCGGGAGGATTTGTACTATCGGATCGCGGTGGTGATGATCGAGGTGCCGCCGCTGCGGGCGCGGCGGGGGGACATTGGGCTGCTGGTGGAGCATTTTGTGCGGAAGTTTGCGGCGGCGCACCACAAGCGGGTGCCGCGGCTGACGGGGCGGGCGACGGAGCTGCTGCTGGGGGCGGAGTGGCCGGGCAACGTGCGGCAGCTCGAGAACTGCATCGAGCAGGCGGTGGTATTAAGCGAGCATGATACGATCGATGTCGACGTGCTGCCGCTCGCGGAGGCGGGAGGCAAGCGCGGAGCGGAGGCGGGCAAGCCGGGGCTGCCGGCGGGGCTGACGCTGCGGGATCTGGAGCAGCAGTACATTCTCCAGACGCTCGACAGCGAGGGCGGCAATCGGACGCAGGCGGCGCGGCTGCTCGGGATCAGCCTCCGGTGCCTGCAGTACAAGCTGAAGGCGTACCGGCGGGAGCGGCTCGATCCAGTGAGCCAGTTCAACCGGGCGACCGAGAGCCAGCACCCGTTAGGAGTGTGAACCCATGAGACAGCTCATTCGGCTATGCGCGCTGCTGGTGGTGCTTCTCGCCGCGTCCGTACCGGCGCTCGCCCAGACGCCTGCCCCCGCGCCCCAGCAAGACAAGGACTACATCATCGGCCCCGAGGACATCCTCGAGATCCAGGTCTGGGGCAACAAGGATCTGAACCAGGCCGTTTTCGTGAGACCCGACGGGCGGACCTCGCTACCCCTGGTCGGCGAGATCGGGGTGGCCGGCAAGACCGTTCAGCAGCTGCAGGACCACCTCACCAACGTCTATGAAAAGACGGTCAAGGGCGCGGTGGTGACCGTCATCGTCAGGGAGATCAAGAGCCGGCCCATCTACTTCATCGGCGGGTTCGGCAAGCCCGGCGTCATGCAGCTCACCCGCGAGCTCACCCTGCTGCAGGCCATCTCCGTAGTCGGCGGGGTCTCCCCCAACGCCGACGCCGAGAAGGGCTTCGTCCTGAGAGGCGACAAGCGCATTCCCATCGACTTCAACCGCCTCGTGCAGCGAGGCGATCTCAGTCAGAATCCGAAGCTCGAGCCCGGGGATTCGGTCGTGGTCCCGCTCGCCGACGCGGTCTACGTCAACGGCGAAGTCAAGACCCCGGGGGCTGTTAAATATACGGGAGATCTGACGATTTTGAAGGCGCTGACCCAGGTCGGCGGCCTCACGCCCCTGGCGGCCGGGGGCCGGGTGGATGTTCTTCGAGGCAACGCAGAAAAGAAGGAACGGATTCGGGTGGATGTTGATAAGATGATGCGGTCGCCGGACGAGAATCCAGATATCCGGCTACAACCGAATGACATCGTCTTCGTTCCACAGCGACTGTTCTGACGGTGGCCGGATCCCAGGAGCGCGGTTGACGCGCTCCTGGGTGACGCTGTTCTTCTCGTTGGCGCTGTCGCTGGCCTGGAGCATGCCTGTCTGGGCGCAGACGCCGACGACTCCTCCCTCGGATCCGAGCCAGCCTCAATCCGAGGGAGCCCAGCAGCAACAGCAGCAGCCGACTCCAGCGACTCCACCGGCACCGCCGGATCCGACCGTCGTCCCGCTCCAGCAGTTCCCGATTCAGCAGCCCGGTCGCCCGCCCGTCACACCCGGCATCCCCCCGTCCACCACGATTCCGCCGTGGACTCCGCCGGTCGCCCCGCCGCCGTCCCAGACCAACGTGCCGGCGCCGTTCCCGCTGGGAGGCGGACCGCCGGGCTTCGTGGGAGGCCGGCCGGTAGGCGCGCCGAGCGCGTTCGCCCCGACCGTGACTTCGATCCGCGGCGCCACGCTCGAGTTTCATCCGACGCTCCGGGCGGCCGGTGAGTACTCGGACAACTTCTTCCAGACCACGAACCGGAGCGAGGAGAACTTCCGCTCGATCCTCGGCCCCGGGTTCACCCTGCTCTTGAACGGGGCCCGGACCTTCGGGACCCTGTCGACGGTCGTGGACCTCGTCCACGACACCGTGGACAACGACGACCAGATCAAGGTCTTTCCCAGCATGTTCGCGGCCGTGCGCTACTCCCTCACCCCGCGGCTCGGCCTCACGGTGAGCGACGCCTTCGTGCGGAGCGATTCCGCGTCCTCGGTCGACCAGAGCGGGATCCGGCGCGGTCGCCAGACCTCGGATACCAACACGTTCGGGGTCACCGCGGACTGGCTGATCGACCGGTACGTGACCCAGGCCTACTATCGGAACGTCCTGTTCTTCAACGAGAACGACAACCAGGGCAACAACGCGACCGCCACTTCGAGCCGCAACGACAGCATCACGCACATCGTCGGGCTGAACGCGAGCACCCGGGTCTTCACGGACTACATCGTGAAAGGCGGATACGAGTTCTCCCGCACAGACCAGACCGGGGGCGACAGCGGTCTCGGTGGCGACACGACGACCCACTCCGTGTTCGGCTCCGCCGCCCGCCAGTTCGGTCTCTTCACGTCGGCGGGCGTGACCAGCTCGTACTCCTACCAGACGCTCGACCGCACGCGCATCTGGAACGTGTCGCTGTTCGGCTCCCATGGGATTCCGCAAGGCCTGTCGGTCGGCGGCTCGGTCGGCTACAGCCGGCTGTCCAACGACACCGACAATGATGAGAACGCGGTCTCCGCGAGCCTGGCGGCCAGCTATCGCTTCGCCACGCGGGCGATCGTCTCGGTAGGTGTCTCTCAGGACTTCCGCCAGACCGGCCAGCAGGGTGAGAACTTCGGCACCGTGCAGACCCGGTCGTACTTCGGCAGCTTCCTCTATCAGATCACGCCGTTCATCAACAGCACGCTCCACGTCACCTACAGCGAGAACGAGCCGACCGGGACCGGCAACATCGACAACGGCGGCACCCAGAAAGTGCTCATGTACGGGGCGTCGGTCAACTGGCAAGTGCTTCGCTGGCTCACCGCCAGCCTGCAGTATCTCTACACCCAGCAGACGGGAAACAACGTGTTCAACCAGACCGTAGGCGGCAACAGCGGCGACTTCGCCGAGAACCGGGTGACTCTCAGCCTGTTCGCGACTTTCTAGCTCGAGCCCGCTCCACTTCTCTCCGCTTTCTCCGCTTTCCCGCGCAAACGTTGCACCGAGAGTTCAAGGCTAAGGCTCTGATTTTCCAAGCAGTTTATTTCGGCTACTGATCCGCTCCGCCCCGCCACGCAGATTCCCGAGCTAGTGGAAGGTCTTTTCCCAATCAGAGCAGGAATGTACACCGCGGCCAGAGGTCTGTTGATCAATGTAAACAATAAGATACGTGGCTACACACGGGGTGCTGCTTGGCATTTGCCTTGCTCCTTAGCCCCGCGGGTTTCGTCATGCTACGGATCTTCCGTCATTACGTGTCTGGACTGGCCTTCGTCCTCTTTCTCGGGGACCTCCTGGTCATCCTTGGTGCCTTCTACGTCGTCGAGATGTCGACCTCGTGGGCGGGCTACGCTCCGCTCGCCGCCCGGTTCATCGAGGTCAGCATCATCATGGTGTTCGTCCTGTATTTGGGGGATCTCTACCAGCTCCGAGGCGTGACAGGTAACCGTGAGGTGGCCGCCCGGCTGCTGGTGTGTCAGGCCACGACCGCCCTGGCGGTGGCGGCGGTCGGCTTTGCGATCCCCCTGCTTCGCCTGAGCCGCCTGGCTTTCGTGGAAACCTTCCTGCTGACGACACTCGGGCTGGGAGCCTGGCGGGCGGTCCTCCTGGCCGCGTGGTCGCAGCAGCAGATCACGGTTCGCGCCCTGGTGGTCGGAACGGGAGAGGTCGGCCGTCTGATCGCCGGGCTCGAGCCGACCAGCAGCCGCCCCTTCCGGATCATCGGATTCCTCGACGATACGCCCGGCGCCGCCGACATGGTTCCGGAAGGCTACGACCTCCTCGGGAAGATCCAGGATCTCGACTCGCTGGTCGAGGAGACCCGTCCGGACGTCGTGGTGATCGCGCAGACCGATCGGCGCGGGCACTTCCCGGCCCAGGCCCTCCTCGCCTGCCGCCTGCGCGGTATCCAGGTGGAGGACTGGCCGACCTTCTACGAGAAGGCCACCGGGAAGATCCTGGTCACCGCGGTCCGCCCGAGCTGGCTGATCTTCTCGGACGGCTTCGTCAAGACCCCCCGCACCGAGATCATCAAGCGCCTCTTCGACGTGACGGTGTCGCTGGCCGGGCTCGTCCTGTCGTTGCCGATCATGGCGGTCGTGGCTCTGGCGATCCGGCTGGATTCGGCCGGCCCGATTCTCTACCGCCAGCCCCGGCTCGGTCAGAACGGCTGCGTGTTCATCCTGAACAAGTTCCGGTCCATGCGCCACGACGCCGAGAAGGACACCGGACCGGTCTGGAGCGCGCAGCGCGATCCCCGCATCACCCGCGTCGGTGGCTTCCTGCGCCGCAGCCGCCTGGACGAGCTCCCCCAGCTCTTCAACGTGCTCCTCGGACACATGAGCTTCATCGGACCTCGTCCGGAGCGCCCGGAGTTCGTGGCCGGGTTGCAGAAGCAGATTCCCTACTACATGGAGCGGCTCGCGGTGAAGCCGGGGATCACCGGCTGGGCTCAGGTCAGGTACGAGTACGGCTCGTCGGTCGAGGACGCGATCGAGAAGCTGCAGTACGACCTCTACTACATCAAGAACCTGTCGTTGTTTCTCGATCTGGTGATCGTGCTGAACACGATCCAGGTCGTCCTGTTCGCTCGCGGGCGCTGACGGTCGGAACTCCACATTCACGCCAAGGGAGACTTGCAGCCGATGGATACCAGGACGGTAGTCAAACAAGTAGCGATCTCGCTCTTCGCGCGTCGAAAGAAGTGGATCGCTCTGACCAGTCTCGCCGCGCTGGTACTGTTGGTCCCGGTCGCGTACATGCTCTCCAAGGAGCCGCCACGCTACCGGACGACCGCCACGATCCTCATCGACGCCAAGGTCGACCGAGCCCCGGTATTCCAGGAGTTCTCGCCCTCTCGGCCGCTCCCCGTCCAGCTCGCCATCCTGCAGAGCCGGCTGCTGGCGGCCTCGGTGGTCGAGGCGCTGCCCAAGCCCGCGCTGGATGACCTTCTCCACAATCCGTACGGCCGCGACTACCTCGGGGACCTCATGGAGATGGTGGACCGGCTGCGCGGCCGGCAGGCGCCCACGGTCGTCGCGACGCCTCACCGGCGCGCGGTCGGCGAGCTCCGCCGCGACCGAGTTCGGTTCATCAGCAACCGGGGTGGCTCCGGCATCGTCGATATCCAGGCGGAGGCGTCACAGCCCCAGATCGCGCTCGACATCGCCAACACCTACATCGAGGTCCTCCTGGCGAGGACGCGATCGTTCAACGTGGACGACGCCAAGAGCACCCGCGAGTACCTGGCCCAGCAGACCACGCAGGTGTCCGAGGCCCTCTCCCGGAGCGAGACGGCGCTCCGGTCATTCACGATGTCGCGCGGCGGCGTCCAGATTCCCGCCAAGAGCACCGAGACCGCCCAGCGCCTGTCGCAGCTCGAGACCACGCTGGCGGAGGTTCAGGCGAATCGCAACATCAGCCAGACGCGCCTGAACGCGCTGAAGGCCAAGCTCGAGGCGATGCCGGGAAGCCAGCCGGCGGCGGCCAAGACGATCGCCCCGCCGCCGCCCCCGCCGACCCTGAATCCGGCGAGCGTGAGCAGGCTGCGGGCGAAGCTGTCGAGCCTCGAGGCGCAGATGGTCGAGGCGAGGACCCGGTACGCGGACGACCATCCGCGGATCCGCTCGCTCCTGGTTCAGATCGGGGACGTGCAGCGTGAGCTGGGGGACGCGGTCAAGGAGTCGACGTCCAACACCCCGGCGATGGCCGCCGCGATCCCCGCGGACGATCGCAATGCCTTCGCGGACATGGTCGCCGCGCTCGAGACGTCGGCGGTGTCGCTGACCGCGCAGGAGACCGCCCTCAAGGAGCAGATCGCGACGGCCCGCCGCGATCTCTCCGGCCTGTCGAAGGACGAGCTCGAGTACCGGCGTCTGGCCTCCGAGGTCGAAACGAATCGCAAGCTGAGCACCCTTCTCTCCGACAAGCTGGGCGCGGCCCGGATCCGGGAGCAGGGCGAGATGAACGTCGTGAAGGTCATCGACCCTCCCGGCTTCCCGACGACCGCGCCCAACCAGCGCCGCATGCAGTTCGTGGGGCTGGCCCTGGCCCTGGCCCTCGTCATCGGTCTCGGAGCGCCGGCCACCGCCGAGTACTTCAACCGCCCGATCATGGGCGAGGCCGACGTCAAGCATCTGACCGGCCTGCAGGTCCTGACCGCGGTGCCGGAAGTGCACTCGCAGAAGGTCATGCTCAACGCCGCCGAGCCCCAGGCGCAGGGTGAGGACTACCACCTGTTCGTGGACGCCTTCCGACGGCTGCGGGTCGAGCTCCAGCTGACCGGCGACGAGACGCCCCGCCGCCGCATCCTCGTGGCCAGTTCCCTGCCCTTCGAGGGCAAGTCCACGGTCGTGTTCAACCTCGGCCTCGCCTTCGGTGAGGTCGGCAAGCGGGTGATCATCGCGGACGCCGACTTCCACCGGCCGACGCTTCACCGGATCGCCAACGCGGCTCCCCGCAAGGGCTTCACGGATCTGTTGGCCGGCACGAGCACGCTGGACGACACGATCACCCGTATCACCGACAATGTCCAGCTGGCTCCCCGAGGCGGCGCCCTGACCGCGCCGGCCAAGGTCGGGCTGGGGACCGATCGGCTGGCCCAGATCCTCGACGACATGGCCGGCGAGGCCGACTACGTCCTGCTCGACTCGTCGCCGATTCTCCTCATTCCGGACAACCTGTACATGGCGGCTGCGGTGGACGGCATCGTCCTCGTGGTGGCGGTCGGTCAGACGCGTCCGCGCGATCTGCTCCGGGCCAAGGCGATCCTCGAACGCTCGGGGACGCCGATCCTGGGGGTGGTGCTCAATCGGACTCCGGTGAAGCACCTCAACTCCTACTACAAGCAGTACAGCGCGTACTACAGCGGCTAGCCGTTCATCCCACTTCGAGAAAGAGGGGCACAACCGTGGCCTGGACCAATAGTCTCAAAGAGAAGATAGAGGCACGCACCGCCCGGGTCGGCGTGATCGGGCTCGGCTACGTGGGCCTGAGCCTCGCCGTCGAGCTGGCCAAGGCGGGGATGGCGGTCCGGGGTATCGACCTCGATCTGGAGAGGGTGAGCCTGCTGAATCGGGGCGAGTCGTACCTCGTGGACGTCCCCGCGGACGCGCTTGCCCCCCTCGTAGGCGATGGGCGTCTGTCCGCGTCGACCTCGTTCGAGGCGGCGGCGGAGGCCGACGTGCTGATCATCTGCGTGCCGACTCCGCTCCGCAAGACGAAGGAGCCGGACATGTCGTACATCCTGTCGGCGCTGGAGAGCCTCCTGCCGCACGCCCGCGCCGGGCAGCTGATGGTCCTCGAGAGCACCACGTATCCCGGCACCACCGAGGAAGTGATCCAGCCGAGGCTCGAGGCGCAGGGGCTCGTGATCGGGCGGGACTTCTTCCTCGCGTTCTCGCCCGAGCGCGTGGACCCCGGCAACAAGCGGTTCACCACCGCCACCATCCCGAAGGTGGTCGGCGGCGTGACCGAGGCGTGCACCGAGCTGGCCGCCGCGCTGTACGGCCAGGTGACGAACAGCGTGTTCCGGGCGTCGAGCCCGCGGGTGGCCGAGACCGCGAAGCTGCTGGAGAACACGTTCCGCAGCGTGAACATCGCGCTGGCCAACGAGCTCGCGTTCGCCTGTCGGAAGATCGGCGTGGATCCCTGGGAGGTGATCGACGCGGCGGCCACGAAGCCGTTCGGCTTCATGCCGTTCTACCCGGGGCCGGGAATCGGGGGCCACTGCATCCCGGTGGACCCCCTCTACCTGTCGTGGAAGGTTCGGCTCACCGGCTACGAAGCCCAGTTCATCGCGCTCGCCGACCAGGTCAACCGAGCCATGCCCGAGCACGTGATCGGCCTGGTGGCGGAGGCCCTCAACGAGCAGGGGCGCGCTCTGCGCGGCTCCTCGGTGCTGGTCATGGGCGTCACCTACAAGGCCGACGTCAACGACATCCGGGAATCGCCGGCTCTCGAGATCATGGAGATGCTCGAGAGAAAGGGCGTGCACGTCTCCTACGCGGACCCGTTCATCCCGCAGCTCACGTCGGGGGGCATCAAGGTCACCGCGGTCGAGCCCACGCCCGAGGCCATCGCGGCCGCCGACTGCGTGCTGATACTCACCAACCATTCGAGCTTCGACGCGGCCATGATCGCGGACCGGGCGAAGCTCGTGGTGGACACGCGGAACGCGCTCAAGGCCTACCGGCAGCGCCGCCCGTCCATCGTCACCCTCTGAGGAGCGCCATGCGTACCGTACTGGTCACCGGCGGCGCTGGGTTCATCGGCTCTCATCTCGTCGACCAGCTCCTGGACGGCGGGGCCGTCGTCCGGGTCCTGGACAATCTCTCGACCGGTTCCCTGGTGAACCTTCAGTCGACGGCCGAGCGGCAGTCGCGGAACGGGGGGGCCTTCTCGGGGGGCCGGCTCGAGGTCATCATCGGCGACATCCGGGACCGCGAGCTGCTGCGCAAGGCGCTGCGCAACGTGAAGTACGTGTTCCATCTGGCCGCGCTGCCCGCCAGCGCGGCCCCGATCACCGGTTCGGGCGAGATCCACGCGGTGAACGTGGAGGGCACCCTGAACGTGCTCCACGGGGCTCTGACCGAGGGGGTCTGGCGCGTGGTGGTGGGGTCCTCCGCCTCGGTGTATGGGGTGGTCGACGCGGTGCCGGTCTCGGAGGACGCGCCCCTGCGGCCGGACACGTTCTTCGGGGCCTCGAAGGTGGCGGCCGAGACGTACTGCCGGGCGTTCCACGCGCGCCACCAGCTCGAGGCGGTCATGCTCCGATACTTCACCGTCTACGGGCCTCGGCAGCAGGCGACCCCCGACGGGGTCGTGGCCAGCCTGATCGGGGCGCTGCAGCAGAGGCGGCCGTTCCTCGAGCTCGACGACCGGAGCGCGGAGGACTTCAGCTACGTCGACGACGCGGTGGCCGCCACCCTGGCCGCCGCGCGCGCCCCGCGCGCGGCGGGACGGGTCATCAATGTGGGCTCGGGCCAGATGCTGACGGTCGGCGACGTGCGGGCCACCCTGGCGAATCTGCTGCGCACGCCGACCGCGGACGGCGTTCAGGGCTCGGCGGACGTGGCGGTCTCCCGGATCTTCGCGGACACCACCCTCGCGCAGGAGCTCCTGGATTTCTCACCCCGGGTGTCGCTCGTGGCGGGCCTGGCGCGAATGATCCGGTGGCTGGACGAGACCGAGCAGATTGAGCGGACGCCGCTCGAGCCGGTGGTCCTCGATGATTAATGCCTTGACCTTCGACGTCGAAGAGTACTTTCACGCCGAGGTGTTCGCCGGGGTGGTGCGTCCCGAGGAATGGCCGAGCCTCGAGAGCCGGGTGGTTGGGGCGACCGAGCGCATCCTCGCGCTGCTCGCCGAGACCGGCACCGCCGCCACGTTCTTCGTCCTGGGGTGGGTCGCGGATCGCCATCCGAAGCTCGTCCGGGCCATTCAGGCCCAGGGCCATGAGGTGGCCTGCCACGGTTACGGCCACCAGATGATCACGCGGCTCGACCGGGGCGAGTTTGCCCACGATGTCCGCCGGGCCAAGGCCACTCTCGAGGACACGACCGGCCAGGAGGTGATCGGCTATCGAGCGCCGACCTTTTCGGTCATCCGGGAGACGCTGTGGAGCCTGGAAGTGCTGGCCGACGCCGGCTTCCGGTACGACTCGAGCATCTTCCCGATCGTGCACGACCGCTACGGAATCCCGGATGCCCCGCGGTTTCCCCACCGCCGGCCGCTAGGACAAGGCGCGGCGATCGCGGAGTTCCCGCTCTCCACGGTGGTCGGGGGGAAGTGGCGCCTGCCGGTGGCCGGGGGAGGCTACTTCCGCCTCCTTCCCTACGCGGTGACCGCGTGGGCTCTCCGGCGCCTCAACCGCAAGGAGGGCCAACCCGCCATGGTGTACCTGCACCCGTGGGAAGTCGATGGCGGTCAGCCGCGGCTGCCGGTGGGACGTGGCGCACAGTTCCGTCACTCGGTCAACACGCGCAGCACGCTGGCGAAGCTCTCGCGGCTGTTGCGGGAGTTCCGGTTTGCCCCGGCTCGCGACGTGCTCGGCGGCTCCGGCGTGCTGGTGGCGGGCGGGGTCGCATGAAGATCCTGGCCGTGGTGGGAGCCCGCCCGAACTTCGTCAAGATCGCGCCGATCATGGCGGAGCTCGCCGAGTATCCGTTCATCCGCGCGACGCTCGTGCACACCGGCCAGCACTACGATGCCCAGATGTCGGATTCGTTCTTCGCGAATCTGGAGATTCCGCGACCGGACGTGAACCTGAAGGTCCAGTCCGCCAGCGCGGTGGTCCAGATCGCCGAGATCATGACCAGAATGGAACCGGTGCTGGAGCGCGTGCACCCCGACGTGGTGGTGGTGGTGGGGGACGTCAACTCCACGGTGGCGGCCACCCTCGCCGCCGTCAAGGCGGGCCACAAGGTGGCCCACGTGGAGGCGGGGCTTCGCAGCTTCGATCGGAGCATGCCGGAGGAGATCAACCGCATTTTGACGGACTCGGTGTCGGACCTGCTGTTCACCACCGAGCCCTCGGGGGACGAGAACCTCGCCCGCGAGGGCATTCCCGCCGAGCGGGTCCGGTTCGTGGGCAACGTGATGATCGATACGCTCTTCCGCTACCGGGAGCAGGCCCGCCAGTCCACCGTGCTGGAGCGCCTTGGGCTCGAGCGCGGTGGCTACGCGGTGCTGACCCTGCACCGGCCGAGCAACGTCGACGACGAGGGAACGCTCGGCCTGCTGTTGAGCGGGATCGCGCGCATCCAGGCCGAGATCCCGGTGGTGTTCCCGGTCCACCCGCGGACCCGGCGCCGCCTGGAGGCCCTCGCCGGGGTCGCGGCCCCCATGCCCGGCCTCCGCCTGGCCGATCCGATGCCATACCTGGACTTCGTGCAGCTGATGGGCGAGTCCCGCTGCGTGCTGACCGACTCGGGCGGGATCCAGGAGGAGACCACCGCGCTCGGGATCCCGTGCCTCACGCTTCGCCACAACACGGAACGGCCGGTGACGGTCAGCCGGGGCACCAATCGCATCGTGGGGACCGACCCGGAGTCCATTTACGCGAGCTGGCAGGTCGTGGCCGCGGGCCACTGGACCCGAGGCGAGCAGCCGGAGCTGTGGGACGGCAAGGCGGCGGGCCGGATCGTGCGCAGCCTGCTCGAGACCGCCCGGTAGAGGCGACTCACGCATGGATGTTCGAGCGCTGACGACCGAGACCGTCGACTGGGACGCCTTCGTGCGGAGCACCCCCGGCGGCAGCCCGTTTCACCTGATCGCCTGGATGCGGGCCGTGGAACGCGCCTTCCGGCATCGGCCGCACTACCTCATGGCGACGCGGGCCGGCGCCCTCGAGGGCGTCCTGCCGCTCTTCGAGGTCCGCGGGCTCCTCGGGGGCCGGGGCCTCGTCTCGGTGCCCTACGGCGTGTACGGCGGTATCTGCGCGACCAGCAACCCCGCGCGGAGGGCCTTGGTCGAGGCGGCGCGGGATCTGGGCCGTCGCCTCGGCGCCGGGTACGTGGAGCTGCGGCATCGGTCCGGGCAGGAAGCCGATCTGCCCACCAAGAGCCTCTACGTGACGTTCGCCCGCCCGATCGCCCGCAGCGAAGAGGAGAATCTCAACGCGATCCCCCGCAAGCAGCGCCGGATGACTCGGCAGGGCCTGAAGCACGGCCTCCGGGTCGAGCTCGGGCTCAGCCATCTTGACCGCTTCTGGCACGTCTACGCCCATAGCGTCCACAATCTCGGCTCGCCGGTGTTCCCGCGGCGGCTCTTCCACGCGATCGCGCAGGAGTTCGGCAAGGACTGCGAGCTGCTGACAGTCTGGAAGGACGACCGGATGGTGGCCGGCGTGCTGGCCATCTACTACGAGGACCAGGTGCTCCCGTACTACGGCGGGGCGCTTACCGACGCGCTCCCGTACGCGGTGAACGACTTCATGTACTGGGAGCTGCTGCGGCACGCCGCGAGTGCCGGCTGCCGCACGTTCGATTTCGGCCGCAGCCGTGAGGGCACCGGTGCCTACAACTTCAAGCGGCACTGGGGCTTCGAGCCGGTACCCCTTCCCTATCAGTACATCCTCGAGGCCGGCCGCCCGATGCCGGATCTCAGTCCCTCCAACCCCAAGATGCGCCTGGCCATCCGGGCCTGGAAGACGCTGCCGATCACGTTGACCAAGGTGATCGGGCCGCGGCTGACCGCGTACCTGCCATGAACATCCTCATGCTCGGACGGTGGCTGCCGCCCTCGCGGCGACCGGTGAGGGCGACGCGCGAGTATCAGTTTGCGCGGCGGCTCGCCCGGAGCCATCAGATCACGCTGGCGTTCATCAGCGACCAACCCGACGCGGCGGGTCCGATCTCGGCCTTGCGGAGCGAGTTCAGCGACCTGGAGTTCGCCTCGGTACCCCGTCGCTGGAAGTCCCTGGCGGGCGCCCTCAGCCTCGCGGTCGGGGAGTCCTGCACGCTCTCGTACTTCCGCTCGGAGGCCCTGCGCACGCGCCTCGCCGACCGCCTCCAGCGCGCTCCGTACGGGCTGATCTTCGTCACCTCCTCGAGCATGCTCCAGTACACGCGCGACATCGATCCCGCGATCCCCCTGCTCGTGGACTTCGGGTTCGTGGACTCGGAGTGGTG
>DATHSW010000412.1:0-1560 GCA_035463855.1 Candidatus Deferrimicrobiaceae bacterium | reverse complement strand
GCTCCTGGATCTGCGCGTGGCTCATGCTGTCGCAGATGCCGCCGTCGATCTCGTCGAGCGCGCGCCACGCCCAGGGCGTGCGACCGAGCGGCGCGGCGGTCTGTACCGCGCGTCGGAGCGAGCTGGTCCAGATCACCACGTCGTGGCGATCCGGGTCGCGCCGGTCGAGGAACTCGGCGAGCGACCGGGCGTAGCGGTGGCCGTCGGGCGTCAAGTCGGGATCGCCGCCGAGCACACCGGCCACGTTGTACACGCTCTCGCCGTGGCGGGTGAGCCAGATCGGCCGCGCGGTCAGGTGCAGGTTCATCAGGAAGAACACGAGGCGCGCGGCCAGGTAGCCATCGACGTTGCTCACGGTCACGCCGCGTCCGGCGCCGGTGACGCGCAGGTACGCGCCCTCGTCGTCGGCGAGCGGCTCGTACGCGCGCTGGTAGTGCGCGATGCGGGCCCGGAAGTCGGTCACGGCCTCGTCGGGATCGGTGTCCTTGTAGTCGGGCGACGACAGCTTGGTGCTGCGGATGTTGGCCTCGATGATGTGCGGGTCGTCACAGCGGATCTCGATGAACAGCACCTGGAAGCCGGCGCGCTCGCAGCGCGCCCGCACCACCGCGCGACGGGCGCGCGTGGTGTTGGTGGCATCGTAGATCGCGACCTGCCCGTCGTCCGTGAGCCACGCCACCATGTCTTCGAGCGCGGCCACCGCCACCGACCGGCGCGCCTCTTCGCCCCGCAGGTTGTCGGGATCGAAGAAGCTGTGCGGCATTTGGACGCCGACGCGCGCGCGCCGGTACTCGCCGACGTTGAAGACACGGGTGCAGTAGCCGAGCCACGACAGGTAGCGCTCGATGCGGCGCGCGGTGTAGCTCTTTCCGCGGGCCGGCAGGCCGACCATCACCACCGCGAGCTTGGGGCTGTCAGGAGCGATCTGCAGGGTGGTGGCGCCGGCCATGCCGGTTTTCACTCTACTCCTCTTCTTCGGGCAGAGCGCCACCCGCCGGGCGAGATCGAAGGCCGAGCCCCCGGAACGCAAGGCGGCCCCTGCCGTTTCCGGCAAGGGCCGCGCCCTCCCTGTCCGGCGCCTTCTGCCGGGCCTAGAACTCCCCGTGCGGCATCGGCGGGGCCGCCGCCGGCTTCTCCTCGGGCAGGTCGCTGATCAGCGCCTCCGTCGTGAGCAGCAGCGAGGATACCGACGCCGCGTTCTGCAGCGCCACCCGCTCCACCTTGGTGGGATCGATGATGCCGGCCTGGATCATGTCCACGAACTCGAGCGACTCCGCGTCGAAGCCGCGGGTCACCACCTTCTCGGCCTTGACCTTCTCCACGATCACGCTGCCCTCGAGCCCCGCGTTCTGCACGATCTCGCGGATGGGCTCCTCGAGCGCGCGCTTGACGATCATGGCCCCGACCTTCTCGTCGCCCTCCAGCTTCAGGCCCTCGATGGCGGAGGAGGCCCGCAGCAGGGCCACGCCGCCGCCCGGCACGATGCCCTCTTCCACCGCCGCGCGGGTCGCGTTGAGCGCGTCCTCCACGCGGGCCTTCTTCTCCTTCATCGCCGTCTCG
>DATHSW010000411.1:0-1528 GCA_035463855.1 Candidatus Deferrimicrobiaceae bacterium | reverse complement strand
CGTCATGTACCCGATCTACAGCTACGGCTCCGACGCCCAGAAGGACAAGTGGCTCCCGCGCCTGCAGTCCGGGGCCGCGCTCGGCTGCTTCGGCCTCACCGAGCCCGACCACGGCTCCGACCCGGGTGGGATGAAGACGCGTGCGCTCCGCAAGGGCAACGAGTACATGCTCAACGGCACCAAGCTCTGGATCACCAACGGCTCGGTGGCCGACGTGGCGGTGGTGTGGGCCAAGGGCGACGACGGCGAGATCGGCGGCTACCTGGTCGAGAAGGGCACCCCCGGCTACAGCACGCTCGACATCCACGGCAAGTTCTCGATGCGGGCGTCGATCACCTCCGAGCTCGCCTTCGCGGACTGCCGCATCCCGCTCGAGAACAAGCTCCCCGGGGTGAAGGGGCTGAAGGGCCCGCTGTCCTGTCTCTCGCAGGCGCGCTACGGGATCGCGTGGGGGGCCATCGGCGCGGCCATGGCCTGCTACGACTGGTCGCTGCAGTACGCCCAGCAGCGCATCCAGTTCAACAAGCCGATCGGCTCGTTCCAGCTCGTGCAGCAGAAGCTCGTGTGGATGATCACCGAGATCACCAAGGCCCAGCTCCTCTGCCTGCGCCTGGGCCAGCTCAAGGACGCGGGCCGGGTGCGGCCGCAGCAGATCTCGATGGCCAAGATGAACAACGTGCAGATGGCGCTCGACGGCGCCCGGCTCGCGCGCGACATCCTGGGCGCGGCCGGCATCGTGGACGAGCATCCGATCATCCGGCACATGATGAATCTGGAGACGGTGAACACCTACGAGGGCACGCACGACATCCACACCCTGATCGTGGGCCGGGACATCACGGGCCTCGACGCCTTCGGGATCTGACGCCCTCACCCCCACCCTCTCCCCGCTGGGGAGAGGGTGGGGGTGAGGGGCTCGGCTGGTGTAGCATAAGGGCCTCATGACTCCCGACCCATCGGCTTCCGCCGTCGCCCTGTCCGGTCCGGCCATGGCGCGGGCGGCGCGCGCCAAGCCGGACATGCGGCTGCTCGGGTTCCTGGCCCTGGGCCACATGGTCATCGACATCAACCAGGGCTCCTTCCCCGTGATCCTGCCGTTCCTCAAGGACGCGCTCAACCTCTCGTACGCGGCCACCGGCATGATCGTGCTGACCGCGAACATCACCTCGTCGCTGATCCAGCCGCTCTTCGGCTACTTGGCCGACAAGACGGCGCGGCGGTGGCTGCTGCCCCTGTCGGTCCTGCTCTCCGCGGTGGGCCTGGGCTTCCTGGGGCTGGCGCCCTCCTACGGGGCGGTGCTCGCGCTGGTGGTGATCACCGGCTTCGGCGTCGCCGCCTATCATCCGGAGGGGTACCGGACCGCCACCGCGGTGGCGGGCGAGCGCAAGGCCACCGGCGTCTCGATCTTCTCGACCGGCGGCAATATCGGCATCGCGGTGGGGCCGCCGCTGCTCGCGCTGCTGCTCACCACCTACGGGCGGGCGGGCAGCCTCGGCATGCTGGTGCCCGGCCTGCTCGTGGCCGCGCT
>DATHSW010000410.1:0-12662 GCA_035463855.1 Candidatus Deferrimicrobiaceae bacterium | reverse complement strand
CCGCGCCCGGCGCCCGAGCAGGGCGGCAGCCGCGAGCGCGGGCCAGCGCGCGAAGGGCGCTAGCGCTCGGCGGAGCCGCGAACCGCGGCCGCGGCATGCCGCCACGGCGCGGACCACCACGCCGCGCGGCTCGACGAGCTTCAGCTCCGTCGCGACTTCCGTCTTCGACCACGAGGACGCGCGTCCCGGATGTAGAATCGCACCGGGTGGAGAGCCCCCAACCTGACGGCCGGGGAGACGGCGCGACATGATCGAGCGGGTGGACCGCATCCAGATGGCGGTGGCCGAGGCGGCCCCGGTGGCCCGCGCGTTCCGGGACATCCTGGGCGCGGAGGTGGCGAGGCAGGACGATAGCGACTACCTCAACGCCCGGCGCACCATCCTGGCGCTCGGCGCCAGCGAGGTGGAGCTGTGCGAGCCGCGCGGCGCCGGCCTCGTCCGCGCTCAGCTCGATCGCTGGGGGCCGGGCCTGCTCACCGCCGGCTTCTCGGTGGCGAGCGTGCCCGCCCTGCGGGCGCATCTCACCTCGGAAGACGTCGAGTTCACGAAGGAAGGGGACCAGACCTATCTCGAGCCCGGCGAGACCGTGGGGATGCGGGTGGTGCTCAGCCCGTCGGGCAGCCGCCCGGTCACCGGGCTCGTGAGCCATCTCTACGAGGTCACCAACACCATCGGCTCCGACTGGACCGCCGCGGCCGATCGCTACACGCGCCTCTTCGGGCTCGATCCGGCGCGCTTCTCGCCGATCCACAGCGACCGCTTCGGCTACGCCGGCACGCTCACGCTCTTCGATCCGCCCGGGCGGCTCGACCGCATCGAGATCTCCCAGGTGACCGACCCCACGAGCGCGATGGGCCGCTGGCTGGCCAAGCGCGGTGACTCCCTCTACATGTGCTATGCCGAGACCGACGACGTGGGCGCGATCGTGCGTCGGCTCGGCCGCCACCAGGCCCGCTTCACCCCGCGGGGCGGCGATCCCCTCACCGAGCGCGACGGCCTCTGGATCCATCCGAGCGCGCTCGGCGGCCTGCTGCTCGGCATCTCGCGCACCACGGTGGCCTGGGAATGGTCGGGCCGGCCCGAGCTCGTGGTCCCCTGACGCAACCGAAGGAGGCTTCCCTCGTGATCGATCTCTACAGCGACACCCTGACCAGGCCCACGCCCGACATGCGCCGCTTCATGTGCGAGGCGGAAGTGGGGGACGAGCAGAAGGGCGAGGACCCGACCGTGAACCTGCTCCAGGAGATGGTCGCCGATCTCCTCGGCAAGGAGGCGGCGGTCTACCTGCCCTCCGGCACCATGTGCAACGAGATCGCGGTCAAGGTGCACACGCGCCCGGGCGACGAAGTGCTGGCCGACCGCACCTCGCACCTGATCCACTTCGAGGGCGGCGGCCCGGGGCTGCTCTCCGGCGTGCTCATGAGCGCGCTCGACGGCGAGCGCGGGGTCTTCACCGGCGCGCAGGTACGGACGGGCGCCCATCCCCGCTCGCGCTACTCCCCGCCGACCCGCCTGGTCTCGGTGGAGAACACCAGCAACCTGGGCGGGGGCCGCGTGTGGCCGCTCGCCGCGGTGGAGGATGTGGGCCGGGCCGCGCGCGAGCTTGGGCTCGCCGTCCACATGGACGGGGCGCGGCTGCTCAACGCGGTGGTGGCCTCGGGCACCCCGGCGCGCGCCTACGCCGCGCTCGTGGACTCGGTCTGGATCGACTTCAGCAAGGGGCTCGGGGCGCCGGTGGGCGCTTGCCTGGCCGGCTCCCGCGCCTTCGTGGAGGAGGCCTGGCGCTACAAGCAGGCGCTGGGCGGCGCGATGCGGCAGGCCGGCATCATCGCGGCGGGCGGCGTCTACGCGCTCCGCCATCACGTGGAGCGGCTCGCCGAGGACCACGACCACGCCAAGGTTTTCGCGCGCGGCATCGCGGGGCTGCGCGGCATCACGCTCGATCCCGATCACGTCGAGACCAACATCGTGATCTTCGACGTGGCGGGCACCGGCCTCACCGCCCAGTCCCTGGCCGACCGGCTCCTCGCGTCGCCCGCCCGGGTGCGGCTCAGCGTGATGGGAGAGACGCGGCTGCGCGCGGTCACCCACCTCGACGTCTCGCGCAAGCAGGTGGACGCGGCGGTGGAGGCGATGGCGGCCGTCCTCGCTTGACAGAAGCGGCCGCCCCGGCTAGCGTCCGAGGGATGACCTCCGGCGCGATCTCCCCCGACCAGCTCGCCACGCTGCTCGAGCAGCCCTCCCCGCACGCCCTCCTGGACGTGCGCGAGCGCGCCACCTTCGAGCGCGGCCACATCTATCGCGCGACACCGCTACCCCGCCGGCTCATCGAGCTGCGCCTGCCCACCCTGGTGACCGCGCCCGGGACGCTGATCGTCCTCTACGATGACGACGGGAGCCTCTCCGCCCTCGCCGCGCTCACGCTGGCCGAGATGGGCTACACCGAGGTCTTCGTCCTGACCGGCGGGCTCGAGGCCTGGCGGCGGGCCGGCCAGCCGGTGGTCCAGGGCCTCAACGTGCCGAGCAAGGTCTTCGGCGAGCGCGTGCTGCACGACTTCAAGACGCCCGAGATCACATGCCTGGAGCTGTCCGCGCAGATGGCGGCGGGCCGCGACATGGTCATCGTGGACACGCGCACCCCGGAAGAGTACGCGCGCGGCTGCCTGCCGGGCGCGTGGAGCATGCCCGGCGGTGAGCTCGTGCTGCGCATCGGCGAGCTGGTGGCGAGCCCGGAGCAGACCATCGTCGTGCACTGCGGCGGGCGGACCCGCTCCTACCTGGGCGCCGAGTCGCTCCGCCGCATGGGGCTGCCCAACCCGATCGTGGCGGTGAAGAACGGCACGATGGGCTGGCAGCTCGACGGCCTCGAGCTCGAGCGCGGGGCGACCCGCTGGCCGCCCGCGCCCTCCGAGAAGAGCCGCGCGCGCGCCCTCGAGATCGCCACCCGCGTGGCCGCGGAGGACGGGACCCCGCTCGTCTCCGCGGACGCGGTTGCGGAGCGCTGGGGCCGGCGCGACCGCGAGAACGTGACGATGTTCGACGTGCGGACCCGGGAGGAATACGACGCGGGCCACGTGCCCGGCTCGATCTGGGTCCCCGGCGGCCAGGCGGTGCAGGCCACCGACGACAACATGGCGGTGCGCGCGAGCTGGCTCGTCCTGATCTGCGACGGCTACGGCCGCTCGATCATGACCGCGGGCTGGCTCAAGCGCATGGGCTTCCCCCACGTGGCGGTGCTGGAGGGCGGCGTGCCGGCGTGGCAGCGTTCCGGCCGCCCGCTCGAGACCGGGGAGCCGGTCGTCACGCCGTTCGGCTTCGAGGCCGCGCGCCGCGTGGTCGAGTCGGTGCCGCCGGGGCCGGTCGGGGACGCGCCGGTGGTGAGCGTGGACCCGAGCGACATCTACCAGCGCGGGCACGTGCCCGGCGCGCGGTGGATCGGGCGCGGCCGCCTCGAGCTCCTCATCGGCCGCGTCGTGCCCGACACGCACGCCGCCGTGCTCGTCACCTGCGCCGACGGCGTGCAGTCCACCCTGGCCGCGGCCACGCTGAGGCGGATGGGCTACGCCGCCGCCCGCGTGCTGGAGGGCGGGCTCGCGGCCTGGAAGGCGGCCGGGCTCCCGGTGGAGACCGGGGCCGGCACCATGCTCGACGAAGCGGACGACGTCGTGCAGAAGCCCTACGAGCGCGGGCGCGCCGCGATGGAGGCCTATCTCCGCTGGGAAGAGGCCCTCGACCAGCGCGGGGTGAGCCCGCACGAGCTCCTGCCTCCGCGCCCCGCGAATCCGGGGCGGAGCCGATGACGTCGTTCGCGGAGGATCCGCTGGTGAGTACCGAGTGGCTGGCCGCCCACCTGGGCGAGCCCGACCTCAAGGTGGTGGACGCCACCTTCTACCTCCCGCACCTCAAGCGCGACGCGCGCGCCGAGTTCGAGCAGGCGCACCTGCCCGGCGCCGTCTTCTTCGACATCGACACCATCTCGGATCACGCGAACCCACTGCCGCACATGCTGCCGGACGCCCGGGATTTCGCTCACGCGGTGGGCGCGCTCGGCATCGGGACCAACGACCGCGTGGTGGCCTACGGCGGCCGCGGGCTGATCGCCTCCGCGCGCGTGTGGTGGACCTTCCGCGTCTTCGGCCACGAGCGGGTCGCGGTGCTCGACGGCGGCTCGGCCAAGTGGAAGAAGGAAGGCCGCCCGCTCGAGGCGGGCATGCCCTCCCCCGCCCCGCGCCCCTTCGCGGCCACGCTCCGCAAGGAGCTGGTGGCCGATCTCGACCGCATGCTCGCCACGCTCGAGCGGCGCGATGCCCAGATCATCGACGCGCGCTCACGCGGGCGCTTCGCGGCCACCGAGCCCGAGATCCGACCCGGCCTCCGGGGCGGCCACATCCCCGGGAGTCTGAACCTGCCGTATACCGAACTGTTCTCCCCGGCCGACGACGTGTTGCGCCCGGAGGCGGACGTGCGTGGCGCCTTCCAAGGCGCGGGCCTCGACCTGGCGCGCCCGGTGGTCGCCACCTGCGGCTCCGGCGTCAGCGCGGCGGTGCTGGCACTCGCGATGTACCGGCTGGGCCGGCGCGACGCGGCGGTGTACGACGGCTCGTGGACCGAGTGGGGCGGCCGCCGCGACACGCCCGTCGCCCCCTGATCGCCCGCACGGGAGGAAGACGATGACGTCCGAGACCTATACGCTCCAGCAATTCGTGGCGGACCTCGACCGCATCACCACGCGCGAGAGCGCGCCCGAGGTCATCACCACCCAGATCGCGCCGCTCCTCGGCCGGCTGGTGAAGAATCCCGATGCGATCCCCGCGCGGTTCCGCGGGCGCGCGCCGGACGGGGGGCGCGGCCGCTTCATGCTGCATCGCGCCCCGCGCTTCAACGTCACCGCGGTGGTGTGGCGGCCCGGCGACCGCGCGGCCGCCCACAACCACGAGACGTGGGGCGTGATCGGCGTCATCGACAACGAGATCGAGGAGACCCGCTATCGCGTGACCGAGCACGCGGGCGGCAACGCCACCGTCGCCGTCACGAGCGTGACCCGCCACGGGCCCGGCGCGGTGTCGCGCCTGGTGCCGCCCACCGACGAGGTGCACGCCATGCACAACCCGACCACGCGCGACACGGTGGAGATCCACGTGTATGGCAGGGATCTCTACGGGCTGCACCGCAAGACGTGGTCCGACGACGGCCGCGTCTCGCCGCTCGTCAGCCCGAAATACGCCAACTGCTGAACCGCACCGACGAGGAGGACCATCACATGTCGCTGAGACTCGGAGACACCGCCCCCGACTTCACCGCCGAGACCACCCAGGGCCCGATCAGATTCCACGACTGGATCGGAGACCAGTGGGCCGTCCTGTTCTCTCACCCGCGCGACTACACCCCGGTGTGCACCACCGAGCTCGGGTACGTGGCGCGCCTGAAGGGCGAGTTCGACAAGCGCAAGGTCAAGTGCATCGGGCTCTCGATCGACCCGGTGGACTCCCACAAGGGCTGGATGGCCGACATCAAGGAGACGCAGGGCCACGAGCCCAAGTTCCCGATCATCGCGGATCCGGACCGGAAGGTCGCGAACCTCTACGGCATGATGCATCCGGCGCACGACGAGGTGTACACGGTGCGCACCGTGTTCGTGATCGACCCCAAGAAGAAGATCCGCCTGATGATCACCTACCCGCAGACCACCGGGCGGAACTTCGACGAGATCCTGCGCGTCATCGACTCGCTCCAGCTCACCGACGGCTACCGGGTGGCGACCCCCGTGAACTGGAAGCAGGGCGAGGACGTCATCATCGTGCCCGCGGTCACCGACGAGGAGGCCAAGGCCAAGTTCCCGAAGGGCTGGAAGACGCTCAAGCCCTACCTGCGCCTGACCCCGCAGCCGAACAAGTAGCGGGCCCCCAAGTAGGGTCCCCCAATGACGGGCGCCGACGTCGTCGTCGTCGGAGGCGGCTGCGTCGGCGCCAACGTGGCCTACCGGCTCGCCGAGCGCGGGGCGTCGGTCACCGTGCTGGACGCGCAAGCGCCCGGCACCGGCACGTCCCGGGCGAGCTTCGCCTGGACGAACTCCTTCAACAAGACGCCGCGCGACTACCACGATCTCAACGTCGCGAGCATGGAGGAGCACGCCCTGCTCGCGAAGGAGCTGGGCGGCGGCTGGCTCCACCAGGACGGCGCGCTCGCCTGGGAGGCGGGCGCGGCCGGCCTCGCCCGCCTGGAGCAGGCGGTCGAGCGCCTGGCCGGCTGGGGCTACGCGGTCGAGCGGATCCCGGCGCGGCAGGCCCGGGACCTCGAGCCGGATCTCCACATCGCGCCCGGCGTGGAAGAGGTGGTGTGGACGCCCGGCGAGGGGTACGTGGAGGCGGTCCCCTTCATCGCCGCGCTGCTCGCCGAGGCCGCGCGCCGCGGCGCCCGGGTTCTCTCCGGCCAGCGCGTCACCGCGGTCCTGCGCGCCGGCGCGCGCGTGCGCGGCGTGAGCACGGAGCGCGGCGACCGCTTCGAGGCCGACTGGGTGGTGGACTGCGCGGGCGTCGCGATGGACGAGGTCGCCCGGCTCGCCGGCCTGATCATCCCGCTCGATCGCGTGCCGGGCCGGCTGATCTACACCACCCCCGTGGCGACCACCCTCCGCCGGCCGGTTCACGCGCCGGGCTGCCATTTCCGTCCGGACGGCGGCGGGCGCATCGTGCTGGCCGAGGGTGCGCACGACCAGGTCTGGGCCGAGGCCGGCGAACCGTGGCCGCCCGAGCGCTCGCTGGCCGCTGTGGCCGCACACCTGCCGGCTCTCGCAGGAGGAGCCGTCGAGGCGACGCGCGTCGGGGTCCGCCCGATGCCGCGCGACGAGCGGCCGATGGTCGGCGCCATCCCCGGCCTCGACGGCTTCTACGTCGTCGTCTCGCACAGCGGGGTCACCCTCGGCCCGCTATGGGGCCGCATCGCCGCCGCCGAGCTCCTCGACCGTACCCTCGATCCGCGCCTGACCCCGTACCGACCGGCGCGCTTCCTCTGACCACCCGGGCCTTCACCCCGGCCAGCACGCCGAGCGCGGCGGGAGTCCCCGTTTGACCCGCCCCCGGTGATCTGGCAGGATCACCGCGATGCGAGACGAATCGAGAAAAGGAGAGACGGAATGAGAGTGCTGCTCGCGGTCATGCTCGTCGCGGCGGTCGGGGTGTCGGCGGTGGAGGCTCAGGCGCCGGCCCCGGTCAATCTCGCCTTCGCCACCCTGGACACCGGCAGCGCCTGGTACGTCTACGGCGCCACCATGGCCGAGCTGCTGCGCAAGACCCTGCCCGCCGGCTCGAACATCGACGTCAAGCCGCGCGCCGGCGGCGTCGGCAACCCGCGGCTGGTGGCCAAGAACGAGACGCCGCTCGGCCTCGCCTTCACGGTGACCAACCGCTGGGCCTTCGAGGGCAAGGAGGCCTACACCGAGAAGCTCGAGAACATCCGCGCCCTCGTCGGCGGCTTCGACACCTACTACCTCGTCGCCATGGCGACGAAGAAGCTCGGGATCACCTCGGTGCGCGAGATCCGCGACAAGAAGCTGCCGGTCCGGGTCTACACCCAGCCGGTCGGCTCGCTCGGCGAGTTCGCCGGGCGCCAGCTGCTGCGCGCGGTTGGCCTCGGCTACGCCGACATCAAGGGGTTCGGCGGCTCCACCCAGCACGTCGGCTACAACGTCATCATCGACGCCTTCAAGGACGGCCGCGCCGATATCCTGTTCGCGGTGGTGACCCCCAAGCACCCGTCCGTGAGCGAGATCGTGTCCTCGGTGGACGTCGAGTTCCTCGGCCTCGACGCGGACACCGCCAAGGCGCTGCTGCCGCTGGGCTACGCGGCGGCCACCATGCCGCCCGACACCTTCAAGAACCAGTCGAAGCCGGTGAGCACGGTCGGCTTCCCGACCGTGCTGATCACCAACAAGGACCTGCCGGAGCCGATCGCCTACACGGTGACGAAGACGGTCCTGGAGAACAAGGACGCGCTCGTGCGCGGCCACGGCGGGCTGGCCGAGTTCGACCCGCGGACGGCGTGGCAGCCCGACAAGGTCGGCATTCCGCTCCATCCGGGCGCCGAGCGCGCGTACCGCGAGAAGGGGTGGATGAAATAGCCGACCGCCTCGTCCTCGTCAACGGGCGCATCCTGACCCTCGATCCGCGGCGCCCCGTCGTCGCCGCGCTCGCCATCGCCGGCGGGCGCGTCACGGCGACGGGCGGGCGCGGGGAGGTCGAGCGCCGGCGCGACCGCCACACGCGGGTGATCGACCTGCAGGGGGCGACCGTGATCCCCGGGCTCGTCGACGCCCACGCCCACCTCGACCGCGAGGGGCTCAAGGTCCTCTACCCCTCGCTCGCGCGGTGCCGCTCGATCGCCGATATTCAACGGCTCATCCGGGCGCACGCGGCCCGCAGGAAGCCGGGTGAGTGGATCGTCACGATGCCGGTCGGAGCCCCGCCGTTCTACCAGGGCGTGCCCGAGTGCCTGGCCGACCGGCGCTGGCCGACGCGGGCGGACCTCGACGCCGCCGCGCCCGACCATCCCGTCTACCTCCGCGGCATCTGGGGCTACTGGAACCGCCCGCCGGTCTACTCGGTCGCGAACAGCCGGGCCCTCGCGCTCGCCGGAATCACCAGTGAAACATCGCCGCCGCCGGGCGTGGAGATCGTGAAGGACGCGGCCGGCCAGCCCACCGGCGTGTTCGTCGAGCACAACCTCATCCAGGTGCTCGAGTTCACCCTGATGCGCGAGGCGCCGCGCTTCACGCCCGACGACCGCCGGCGCGCGCTCCGCGTCTCGCAGCGCCGCTACGCGGCCCGCGGGGTCACCGCGGTGTACGAGGGCCACGGGATCGCGCCCGAGGTGCTGGCCGTCTACCGGGAGAGCCACGCGCGGGGCGAGGTGCGCCTGCGCTGCACGCTGGCGGTCAGCCCGACGTGGGACGCGGCCGAGGCCGCCCACGCCATCCCCGGCCTGGCGGCGTGGGCCGGCGGGCGCGGGCTCGGCGACGATCGCCTGCGGGTGGGCGGCATCTGCCTGCACTACGGCGGCGACGCCGGCGTCGCCCGCATCCTGCACGCGTCCCAGCCCTACACCGGATGGGCGGGGTTCGTGGAGAGCGCCAACGATCCCGCCGCCTACCACGAGCAGGCCGAGCTGGCCGCGCGCCACGGGCTGCGCGTCAACACGCTGGTGACGCGCTGTCTGCCGGAGGTCCTCGACGTGTGGGAGGCGGTGGCGCGGCGCCATCCGATCCGCGACCTGCGCTGGGTCCTCGTTCACCTCAACGCGGCCACGCCCGAGCAGCTGGCGCGCATCCGCCGGCTCGGCGCCGTCGCCACGACCAACCCCATCTCCTATCTCTACCGCTCGGCCGGCGAGGAGGCGGCGAAGCTCGGCGGCGCCGCCGACCAGCTCCTGCCCCACCGGAGCCTGATCCGCCACCGCATCCCGTTCGGGATCGCCACCGACAACAAGCCGGCCGACCCGTGGGCCGCCTTCGCGGCGGTGGTGGCCCGCCGCGATATGCGCACGGGTGCGGTCGTGGGCGAGCGCGAGCGGCTCACGCGCGCGCAGGCGCTCGCCGCCCTCACGCAGGGCGGCGCCTCGGTGACGTTCGCCGAGCGCGAGCGCGGCCGGCTCGCCCCGGGCTGGGCGGCCGACCTCGCGGTGCTCGAGCACGACCCGCTGACCGCGCCGCTCGAGGCGCTGGTCGGACAGACGGCGCGGCTCACCCTCGTCGGCGGCGAGATCGTCCACGATGCCTGAGCTGCGTTCCCCGCGCGTGTGGCTGGCGATCGCCTGGTCGACCTTCCAGCTCTACACCGCCTATGCCGGCCTCTACGACCTGCTGATCCAGCTGCCGGTGCACGTGGCCTTCGCCGTCGCGCTCGGGTTCCTGACCGAGCCGACCGCCGACTCGCCCGAGGCCGCGGCCCGGCTGGCCGCACGACGTCCCCGGCGCTGGCTCGACGGCGCCCTGGCGCTGCTGGCCTTGCTCTGCGCCGCGCATTTCGTCTGGCACAACGAGCGGCTCGCGACCCGGATGGCCATGGTGGACGATCCGGAGCGCCTGGACGTCGTCGTCGGCGTGCTCTTCACCGCGCTGCTGCTGGAGGCCTCCCGCCGCCACATCGGCTCCGCCCTGGTCGTGCTCGCCCTCGCCTTCGTGGCTTACGCGTTTGCCGGCCCCTGGTTGCCCGGCTTCGTCGGCCACGGCGGCGAGACGTTTCTCAAGCTGGTGGACCAGCAGACGATGACGACGCAGGGGATCTTCGGGATCCCCACCCTGGTCTCCGCCACGTTCATCTTCCTGTTCGTCGTCTTCGGCAGCGTGATGTCCCACGGCGGCCTGCTGCGCTTCTTCACCGACGGGGCGCTCGCGGTGGCCGGCGGCAGCCGGGGCGGCGCGGGGAAGGTCGCGGTGATCTCGAGCGGCCTGTTCGGGACGGTCAACGGCAGCGCGATCGCCAACGCGGTCACCACGGGAGCCTTCACCATTCCGCTGATGAAGCGCGCCGGCTACCGGCCGGAGTTCGCCGCCGGGGTCGAGGCCTGCGCGTCGATGGGCGGCCAGCTCATCCCGCCCGTCATGGGCGCGGCCGCCTTCATCATGGCCGAGACCCTGCAGGTATCGTACGCCTCGATCGCGGTGGCGGCGGCGATCCCCGGCATCCTCTACTTCGTGGCGGTGGGGGTGATGGTCCACTTCGAGGCCGCCCGTCGCGGGCTGCCGGTGCTCCCGCCCAGCGCGCTGCCGCGTCTGGGCGCCGTCCTGCGGCGCGACCTGTACCTGCTGGGGGGGCCGGCCGTGCTCGTGTACTTCCTGGTCGACGGCCGCTCGCCGCTGTTCGCCGGCTTCTGGGGGCTGGTCACGGCGTTCGTGCTGTCGTGGGCGCGGCCGGACACCCGGATCGGGTGGGCCCGGAGCCTGGCGATCCTGAACGGCAGCGCCCAGGCGGCGATGCCGGTGGCGCTGGCCTGCGCGACCGTGGGCATCGTGGTCGGCGTCGTGAGCACGACCGGGCTCGGGCTCAAGCTCGCCACCGGGATCGTCGGCCTGGCCGGGGGCAGCCTGCTCCTCACGCTGGTCCTCACGATGGTCGCCGCGCTCGTGCTCGGTACCGGGCTCCCGACCTCCGCGACCTACATCATCACCTCGATCATGGCGGCGCCGGCGCTGGTCGAGCTGGGCCTGCCCAAGCTGGTCGCCCACATGTTCGTCTTCTACTTCGGGATCCTGGCCGACCTCACCCCGCCGACCGCGATCTCGACCTACGCGACCTCGTCGATCGCGGGCGCCGACGTGTGGCGCACGCAGTGGCTGGGCATGATGCTGGCCCTGTCCGGCTTCATCATCCCGTTCTCGTTCGCCTACGATCCGGCGCTGCTGCTCATCAACGCCTCGGTGCCGCACATCGTGCTGCGCACGCTGGCGGCCACGCTGGGGATCGTCATGCTGGGGGCCGGCCTCATCGGGTACTTCCGGGCGCCGACGCGCTGGTGGGAGCGCGCGCTGCTGCTCGGCGGCGCCCTCCTGCTGATCTTCCCCGGCGTCTGGAGCGACACGGCCGGACTCCTCTGTTTCGCCGCGGTGGCAGTCTCACAGCGCGCCGCGCGTCCGGCCGGCGCCATGGAGGGGGCCTGATGGGACAGGGTATCCGGGACTTCGTGGCCGGCTACGAGCGCGCCTTCCCGGGCGAGGTCGTGCACGTGACCGAGCCGGTGACGACCGACCACGACGTCATGGCGCTCGTGCTCGAGTACGAGCGGCGGCGGCGCTGGCCCATCCTCCTGTTCGAGAAGGTGGCGGGCGCCGACATGCCGATCATCGCCAACGTGGTGGCCAGCCGGAAGGCGCTCGCGTGGGCGCTCGGAGTGCCCGAGGGGCGCCTGGCCCAGGAATACGCCCGCCGCATCAAGGACACGATCAAGCCCAAGGTCGTCACGCGCGCGCCCTTCCACGAGCGCGTGCTGACCGGGGCCGATCTCGACCTGGGCCGGCTGCCGATCCCGACCTACTTCCCCGGCGACGCCGGCCGCTATCTCACCGCCGGCATGCTGGTCGCGCGCGATCCCCAGACGGGCGTGGAGACGGAAGGCTACCACCGCTTCCAGGTGAAGGGCCGCGACCGCATGGGCGTGAGCCTCCACTCGCGACGCCGCATGTTCGAGTACCAGCGTCGCGCCGAGGCGCGCGGTCAGGCGCTGCCGTGCGCGGTCGCGCTCGGCCTGCACCCGCTCGTGTCGATGGGCTCGCTCGCCTACCCGCCCGCCGAGGTCGGCAAGTTCGAGGTGGTCGGCGGGCTCTTCGGCGAGCCGCTCGAGGTCGGACCATGTACCTCGATCGACCTGACGGTCCCGGCGGCCGCCGAGATCGTGATCGAGGGCGAGATCCTCCCCGGCGTGCGCGAGCCCGAGGGACCGTTCGGCGAGTTCACCGGCTACTTCTCGCGCCGCTCGACCGAGCACGTCTTCCAGGCGAAGGCGATCTCGATGCGGGCCGCCCCCTGGTTCCAGTCGATCGGCTCCGGCCGCGCGGGCGACCACATCACGACGCTGGCGCTCGTGCGCGAGGCGGAGATCTGGAACGCGCTCCAGCGCGTGATCCCCAACGTGACCGGCGTCCACGTGCCGCTGTCCGGCACGTCGTCCTTCAG
>DATHSW010000409.1:0-1732 GCA_035463855.1 Candidatus Deferrimicrobiaceae bacterium | reverse complement strand
TGAGGACGCCGGAGACGATCGCGGCGGTCCGCTGGATGCCGAGCAGGACACCGCCCGTCGTGTCGAGCGCCGCCCCCAGTGCGCCGGCGGCCGCCCCCAGCGCGGCGTACACGCCGAGCCGGCCACCGTTGTAGGCCAGATGCGCGAGCAGGAGGGGCCGCCGCCGCCCGCCCGGGGTGGTGCCGGTGTAGAAGCCGACGAAGCCGCCGCACATCCCGGCGCAGTGGGCGCTGCCGAGCAGGCTCGCGCCGAGCACGGTCGCGATCAGCACGCTCATCGGGTCACGGCCAGATCCTGGCTGATCGTCCGGGTGAACACCTCCCCGTGGCGGCTCACGCGCACGCGCAGCTCCCAGAGGCCGGGACGCGCGGACGGCAGGGGCCCCGCATAGACGCCCGCCTCGGAGGTGGACTCCAGGGCGAAGCTCGTGATCTCGCGCGCCCGCGCGCTCGGGAACGCCTCGACCTCGACCGCGCCGCCCGTGAGCGGCGCACCCGCCCGGTCCTGCACGGCCGTCACGAGCCGCGCCCGGCCCGCGGCCGCCGGCTCGAGCCGGGCCGATACCGTCCAGCCGAGCTCGGCGTTGCGCGCCTGCTGCGCCATCGCCCGGTCCCACTCCACCGCCTTCCGGTAGTAGTCCGGCTCCACGGCAAACGACGCGTCCCGGTTGGCCACGACCATGAAGCCGATGTTCGCGCCCGCACTCCCCACGAGCAGGGCCACGATGACGGCCGGCCAGTACGCGCCTCTAGCGCTCATGGTCCTTGTCTTTCTCGCGCTCATGGTCCTTGTCTTCCTCCCGCTCATGGTCGTCTTCCTCGGGGCCGAGCAGGCGATAGGGCACCACGGTGCTCCAGCCGGCGCCGTCGCTGATCCGCAGCCGCACGGCGCGCCGGCCGTCGTCGAAGGCCCCGCGCGGCGCCGTCACGAAGATGGAGGCGGTCGCCGCCTTGCCCGCCGCCACTGCGAGCGGGTTCTCCGGGGCGATGAGCTCGACCGCGGCGGCGCGCTCCGCGAGCTCGACCAGGTACCGGCGCTCGACCGCCTCGCGATTCACGATCTTGACCCGGATCTGGTTCGACACGAGGCCCGAGGGCAGCACGGTGAACGGGCTGCCGAGCCCGCGCAGGACGGTCACGTCCGCGGGAGCGCGGTGCACGAGCGCGTACGCGAGCGCGCCCCAGACCAGGATCAGCAGGAGCGGATAGATGACGACGCGGGGCCGCAGCATGCGGCGGGGCTGCCCGGCCAGCTCGTCGCGGGAGGTGTAGCGGATGAGGCCGCGCGGCCGGCCGACCCGGTCCATGATGGAGTCGCACGCGTCGATGCACTGCGTGCAGTGGATGCACTCCATCTGCAGGCCGTCGCGGATGTCGATGCCGGTCGGGCAGCACGCGACGCACGCGCCGCAGTCGATGCAGTCGCCGGCGCCCGGCGCCGCGCCCACCAGGGTCAGGCCGGACCGCACGAGCTTGCTGCGCGGCTCGCCGCGGCGGCGGTCGTAGCCGACGATCAGGGAGCGCCGGTCGAGCAGCACGGACTGGAAGCGCCCGTAGGGGCAGGCGACCATGCAGACCTGCTCGCGCATCACGCCGAAGTCCAGCAGCATCAGCGCGGTGGCCCCCGCCATCACCAGGAAGGCGATCGGATGCTCGAACGGTGACCGCTGCACCCAGTGGGCGAGCTGACTCACGCCCACGAAGTAGGCGAGGAAGGTGTGGGCGAGGAACAT
>DATHSW010000408.1:0-3222 GCA_035463855.1 Candidatus Deferrimicrobiaceae bacterium | reverse complement strand
CGTCGGTCATCGTCTCTGAGATCTCCATACAAAGTGCGGCGCAGCAAAGGGGCTGCCATACGGTACCGCCCCACGGAACCACGGAGAAACGAGGATTTAGAAAGAGGCCGGGCCATCATCGGCACACGGCTCCGGCTGAAGTCGCGTCACCGTGGATAGAGCCTGACCGGAGAGACGGCGCGATCGTTACGGGTTCATCGCCCCAGGCACTCCCGATACGCGGGCAGCCCATCACGCCAGTTACGGCGGCCCTCAAGGTGGCGGCTGCGCAGAACGCCTCCGAACCTGCCGCTGTTGGCTCCGGTTGCCTTGGACCCCCGTAAGGTCGATCGTACGTCCTCGCGATTCTCCGGTGCCGGACGCGTTCCGACCCGGTCTGGGCGGCTGATCAGGCGTTCAGGAGGGCGAGCGGGAGGGTAGCTGTGCCCGGCCGGGTGAGCGCGGCGCGGGTGGCGTGGAGCAGGTAGGCCTTCGGCTCAACGCCGCAAAGCTTGGCGGACTCGATCACGCTGTAGAAGAGCGCGGCGACCTCGGTGCCGCGCTTGGAGCGGGATCCGTAATGATTCTTCCTCCCGACGACCATCCCGCGGAGCGCCCGCTCGGTCGCGTTGTTGTCCAGGGCGATGCGGGGATCGTCCAGGAAGCGGATCAGGCCGGGCCAGAGGCCCAGCATGTAGGCGATCGCCTTGCCGAGGCTGCTCTCGGGAAGGGCGCGCTGCCGATGCGCCCACCCCCGGATGGCCTCCACGATCGGGGCCGAGTACTCCCGGCGGGCGTTCGCGCGCAGCGTCCGTGCCGCCGCGCGCACGTCCTCGTCGGCCCCGAGCTCGGCATCGGGGAAGCGCCGCTCTACGGCGTAGAGTTCCCCGATCAGCGCCAGCACCTCGGCGCACGGTTCCGGGTAGTGCGGCTCGGCCTCCACGAACTTGCGTCGCACGTGGGCCCAGCAATGGGCGAGCGTGAAGCGGGGTCCGGCCCGGGCGAGCGCCTCGTAGGCCCCGTACCCGTCGGCGATGACGATGCCGCGGTAGCCGTTGAGCACCTGGCGCGCGGCCTCCTGGGACCGGCTCTCCAGGATGGTGTACGTGACGGCGTCGTCTCGGCTGACGCTCCACGCCCACCAGCGGTGCTTCTCCGGCCCGCCGAGCAGTCGCCACCAGGTCTCATCGGCCCCGATCACGGGGGCGCGCAGCACGTAGGCGCGGAGGGCGTCGTACGTCGGCCGCAGCACCGTGGCGAGCGCGTCGATCTGGTCCCACAGCGTCTGAGACTCGATCGTCAGGCCCTCGCGCGACATCACCCGCGCCTGGCGTTCCAGCGGCGCGTGGTCCAGGTACTTGTTGATCGCGACCTCGACCGCGAACTCGGGCGAGTAGCGGTTGCCGCGGGCGTCCGGGCGGGCGGCCAGGCGCGGCGGCGCCGGCGCCGTCTGCACGCAGCCGTTGCAGGCGCAGCGGTACTTTTTCCGCTGGTGCTTCACGAGCACGAACCGCCGCTCGACGACCGTGATCTCCTCGCTGTCCTCGGTCTGTCCGCGCCACTCCGTCAGCGCCCCGCCGCACTGCGGGCAGGTCTGCTCGGCCGCGGGCAGCTCGTGGACGACCTCGGTCGTGGGCAGGTTCAGCTGGCGCGTCGGCCCGTGGCCTCGGCGCGGCGCCGGCGGCGTCGGCTCTACGGCCGTGGGCCGGGACCGGCGCTCCGACGACGCGCCGAACAGCGTCCGCTCGCGCTGGGCGAGCAGTTCCCGCAGGAACGCCAGCTGCTCGACCGTCGGGGTGCCGTCCCCGCTCCGGAGCTTCGCGAGTTCCGTGAGGAGAGTGTCGACCTTGGCGTGGAGTTTCGCGTTCTCCCGCTCCAGCAGCACCGCGATCTGACGCATCACTTCAAGATCGCGGATCTCAGTGAGCGGCAGCACGCTCGCACTACAACATCATCGTGCGTGGCGAGCAAGACGTTTCTGCGCGTCGGCGCTCTCAAACGGCGCGGGCGAGAGTGCGACACGCCCAACGAGCGCGCTGCCCTCGAGAAAGAGCTGCAGCTCGCTCATCGTCAGCCGCACGACGCGCGCGTCCGTGTCTCGCCAGAGGCAGGCGAACCGTCCGCGCTCCAGCCGCTTGGCGTAGATGCAGAGCCCCGTGCCGTCCCACAGGAGGACTTTGGCGCGCTTCCGCGTGGCGTTCACGAAGAGATAGCAGTCGCCGGAGAGTGGATCGTGCCGGAGCTGCTGCGTCACGAGGCCGCTGAGACCGTCGAACCCTTTGCGCAGATCCGCCGGCGCGCCATAGGCCCAGACGGTGACCTGCCGTGTGGACCCAATCATCCGAGCGCCCGGAGCACCGCCACCAGCGTGGCCTGGTCGAGGCCCTTCACACGGACGCCGTTCGGCGTGATCACCACTGGACGGCACGGGGGCGGCGCCAGGGGCGCCGGCGTCAGCGTGACCGGGCGCAGCATGGGCAGTGCAGCCAGGCGGAGCCACTTCGTCAAGGTCGGCTCCGACACGCCCAGCGCCCGCGCCACGTGCGCCACCGACCCGCTCTGGGCCAGGCGGCTTCGCGCGGTCGCGACGGCCGCCCGCCGGAACGGCTCCGGGTATCGGATCTGGCTCGGATGCTTCCCGCGGGCGAGGCGCTGCGCCTCGACGCGTAGACGACGGATCGCATCGTTCATCATCGTGGCCCTCCTACGGTTGTGGTGAGGGCCACCTTGCCCTATGGGCGGGGCGGACTACCAGACGGGGCAGCGCGAGTTGTTACGCTGGGCGAGCGCGCGGACGATGCTATACAGCTCCGGGCCAGCGGCCTCGGAGATCTCGCGCGCGCCGTGCATGCGCAGCACGAGGCGGTCCGACCACCACCACGCGCCGAGGTTCATGACGCCCACGAAGGCCAGCGCCAGGACCATCCCGCCGGTGCCGCCGACGAGCTGGCCTGCCCACACGACGCGCGCAGTGAGGGTGGCGAGCAGGAGCAACGCTTTGAATCGATTCATGGTGCCCTCCTTGTGCCGCGAGGGCATGGAGGTAACCCCTCGCGGCCTGGTTCGGCCACAAGAGGTCTGGATCCGGACCCGGGCGGGTCCGCCGGAGGCCGGGTCGCCGTCGGGCGACCGTGTTGACGACCTGCCGGACCACGGGGCGATCGACTCCCCTCTGTCGCAGTCGCTTTGTCAGATGCGCCCGCCATGCGAATCGTTTCAGCCTCGGCGGCGCCCTGGATTCCT
>DATHSW010000407.1:0-2296 GCA_035463855.1 Candidatus Deferrimicrobiaceae bacterium | reverse complement strand
CGCGGTGCACGAAGAGGGCTACGAGGTCGTCCGCGGGCCCGACGGGGCGCTCCAGTTCCGGCGGCCGGATGGCCGCCCGCTGCCCGAGGTGCCATCGCCGGCTACGGTGCCCGCCGATCCGGTCGGGGCGCTGCGGGCACGACACGTCGCGGAAGGGCTCCGGCTTCACGCGCGGACGGGGTGCGCGGGGTGGCTGGGCGAGCGCCTGGACATCGGCTGGGCGATCGACGTGCTCCATCCGTTGGCGAGACGAGACCTCCGCTCCTAGGCGGGCTCCGCGCGCCGGATCCACACCGCGGTGTCGTGGAAGACGGCGCCGCCGTTGGGGTAGCCGGGCTCGGCGCTGGTCAGCGCGTTGATGCCGAGCCGGTTGACGAAGTGCTTGTTGGGCCAGACCCCCTCGACGATCACCACGCCCCGCGGCTGGCCGTCGCGGGGCTCGGCGTGGGCGATGACCTCGCCCCGCTCGTTGCCGAGCCGGAGCGCGGTGCCGGGCCCCGCGCCGAGCGCGGCGCAGTCGTCGGGATGGAGGAGCGCGGTCGGGCGCTTCTCGCGGGCCAGGGACGAGGGCGTCTCCGTGAACGTGGAGTTGAGGAACGTGCGCGCGGGCGCGGCCACCAGCCGGAAGGGCTTGTCCGCGGTGGCCTCGTCGGTCACCGCGAAGTGATCGGGCAGGGTCGGCATCTCCGCCCCGCGCCCGCCGAAGCGCGCCCAGTCGGGCTTGAAGTGAAAGCGCCGGTCCGGGGTGGGGAAGCCGTCGAGGAAGTGCGCGGTCTCGAACGGAGGCGCGAAGTCCTGGCCGCCCCGGCGCCAGTTGGTCTCCGCGTCCCACATGCCGGACTTCCGGAGCGTGCTGTCCATGATCTCCCACGGCGTCATCTGGAAGCCCGGGTGCGTCGCGCCCAGCCGCTTGGCTAGCTCGCAGATCACCCAGTGGTTCTCGCGGCACTCGCCCGGCGGCTCGATCACCTTCCTGGTGACCTGGAAGTAGGTGTGCCCGCTCGCGGTGTAGAAGTCGTCGTGCTCGACGAACATCGTGGCGGGCAGCACCACGTCGGCGAAGGCGGCGGTCTCGGTGAGGAACTGCTCGTGCACGCAGAGGAAGAGGTCCTCGCGGGCGAGGCCCCGGTGCACCAGGTTGAGCTCCGGGCACACCATCGCGGGGTTGGTGTTCTGCACGAGCATGGCGGTGACGGGGGGCCCGCCCCGGAGCGCCGCGCGATCGCCGGTCAGGATCTGGCCGAGACGGGACTGGTCGAGGGCGCGGATCGACTTGTCGACCAGGTCACGCCCCTCGATCAGGGTGCGGTCGAGGGGATAGATCGCGGTCTGGCCGTAGACCGCGCCGCCGCCCCGGTATCGCCAGGCGCCGGTGATCGCGGGCAGGCAGGACACTGCATGCATGTTTACCGCCCCGTTCCGGGAGCGGCTGAAGCCGTGGTGGCAGCGGATGAAGCTCTTCTTCGTCCGGCCGTAGAGGCGGGCGAAGTCCACGATCCGATCAGGGGAGAGTCCCGTGATGCCCGCGGCCCACTCGGGTGTCCGCGTGGCCACGTGGGCGGCCAGCTCGGCGGGGCAGTCGGTGTAGGCGCGCAGGTAGTCCCAGTCGGCCAGGCCCTCGGCGAAGAGCACGTGCATGATCGCGCAGGCCAGGGCGCCGTCGGTGCCCGGCCGCGGGGCCAGGTGCAGATCGGCCCTCGCCGCGGTGTCGGTGCGGTACGGATCCACGACCACGAAGGTCGCGCCGCGCCGCTTGGCCTGCATGGCGTGGCTCATCACGTTGACCTGGGTGTTCACCGGGTTGCCGCCCCAGATCACCACGAGGTCCGAGTGCTCGCCGATCTCGCGCAGGTCCACCCCGCGCTTGGCCCCGACCCCGGCGGCCCAGCCCGTGTCGGCCAGGGTCACGCAGATCGTCGAGTAGTAGCGCGAGTAGCCCATGGCGTGCGTCAGCCGGTTGATGCCGTCACGCTGCACCAGGCCCATGGTGCCCGCGTAGTAGTACGGCCACACCGTATCGAGCCCGAGGCGGGCGGCCTGCCGCGTGAAGGCCTCCGCGACCAGGTCCAGCGCGTCGTCCCACCCGATGCGCTCGAAGCGGCCCGAGCCCTTCGGCCCCACGCGGCGCAGCGGGTGGAGCAGCCGGTCCGGATGGTGCACGCGCTCGGCGTAGCGGCCGACCTTCTCGCAGATCACCCCGCGCGTGTAGGTGTTGCGATGCGAGCCGCGGACGCGGCCGATGGTGTGCGGATCGAGGCGCTCGACCTCGAGCGCGCAGGTGCTGGTGCAGTCGTGC
>DATHSW010000406.1:0-8104 GCA_035463855.1 Candidatus Deferrimicrobiaceae bacterium | reverse complement strand
CGTAGCCGGGGTTGAAGCCGAGCGTGACCTCGGGAAGCCCGAAGCGCGCGGAGGCCTCGGCCACCCGGAGGTCCTGGGCGATCGCGAGCATGAGCCCGCCCCCCAGGGCGTGGCCCTGCACCGCCGCGATCGTGACCTGGGGCAGGGCGGCGAAGCCGTCCATGATGCGCTGCCAGCGCCCGGCCAGCGCTTCCGCCTCGGCGGGGGAGAGCGTGGGCATCTCGCTGATGTCGGCGCCCGCGCAGAACGACCGCCCGCGGCCGGCCACCACCACCGCGCGCGTCTCCTCCATCGCGGCCAGGCGCGCCAGCGCGGCCTCGAGCGCGTCCGCCACCGCGCGGCTGAGCGCGTTGCGGGCCTGCGGACGCTCGAGCGTGAGACGGGCCACCGGCCCCTCCGCGGTCAGGGTGACGGCGGGAGCGTCGGTCACGAGAGCAGCCGCTTGGCGACGATCTCGCGCATGATCTCCGAGGTGCCGGAGGCGATCGTCCACAGGCGCACGTCGCGGAAGAAGCGCTCGACCGGGAACTCGCGCATGTAGCCGTAACCGCCGTGGAGCTGCACCGCCTGGTAGGCGACGCGGTTCGCCACCTCGGTGGCGAAGAGCTTGGCCATCGAGACCTCGGTGACGCAGTCACGCCCGGCGGTGTAGAGGCTCGCCGCGTGGTAGACGAGGTGGCGCGCCGCCTCGATCTCGGTGGCCATGTCGGCGACCCGGTGGCGGAGCGCCTGCTTCGTCGCGAGGGGCCCGTCGAAGGCGTGGCGCTCGCGCAGGTAGCCGAGCGTGTCCTCGAGGGCCTGGGTCGCGCCGGAGAGCGCGAGGACCGCGGCCATGACGCGCTCCCGCTGGAGCCCCGCCGCGAGCTGGTGGAAGCCCCGGCCCTCCTCACCGAGCAGGTTCTCGGCGGGCACCGGGCAATCCTGCAACGACAGCTCCGCGGTGTCGGAGGCGCGCATGCCCATCTTGTCGAGCCGCCGGCTCACCGTGAAGCCGGGCGTGTCGCGCTCGACCAGGAACATGGAGATGCCGGCGTGGCGTCGGTCCGCGGTGCCGGGGCCGGTCCGCGCGGCCACGAAGTAGAGGTCACCGTATACCCCGTTGGTGATGAAGATCTTGCTCCCGGTCAGCCGATAGCGGTCGCCGTCGCGCACCGCGCGGGTGGCGATGCCGGCCATGTCGGAGCCGGCGCCCGGCTCGGTGATGCCGAGAGCGCACACCGTCTTGCCGCTCACGATGCCGGGAAGGTGCCGGCGCTTCTGCGCCTCGGTGCCGTAGCGGGTGAGCCAGGGCGAGGACATGTCGGTGTGCACCAGCACGCTGAAGGCCACGCCGCCCGAGCGGCAGCGGGCCATCTCCTCGCCCAGCACCACGCTCGAGAGGAAGTCGCCGCCCCCGCCCCCGTACTCGGGAGGGAACTCGAGGCCGAGGAGCCCCAGCTCGCCGAGCCGGCGCCAGAACGTGCGGGGGATCCGTCCCGCCTCCTCCCAGGCGTCCACGTGGGGCACGACTTCCTTCTCCACGAAGGCGCGGACCGTCCGGCGGAGCATCTCGTGCTCGTCGGTGAGCGTCGGGAGCGACATGATCAGCGCGGCGGGCGGGCGCCCGCGGTCACGGCACCCTCACGTAGCCTTCCATGAGCCGGCGCGCCGTCCGGTAGACCGTCACGCGCTCGGCCCAGGGCGCGCCGTCCTTTCGCCCCACCACGGCCGCGATGGGCAGCACGCCCGACGGATGCCCGAGCCGCAGGTCGCCCACGCGGCCGCCCGCGCACTCGCTCACCACGGTGCCGTCGATCTGGGCCGCCACCGCCAGGCACATGGCCGCGGTGAGGGCGAAGGCGCGGTGGGCGTTGCCCATCGAGATGCAGCGCGCGACCACGTCGGTCCGCTCGGCGTCGTAGGCGGCGCCGTCCAGCGCGGTGAAGGCGGTGGGCGGCGCCACCACCGCGACCTTCGGGGTGGCCGCGCTGCCGGGAATACCCATCGCGTCCGCCGCGGCCACCCGGATGGCCTCGAGCCGCGCCACGAGGGTCTTGTCGCCATCCATCGCCGGCGGGGTTTCGGTGCCGGTCAGGCCCAGATCCTTGGCGCGGACGAACACCATCGGGTTGGTGGCGTCCACCAGCGAGGCCTCGACGCCCGCGATCAGGTCCCGCGTCCGGCCCGAGGGCAGCAGGCGGCCGGTGCGGGAGCCGCCCGGGTCGAGGAAGTCGAGCGCGATGCGGGCCCCGAGGCCGGCCACGCCGGGCAGCTCGAAATCGCCGAGCACCGCGGCCTCGCCGTCCGCGACCGGGACGCGCGCCACGATGATCTTCCGGGTGTTGGTGTTGTGGAAGCGGACCGTGGTCAGGCCGTCGGCGTACGGCACGAGGCGCTCGTCGATCGCGAAGGGGCCGACCGCCGAGGAGCAGTTGCCGCAGTTGCCGGTGTAGTCCACCACGGACCGGCTCACCTCGACCTGCGCGAAGGTGTAGTCCACCTGGGCGTCCGGATGCGTGGGCGCGCCGATGATGAAGGCCTTGGACAGCGAGGAGATGCCGCCGCCGAGGCCGTCGAGCTGCCGGCCGTAGGGATCGGGGCTGCCCAGCGCGGCGAGCAGGATGCGGTCGCGCTCCGGCCCCCCCGGGGGCAGGTCGCGCTCGTGGAAGGCCAGGCAGCGGCTCGTGCCGCCGCGCATGTAGACCGCCCGGATCCGGTGCTGGGCCATGGCGCTACTCTCCTCTCGCGGCGGCGGTCTGGGCGAGCAGGCCGCCGGCCAGCAGCATGTCGCGCTCGCGCGGGCTCAGGATCGAGCGCGTCCGGAAGCGCGCCCCGGTGCGCCGGTTGACCACCGCGACGGCGCCGCCCGCCGCGAGGCTCTCACGCAGGCTCTCGAAGTCGAGGACGTCGTCCCGCTCGATGGCGTCGCAGTCCGCCGGGTTCTCGAACTCGAGCGGGACGATGCCCCAGTTGATCAGGTTGGATCGGTGGATGCGGGCGAAGCTCTTGGCCAGCACCGCCCGCACGCCCAGATGGAGCGGGGAGAGCACCGCCGCCTCGCGCGAGGAGCCCTGGCCGTAGATCTCGCCGCCCACGATGACGCCGCGGCCCGCCGCGCGGGCGCGCGCCACGAAGTCGGGATCCACGTTGCGGAAGCAGAACTCCGCGATGGCCGGCACGTTGGAGCGGAACATCAGCACCGCGGTGCCGGAGGGCGAGATGTCGTCGGTGGAGACCTTGTCCCCGAGCTTGATCAGCACCGGCGCGCTCAGGTGCTCCGGGACGGGCTGCCCGCGCGGCACCGGCTTGATGTTCGGCCCCTTGAGCACCTCGACGCCCGCCGCCTCGGAGGGCGACCGCGGCGGGATCAGCCCGGCCTCGGAGGCCAGCAGCGAGGCCGGCCAGCGCCGCTCGGGCGGGGCGCCGGCTTTTCGAGGGTCACTTATCCTTCCCGTCAGCGCGGAGGCGGCGGCGGTGAGCGGCGAGCAGAGGTAGACCGCGTCGTCCCGCGTGCCGCTTCGCCCCGGGAAGTTCCGGTTGAACGCCCGCAGGCTCCGGCCGCCCGAGGCCGGCACGTGGCCGATTCCCGCGCAGGCCCCGCAGGTGGGCTCGGAGATAGTGGCGCCCGCCGCGAGCAGGGTCGCGAGCAGTCCCTCGCGCGCCATCACCTCGAGGATGCGGTGGCTGCCCGGGAACACCACGAAGGAGACCGACGGCGCCACCTTGCGGCCCTCGAGCACGCGGGTCACCGCCTGCATGTCCTCCCAAGAGGAGTTGGTGCAGGAGCCGACCATGATCTGCTCGATCTCCAGGCCCTCGACGTCGGACAGCGGGACCACGCGATCCGGCGAGCCGGGCATGGCGACGAGCGGCTCGAGGCTCGCGAGATCCAGCTCGATCCGGTCGTCGTACTCCGCGTCGGCGTCCGGGGCCAGCGGCTGCCAGTCCGCCTCGCGGCCGAGGAGCCGGAAGTACTCGCGGGTGGCCTCGTCCGACGGGAACACGCTGGTGGTGAGCGTCAGCTCGGCGCCCATGTTGCAGATGGTGGCCCGCTGGGGCAGCGACAGGGTCGCCGCCCCGGGCCCGCCGTACTCGAAGATGCGGCCGCTGCCCCCGCGCACCGAGTAGCGCCGCAGCAATTCCAGGATCACGTCCTTGGCGGAGACCCACGGCCGCAGCCGGCCGGTGAGCCACACCGAGGTGACGCGGGGCATGACCACGTGATAGGGCCCGCCGCCCATGGCCACCGCCACGTCGAGGCCGCCCGCGCCGATGGCCAGCATGCCGGTGGAGCCGCAGAGCGGGGTGTGGCTGTCGGTGCCCAGCACGAACTGGCCCGGGACGCTGAAGGACTCGAAGTGGACCTGGTGGCAGATGCCGTTGCCGGGCTTGGAGAACCACGCGCCGTAGCGGGCCGCCGCGGTCTGGAGGTACCGGTGGTCGTCCGAGTTGCGCGAGTCCACCTGGTAGACGTTGTGGTCGATGTAGGCGACCACGCGGCGGGGCCGCACCCGCGGGAAGCCCATGGCCTCGAACTGGAGAAAGGCCATGGTGCCGTTGGTGTCGGTGAGCAGGGCTTGATCCACGCGCAGCCCGATCTCCTCGCCGGCCACCGCCTTGCCGGACACCAGGTGGGCGTCGAGGAGCTTGCGCGTCAGGCTCTGGGGCATGCTAGCGCTTGTCGAGCGGGACGAAGGCGCGGCGGGGGTGGCCCTTGTAGTCGGCGCGGGGGCGGATCAGGCGGTTGTCGTCGTACTGCTCGAGCAGGTTGGCGGTCCAGCCCGCGATGCGGGCGGCCGCGATCACCGGGGTGAAGAGATCCACCGGAATGCCGATCGAGTAGAAGAGCGGCGCCGAGTAGAAGTCCACGTTGGGGATGAGGCGCTTGGTGGCCTGCACCTTGGCGTGGAGCTTGACGGCGAGGTCGTACCAGAGCGCCTGGCCCGACTGGCGGCAGGCCGCCTCGGCCAGGCCCTTCAGGATGGTGGCGCGCGGGTCGCCCGCGGTATAGACGCGATGGCCGAAGCCCATGAGGCGCCGCTTCTCCCCCATCGCGCGGTCGACGAAGGCGTCCACGTTGTCGAGCGCGCCGACCTCGAGCAGCGTGCGCATCACCGCCTCGCCGGCGCCGCCGTGGAGCGTGCCCTTCAAGGCGCCCACCCCGCCCGCCACCGCGGAGTGCATGTCGGACAGCGTGGCCGCGATGACCCGGGTCGTGAACGTGGAGGCGTTGAGCTCGTGCTCGGCGTAGAGCGTGAGGCTCGCGTCCACCGCGCGCGTGGTGACCCCGCTCGGCGCCTCCCCGGTCAGCATGTACAGGAAGTTGGCGGCGTGGGAGAGCTCCTTCGACGGCGGCACCGGAGCGAGCCCGCTCCGCACCCGGTGATGGGCGCAGATGGCGGTGGTGAACTGGCTGGTCAGGCGGACCGCCTTGCGCAGGTTGGCCGCGCGCGAGTTGTCGGTGGCGTCCGGATCGTGCATGCCGAGCACCGCGACCGAGACCTGCAGCACCCGCATGGGGTCGGTGTCACGGGGCATGAGGGCGAAGGTCCGGACCAGCGCGTCGGGGATGGGCCGCGCCGCCACCAGGGCGGCCTGGAATCGCTCGCGCGCGGCCCGCGCGGGCAGCTCGTCGTGCCAGAGCAGGTAGGCCACGTCCTCGAAGGTGGCCTGTCGCGCCAGATCGTCGATGTCGTAGCCGCCGTAGGCCAGGCGGCCGTTCGCCCCGTCCAGATCGCAGAGCCGGGTCTCGGCGGCGACGACGCCTTCGAGGCCCCGGATGAGCTGGCTGCCCTCGGTCATCGGTGACTCCTCCCGGAACGGTGAGTGCCCGGCCGAGCGCCCGCGCGGGCCGGCCTGGCGCAGTCGACGGTATACCGCGGCCCGGCCCGGCGCAAGAGCGTAGGTGGTGGGCGGGCGCCGGAGTAGAATCGCGACACGGGCCCTTGCCGGCCCCGAGAGTCGGGCGGGATCCGAAGTCGCCATGAGCCAATTCGCCGCGAGCCGCTCCGGAGCCAACGTCGGCGCCGCCGGCCCGCTCTCTTCCTCTCGTCTCGACGCCCTGCGGCGGGCGTGGCCCGCCTACGTCGTGCTCGCCTGCACGCTCCTGCTGACCTTCGGCGCCTGGCGCTATGCGGAGCGGACCGTGCGGGCCAACGAGCAGGAGCGCTTCGACCGCGTGGTGGCGAGGAGCCGCGCCGCGCTGGACCGGCGGCTCGATTCCTACCTGCAGATCCTGATGGGGGTGCGGGCCCTCTTCGCGAGCAGCACCGCGGTCGAGCGCGCCGAGTTCCGGTCCTTCGTGGCCGGCCTGGATCTCGAGGACCGCTATCCGAGCATCCGGGGCATGAGCTGGATCCCGCGGGTTCCGGCCGCGTCCAAGGCCTCGCACGAGGCGCTGATGCGCCGGGGCGGCGCGCCCGCCGGCTACGAGATTCATCCGGGGGGCAGCCGGGCGGAGTACCACCCCCTGGCGTTTCTCGAGCCCGCCGAGGCCTACGAGCCGCGCTGGTTCGGCCTCGACGCGGCCAGTCGCCCGGAGAACCGCGAGGCCATGGAGCGTGCCCGGGACGAAGGCGTCGCCGCGATGAGCCACCGGCTGGCCCTGTTTCGCCAGGGCGGGGGAGCCGGCTTCGTGATCTTCCTGCCGGTGTATCGTGCGGGCCGGCCGCCGGCGACGGTGGAGGACCGCCGGCAGAGCTTCGAGGGGTTCGTGGCCGCGTCGTTCCGGCCCGATTTCGTGATGGGTGAGCTGTTCGGGGCCTCCGTCGGCGAGCCGGTGGATCTCGAGCTCTTCGACGCGCCCGAGGCGACCCCGGGCCGCCTCATCTACGACCGCCATTCCAGCTCCGCGGGCGCGCCGCGAGAGCTGGGCCGCACCGTCCCGGTCACCTTCGGCGGCCAGACGTGGACCCTGCAGCTGGCGACGCTGCCCGCGTTCCACTCCCGGGCCGAGCGGCTCGTGCCCTTCTGGGTGCTGGGCAGCGGTCTCCTGATCAGCGTCCTCGCCTTCGTGATCACGCTGCAGCAGACCCGCGCCCTCACCGCGGCGCGCCGGCTCGGTGCCGAGCTGCAGACCGCCGAGCGCCGGCTGCGCCGGGCCAACGAGCGCTTCGAGCTGGCCGCGTCCGCGGTGGGCTCCGCCATCTACGACTGGAGCCTCCAGCACGGCACGGTGGCGTGGACGCAGGGGCTCAGCGAGATGTGCGGCTATCGCCTGGAGGAGATCGACCCGACCCACGACTGGTGGATCGAGCGGATCCATCCCGACGACCGCCCGCGGGTCCACGAGCGCGTCCAGGCGGCCGCGGCCGGCGGCCACGACTTCGAGGCGGAATACCGCTTCCGGGCGCGCTACGGCCACTACCTCGACGTGCTGGACCGCGGCCGGTTCGTCCGCGACGCGGGCGGCCGCTCGGTGCGGGTCGTGGGAAGCGTGGTCGACGTCTCGGAGCGGAAGCGGGGGGAGGCGGTGTTGCGGGAGAGCGAGGCCCGGCACCGCGCGGTCCTGGAGTCGGCGATGGACGCCTTCGTGGCCATGGACCACGAGGGGCGCGTGACCGAGTTCAATCCGGCGGCCGAGCGGCTGTTCGGGCGGGCGCGGGCGGACGTCATCGGCCGGGACCTGGCGGAGGTGATCATCCCCCCGTCCTTCCGGGACGCCCACCGGCGTGGACTGGCGCGCTACCTGGCGACCGGCGAGCACGCGCTCCTGGGCGGCCGCGTCGAGGTGACCGGGCTGGCGGCCGACGGGACCGAGTTCCCGGTGGAGCTGACCGTGACCGAAGTGCGGATGGCCGGGCCGCCCACGTTCAACGCCTACGTCCGTGACCTCACCGCTCAGAAGCGCGCCGACGCCGCGCGCGCCAGCCTCGAGATGCAGCTGCAGCAGGCGCAGAAGATGGAGGCGGTCGGCCGGCTCGCGGGGGGCGTCGCCCACGACTTCAACAACCTCCTCACCGTGATCAACGGCTACACCGACGTCCTGCTCGATCAGATCTCGGAGCACTCCACCGCGCACGCGGATCTCGCGATGGTCCGCGAAGCAGGTGACCGTGCCGCGGCGCTGACCGCGCAGCTGCTCGCGTTCAGCCGGCGGACGATCATCGCGCCCAAGGCGCTGAAC
>DATHSW010000405.1:0-2586 GCA_035463855.1 Candidatus Deferrimicrobiaceae bacterium | reverse complement strand
CGATGCGCGCGGACGCGCTCCGACCGGGGACGGTGCCATGCCCGACGTCCACATCACGATCGACGCCGAATGCTCCATGGGGGGCGCCTGGACCAATCCGGGGTACGAGCCCGTGGGGCCCGAGCGCGCGGTCCTGGGCCGGGTCGACGGCGCCTCGTACGGCACCCCGCTGATCATGGACATCCTGGAAGAGCACGGGCTGCGCGGCACGTTCTTCGTCGAGGTCCTGGCCAGCACGGTCCTCGGCGAGCGCGCGCTCGCGGAGGCCTACGAGACGGTGCTGCGGCGCGGACACGACGCGCAGCTTCACGCGCACCCCGTGTACCGGTACTACGCCAAGGTCCGGCAGGGCGCGCTCACCGAGAGCCAGCTGCCTCCCGAGATGGACCTGATCGGCAGCCTGGCTCCCGACGTCCAGCGCGAGCTCCTCGAAGAGGCGCGGGACATCTTCGTGCGACTCACCGGCAAGAAGCCCACCGCGTTCCGGGCCGGCAACTACGGGGCGAGCCTCGAGACCCTGCGGCTGCTGGACGAGATGGGATTCACCCACGACAGCAGCTTCAACGCCGCCTACACCAACGGCATGTGCCTCGTGAGTCCGGGCATGGTCACGAACACGCCGTGGCAGGTCGGAGGCCTCTGGGAGGTTCCGGTCACGACGTTCCAGACCGGCGCCCGCATCCGGACCAAGGTCAAGCCGCTGGACATCGCGGGGGTCAGCTTCCCCGAGATCCGGCGGGTCCTCGAGCAGGCGGAGCGCACCGGCCCGGGCACCGTCACCATGGTGCTGCACTCCTTTTCCCTGCTCAAGCGGGCGGACGTGCAGTTCCGGCGCATGAAGCCCGATCGGCTGGTGATCCGGCGTTTCCAGCGGCTGTGTCGCTTTCTCGGCAGCGAGCGCGACCGGTTTCCGGTCCGCACGTTCGCCGACGCTCGGGAGCCCCGGACGGAGGCGCCGGCCGCGCCGCTTCCGGCGATGGGCACGCTGCTGCCGGCCTGGCGCCGCCTGGTCCAGGGCGTGAATCGCTTCTACTGGGCCGCCGCGTGCGTCGCGATGAGCGAGCTGGCGCCGCGCGGCATGCCCGAGCTGACGTTCCTGCTCTAGGCCCTACTCGACGTAGTCCTTCAGGTTCAGGCGCTTCCACACCTCCGGCGGCACGCGGTGCCGCGGGGTGTAGCCGGCCAGGGACGGCTTGGCGGTGGCGTCCACCCCCCACTTCGCGGAGTAGCCGTCCTCGCGGGACGACGGGTCGAGGTCCGAGCCGCGCGCGCGGGTGATGATCGTGATGTCGCGGTCGGGCTGGCAGCGGGTGGCGATGGCCCAGGTGACCTGGCGGTCGTCGAAGATGTTCACGTCCTCGTCCACCACCACCACGCGCTTCATGTAGAGGTCCGCGCCCAGCACGGCCAGGATCGCGTTCTTGGCCTGGCCGATCAGCCGCTGCTCGATGGAGACGTAGCAGGTGAAGGGGGCGGGCACGCGCACCGCCTTCACCGAGGGGACCATGGCGCGGACCGCGCGATAGAGATTGGCCTCCATCGGGATCGTGGACAGCAGCATGTGGTCGAGGTGGGCGACCGTGATGTCCTGGAAGTAGGCCGCGCGGCGGTGGGTGATCGCCTTCACCTGCACCACCTCGCGGAGGCGCTCGCCCAGGCTGTAGCCGGTGAACTCGCCGAAGGGTCCCTCCGGCGTCCGCGCGCCGGGCTGGATCTCCGCCTCGATGACCAGCTCGGCCTGCGCGGGCACCAGGACGTCGGAGGTCTCGCATTTCACCAGCTCGAGCGGCTCGCGCAGCAGGGCGCCCATGATGGCCCGCTCGTCCTCGTCGATGGAGCCGATGGCGAGCGCGCCCAGCGCGATGGCGGGGTGCACGCCGATCGCGAAGGCCACCGGCAGCGGCCGGCCGAGCGACTCCGCGATGCGCTGGAACTCCCAGAGATGCTTGCCCGCGGTCAGGTGGATGGACGTGCGGTCGCGCCCCTGGATCATCAGGCGGTTGTACGCGCAGTTCCACGTCTCGCGGGTCGGGTCCTTGGCGAAGGAGATGGCGGAGGTGAGATAGGCGCCCGCGTCGCCCTCGTGGTGGCGGATCTGCGGCAGGTCGTAGAGGTTGACGCGGTCCCCGGTGAGCACCACGTCCTTGCACGGGCCGCTCGCGACCACTCGCGGCGGGATCGGCTTCTCCATCGCGCGCAGATAGGTCGCCAGCATCTCGTCGGGAGCCGCGCCCATCGCGAGGGCCAGGCGCGAGCGGCTCGCGTGCAGGTTGGTCAGCACCGGGAAGCTCGTCCCCCGCACGCGCTCGCAGATCAGCACCGGGCGCCGGCGACCCTCGCGCTCGAGCTTCACGACCAGCGCGGTGATCTCGAAGACCGGGTCGAGCTCCTTCGACACCACCACGATGTCGTCGGGCTTGCTGCGCTTGATCTGGTCGAGGTATCCGGGAAGGCCCTGTGCCATGTCGTGTCCCTCTGGTTCGAATGTCGGAGCCACGGGCGAGCGATGGAAGCGCTCGGGCAGCATAGCATGAGGCGCGCGCGCTCCTCACCCTCTACACTGGCCAGGTCTCCCGGCGCCAGCCC
>DATHSW010000404.1:0-4279 GCA_035463855.1 Candidatus Deferrimicrobiaceae bacterium | reverse complement strand
TCCCGACCACGGAAAGCTAGCGCGCGAGAAACTCGAGCACCGTCGTGTTGAAGAACTCGGGCTCGTCGAGGTTGGTGAAGTGCGGCGGGCCCACGCCCGCCTCCTCGTAGTGCAGCGAGACGCCGTTGACCGCGGTGCACGGCGTCAGGCTTCCACCCGGCCCACGTCGAGCGCGTCGGTCAGCGTGCGCAGCATCAGCGCGAAGCCGGCGCGGACCCGCTCGTCGCAGCCCCCGGCGCCCTCCCCGTAGAACACCGAGACGATGTAGGCGGGCAGGGTCGGGTGGCCGGGCGCGCTCACCGTCTCGAGGACGCGACCGGACTCCTCCCCGTTCATGGTCTCCAGCCACTCGGTCACCGCCCGGTGCGCGTCCTGGATGCGGGATTCGGAGAGGAGCGGGAACGGGCGCCCGAGGCTCCGGTCGAGGATCTTGAAGAGCAGGAAACAGAGCCCCAGGGCGGCGCGCTGCACGGCGGCATCCTGCTCGCGGGTGACCGAGTGCGCGAAGGCGGCCACGTGCGGCTGCCGGGCCAGGAACTCGCGCGCTTCCTCGTCGATCCGCCCGGGCGGATACGACGTGGTCTCGCGCCATACGTCGTCCACCAGCGTCTGATCGATACCTCGCACGGTCGACGAAACTCCTTGCGGCCCCCCGGGGATGTCCGGTAACGTGAGTGGCTGAATTCTAGCACGGAGGCCCGAGCCGGCGTGGAGACGCAGCGATGATGTGGAGAGCGGAACCATGATGACCCCGGAGCACCTCTGGTTGACGGTGGGATTCCTCGGACAGGCGTTCTTCTCGGCCCGCTTCCTCGTCCAGTGGATCGCCTCCGAGCGAAAGAAGGAAAGCGTGATTCCGATCTCGTTCTGGTTCTTCTCCATCGGCGGCGGCTTCACCCTGCTGATCTACGCCATCTACCGGCTGGACCCCGTCTTCATCCTCGGTCAGGGAGCCGGCCTCTTCGTGTACCTGCGCAATCTCTACCTGATCCGACGCAAGCAGAGCCGCCTGGCCCAGGCCAGCGCGTAGCCCGGCCCCCGGCCGGCAAAGGAGTGGTCATGGATTCCACCATCCGGTGGGGAGCGACCCAGACCCAGCCGATCCTGATGATCCCGGGCCCGACGGAGCTGCCGTTCCCCGTCGTCGCCGCGATGAATCAGCCGGCCACCATCCAGTACGACATGAACTTCGACGTCAAGGTGCTGGAGCCGGTGACCCTCGCGCTGCGGGACATCTTCCAGACGAGCCGCGGCGAGGTCATCGCGATGCCCGGGTCGGGCCGCACCGCGCTGGAGGCCTCCGCGATCTCGGTGCTCGAGCCGGGCGACCGGGCCCTGGTGGTGGTGGCGGGCGTCTTCGGCTCGCTCATGCGCGAGATCATGACGCGCGCGGGCGCCGAGGTTACCGAGCACACGGTGGAGTGGGGCCGCCCGCTCGATCTGGCCCGGCTCGAGAAGGACGTCGAGCGCGTGAAGCCCAAGGTCGTCTCGATGGTCCACAACGAGACGTCCACCGGCACCACCTATCCCGCCGCCGAGGTGGCCCGCATCGTGAAGCGCCACGGGGCGCTCTTCATGCTCGACACCGTCTCCTCCCTCGCCGGCCTCGACGTCCGCACCGACGAGTGGGGCGTGGACCTCAACATGACCGGCTCGCAGAAGTGCCTGGCCGCGCCGCTCGGGATGGCCATCGTGTCGGTGAGCCCCGCCGCCTGGGAGGCGATGGAGCGCCGCAAGCACAAGGCCAGCTCCTGGGCGTACGATCTCCTCCGCTGGAAGGAGAACTGGATCCCCGCCTCCCGCGGCGGCCACATCCCGGACGGCAGCCCGCGCCGGCAGCCCGTCTCGATCCCGACCCATCTGACGCAGGCCCTGGGCGTGGCCTGCCGCCTCATCCTGGAAGAAGGCCTCGCCCACCGCTTCCGTCGTCACGCGGTCGCGGGACGCGCGTTCCGGGCCGGCCTCGAGGCGATGCGCCTTCAGATGTTCCCGGACGCGTCGCTCCAGTCCAACACGGTGTCGTGCTTCAAGACGCCGGACGGGATCGATCCGGCCACCGTGGTCACCCACATGCGCGACCGGCACGGCATCCTGATCGGCACCGGCCTCGACAAGATCCGGACGAGCACGCTACGGGTCGGGCACATGGGCATCACCTCGAGCCCGCTGTACGTGCTCCCCACGCTCTCCGCCATCGAGATGACCCTGCGCGACCTCGGCTACCGGAGCGAGGCGGGCGCCGGCGTGGCCGCCGCCCAGGCCGTGTTCTCGGGACCGCCCGCGTGATCGTCGCCCCGGACGATTTCCCCTCCGTCTTCGAGGGCAGCGAGGCGCATCAGCGGGCGAAGCGCCTGGGCCCGGTGCGCGTCTTCACCGAGCGCGGCGCCGATCAGGAGGCGGAGCTGATCCGCCGCATCGGCGACGCCCAGGCCGCGCTCAACATCCGCGCCCACGCCCGCTTCAGCGACGGCGTGTTCACGGCCTGTCCCAAGCTCAAGATCGTCTCGGTGTGGGGCACCGGTACCGACAACATCGACCTCAACGCGGCGGGCATGCGGGGGGTGACCGTCTGCAACACCCCCGGCATCAACGCGTTCGCGGTCGCCGAGCACGCGCTCACCCTCATGCTGGCGGTGGGGCGCCGGATCGTGACGCTGGACGCCGAGATGCGCCACGGCCGCTGGCCGCGCGAGATGCTGACCCAGCTCCTGGGCAAGACCCTGGGCGTCTTCGGCATGGGGGCGATCGGTGGACGCCTGGCCACGATCGCGCGCGGCATCGGCATGAACGTGCTCGGCTGGAGCGCGCTCGGCGACGAGGGGCGCATCCGCAAGACCGGCGCCAAGCCGGCCTCCAAGGAACACATCCTGTCCACCGCGGACGTGGTGAGCCTGCACGTGCGGCTCACCACCGAGACCCGCAACTTCCTCGGTCGCAAGGAGCTCGCCATGATGAAGCCGAGCGCCATCCTGGTGAACACCGGCCGGGGCGCGCTGGTGGACCGCGAGGCGCTGCTGGCCGCGCTGCGCGAGCGCCGCCTCCTGGGCGCCGGGCTCGACGTCTTTCACCAGGAGCCGCTCGCGCCCGACGACCCGATCCTGAGCCTCCCCAACGTCGTCGTCTCGCCCCACAACGCGGGCCAGACGCCCGAGGTCATCCGCGACGGGCTCCTGGCCGCGGTGGCCAACATCGAGAACTACCTCTCGGGCAAGCCGAGCAACCTGGTCGTCTCCCCCGGGCGGTAGCCGCCGAGGCCCCGGCGCGCGGCCGGGAAGCGGGCTCAGGCGGTCAGATCCACCAGCACCTTCATGACCGGACCGCCCCGCAGCGCCTCCTCCATCCCTTCCTGCAGGCCCTCGAGCGGGATCTTCCGGCTCACCAGCGGCGAGAGCGTCACCGCGCCGGAGGCGGCGAGGCGGATGGCCTCCTCCCAGTCCTCGCGGTTGTACAGCCGGCTGCCATGCATGGTGACCTCGCGCGCGAACATGGGGTAGAGGTTGACCGGGGTGGGCTCGGAGTGAATGGCGACCACGCTCACCGTGCCCCAGACGCGCACCGTCTCGGTCATGACCCGCGCGGCGGCCGGATTACCGGTGACCTCGAAGGCCACGTCCACCCCCTGCCCCGCGGTCCACTCGTTGACGAAGCGCACCGGATCGGCGTCCATCCCGATCACCTCGAGGCCCAGCCCGCGCAGCAGCTCGATCCGGTAGGGGTTCACCTCGCTGACGATGACGCGCGCCCCCCGGTGCCGCGACACCATGGCGATCAGCGCCCCGATGGGCCCGCCGCCCAGCACCAGCACCGAGTCGCCCGCCTTGACCTCCGCGCGCCGCACGTCGTGCGTGGCCACCGCCAGCGGCTCGATCATGGCGGCCTGGTCGTCGCCGAGCGAGGCGGGCACGTGGAGCATGCGCCGGGCCTCCACCGCCCAGTAGTCCTGCATGCCGCCCGGCAGCTCCACCCCGTAGATCTTGAGGCGATAGCAGAGGTAGTAGCCGCCCATCCGGCAGGCGCGGCACTCGCCGCAGGCGTGGATCGGCTCCACCACCACGCGGTCCCCGGGCTCGAAGCCGCTGCCCGCCGGCGCCTCCACCACCTCCGCGAAGGTCTCGTGCCCGATGATGCCGCCCTTCGGGATGCGGTGGTCGAGGTGCCCCTGGAAGATGTGCAGATCGGTGCCGCAGATGCCCGCGCGCAGGACGCGGAGCAGCGCCTGGTCCGGGCCGCGGGCCGGGCGCGTCGCGGGCGCGGTGCGGAACCGGCGGGAGCCTTCGTA
>DATHSW010000403.1:0-7802 GCA_035463855.1 Candidatus Deferrimicrobiaceae bacterium | reverse complement strand
CGGCATCCGATCGCGCATGGCGGCGGACGCGTTGGCCGTGAAGAGGTCGGGCGGGATCCAGGGCATGTCGATGTGGCAATCGGCGGAGATCCGCGTGTAGTCCATGGCGTCCCCCTCTGGCCGGCCATGATAGGTCATTCCAGACCCGAGCGCTCCAGCGGTGATACTTTACCGCCTGTATGCTGGAGGATGGGAGGAACGAAGACGACAAGAAAGGTGGCGCCCACTCGGCCCGTGCTGCCGAGCATCGTGGCCGGCGCCCTGGCGGTCGGGACCGAGTTCGGGCGCTTCGTACTGACGGCGGCGCTAGGGGCGCTCGGAGCAGCTGGGCGACCAGTCCGGCAGAGATGATCGGACCGCGGGGCTATCCGTCACCGGCGAGTCTCGGCTGCCCGCGCAGCAGGACGCAATCGCCGAGGCCCGGCGCCCCGGGCCGGTCGTGGACGTCCGCAGCGCGTCGACGCCGGCGCAACACCGCCTAGGCTACAGGGCTTGGAATACGGAAGCCGACGCGTAGCCCTTCGAGGGTGGCTCGGGCTCAGAACGACCGGAGGCTACGGTCTGACGCTGCCGGCGGCCGGCCGGGAACTCGTCGGCGGTTCGCTCGCCGGCGCCCGGCGACGGGGATGAGCGCGATCCTCACCGGCCTCGTGGTGCTCGTCCTCCTGTTCCCTGCGGCTGCCGCGGATCCGCCGAACCCGGACATCGAGATGTTCACGCGCGAGGGCTGTCCCTTCTGCGCGGCGGCTCTCGTGTTCCTCGAGGAGCTTCGGCAGGAGCGGCCCGAGCTCCGCATCCAGGTCAGCAACGTCCAGGAGGATCCCCGAGCCCTTGCGAGACTCGTCGAGCTGGCCGAGCAGCACAGTCTCGAGCACTTGGGGGTTCCGGCCTTCCATGTGCGGGGTCGACTGGTGGTCGGATTCTCGGGGGCCCAGACCACCGGCGCCGAACTGAAGGCGCTCCTCGAGAGACCGCTGACCGGATCTGCCGGGGAGCGGCCCGAGCGGGACGCCGGTACCAGCGAGACCATCGAGGTGCCCCTCGTCGGGCTCGTGAGCGTGCGCGACCTCGGCCTTCCCGCCTTCACCGTGATCCTCGGCCTGCTCGACGGCTTCAATCCCTGCGCGATGTGGGTGCTGCTCTTCGTGCTCTCCCTCCTCGTGAACTTGCGGGACCGTGTGAAGATGGCCGTGATCGGCGGGACGTTCGTCCTCGTCAGCGGCATCGTCTACTTTGCGTTCATGGCGGCGTGGCTGAATCTGTTCCTGTTCGTCGGGGTCTCCCGCATAACGCAGATCCTCCTGGGACTGATCGCCGGTATCATCGGCACGCTCAACGTCAAGGACTCCATCGTGGCCGCACACGGGCCCTCGCTGGCGATTCCCGCCTCGGCGCGGCCGGGGATCTACGCGCGCGTCCGCGCGGTCGTGATGGCGGAGCATCTGGCGCCGGCCCTGGGTGGCGTGGTCGTGCTGGCCATCCTCGTGAACATCGTCGAACTGCTGTGCACGGCGGGCTTCCCCGCCGTCTACACGCGGATCCTGACGCTCCGCGAGCTTCCGGCGTGGAAGTACTACGCGTATCTCCTGCTCTACAACCTAGCATACGTGCTCGACGATGGACTGATGCTCACCCTGGCGGTCGTCACGCTGAGCCGCCGCAAGCTTCAGGAGCGGGCCGGACGATGGCTGAAGCTCGTGAGCGGCAGCGTCATGCTCGGGCTCGGAGCGGTGCTGATCGGCCGACCCGCCTGGCTCGTGTGGTGAAGATGGGCACAGCTTGAGACTCGACGCCGGCCTCCGGGCCGACCCTGCGTCCTCCGCGCCACGCGTCGGGGTTCGAAGCGCGTCAGCCGGGCGCAGCGCGCGCGACGGGACCGGGCGGCGCTCGCCATATCGTTGCCGGCGGGTGAGAAAGCAATGGTGGGCTGGGACGAGATTGAACCGCCGATGACATTCGGCGTCCGGACACTGACGCCGGTTGGCGAAGCGCCCCCACCTGAGCCGATGACATCCGCCGTCTTTTCAGACAGATGGGCGTGGCGCAATTCATGCACTCTGGTGGCAGACATGCCTCCCTCGAACGACCTCCCGCGGCTCCAGCTCATGGCGCTCGACGCCACCGCCAATGCGGTCCTGATCACGGATGCGGCCGGGCTCATTCTCTGGGTCAACTCGGCCTTCACGCGGCTGACCGGGTTCTCGTCGGACGAGGCCATCGGCCGCACGCCGAGCATGCTGAAGTCCGGAGCCCAGGACCCACGCGTGTACAAGGAGCTGTGGGCCACCATCCAGGCGGGGCGAGTCTGGCGCGGGCGCCTCGTCAACCGTCGCAAGGACGGCCGCCCCTACGTGGAAGAGCAGACCATCACGCCCGTCGCGGCCAACGGCGGCCAGATCACCCACTTCATCGCGGTCAAGCAGGATCAGACGGAATACGAGGCGATACGGACGCAACTCCAGCAGCGCGACGATATCTTCCGTCTCCTCCTCGAGAATGCGCTCGATATCATCACGATCGTGAATATCGACGGCACCATCCGCTACGTGAGCCCCGCCGCCCGCCAGACCCTCGGCTACGACCCCGAGGAGCTGCAGGGCCGGAGCGTGTTCGACTTCACGCCGGAGGACGACGCGGCGAAGACCGTCTCCGTTCTCGAGGATCTGGCCGGCCGGCCCGGCGGGACCGCGTCACTGGAGCTTCGCTTCCGTCACAAGGACGGCTCGTGGCGCATTCTCGAGGCCATCGGACGGAACATGCTCGACCACCCCGTCCTGGCGGGCGTTCTGGTCAACTCCCGGGACGTGACCGAGCGCAGGCGGATCGAGGAGGAGCTGACCCGCCAGCGTGAAGCGCGCATCCAGAGCGACAAGCTCGCCGACATGGGCACGCTGCTCGCCGGTGTGGCGCACGAGCTGAACAACCCGCTCACGGTGGTCACCGGCTACAGCGGGATCCTCCGACGGGCCCTGGGCGACGGGCCTCTCGCCGAGCGCGTCGACAAGATCAGCATCGCCGCGCACCGGTGCGTCCGGATCGTGCAAAACTTCCTCGCCCTGGCTCGCCACTACCCCCCCGAGCGACAGCAGGTGCGTCTCAACCAGATCGTCCGCGAGGCGGTGGAGCTGCTCGCCTACCCTCTGCGAGTCGACAATGTGGAGGTCCGACTGGACCTGGCCGACGACCTGCCCGCGCTCTGGGCGGACTCCCACCAGCTGCATCAGGTGATGGTGAACCTGATCACCAATGCCCACCAGGCGATGCACGCGGGTGAGTCCATCCGTCGCCTCACCATCCGAACGAGTTCCGAGGAGCTCGGCGCGCGGGTCTTACTGGAGGTCGCCGACACGGGGCCGGGAATCCCGGACCAGTTGCGCGCCCGCATCTTCGAGCCCTTCTTCACCACGAAGCCCGTCGGCCAGGGAACCGGCCTCGGGCTGCCGCTCTGCCGGGGAATCGTCGAGAGCCACGGCGGCGGCATCCGAGTCGACAGCAACGCGGGACACGGCGCCACGTTCCGGATCGAGCTGCCCGTCATCGCGGCACCTCCGGGCGAAGCGGCGGACGCATCGTCGTCCATTGGCGCGCTGCCCTCGGGCCGGCACATCCTGATCGTGGATGACGAGCCCGACGTTGCGGGCGTCCTCGGAGATCTCCTCAAGTCCGACGGCGAGGTCATCGAGGCGGTACCGGACGGGAGGGCCGCGCTGGAGAAGATCCAAGCGGCTGAATACGATCTGATCCTCTGTGACGTGCGGATGCCGAGGCTCGACGGCCCGGGCCTGTATCGCGCGCTCGACCAGTCGAATCCGAAGCTCCTGCAGCGCTTCGTGTTCCTCACCGGCGACACGCTGAACCCGGAGAGCTGGGAGTTCATCCAGCGAACGGGGGCACCCTGCATCAGCAAGCCCTTCGACTTCGACGAGGTCAAGCGCGTGATCGGCCGGGCCCTGCTCCAGGGCCGTTGACGCGTCAGAGCTGGCAACCTGCCAACTCGCCCACTTGCCCGCAGCATGAGCGGTGCTGTTTGGCTCGTTCTGCGGCAGAGCATCGCTCAAAGCGTAACAAGAGCAAGAAGCGTCGCACGCGACTGGCCAATGCCCGCCGGGCATGGTTTGCGGGCTCCAGCCTAGCATTCAGACTTTCAGCCCCCTCAGCTATCACCGCGTAGTATCCCGCCCAGGCCCGCCGCCCGCGTCGTGGTGTCGATGCGGGAGGCGACCGCAGCGGATTCGGGCCGAGTGAGGGCCGAGCACCGATGTGACGCGAACAAAAAGGCTCTACGCAACTGCACGTCGCACAAGAAACGAAATGCTGGGCTAGGACGGGATTGACCCGCCGACACCACCAGGATTTTCAGACCTAGGCCTCAGTCCGTGTAAGTATGCGTAAATGTTTGATGCCGAAAGACAAGCCCCACATGGCGTCATGCGCTGGAATGATCAGGAGTTACCCCGAGTCGGTCACAAATCTGGCACAAACCTCCCCCTACTCGATCACCTCATCCGCGCGCTGCAGGAGCGAGGGCGGGATCGTCACGCCGAACGCCTTCGCGGCCTTGAGATTGATCACCAGTTCAAACTTGGCCGGCGGCTCCACCGGGAGGTCTGCAGGTTTGGCGCCCTTGAGGATTCGGTGGACGTAGCTGGCGGAGCGACGTCGCCACACGTGTGAGCGTGGCAGCCGCCGCGCCGTCGAGGTAGAACGTCGTGTTCGGATGGCGCTGGAGGAACGTGGCGGCAACCTCGGTGTCCACCCCGCCCTCGACGGCCCGCCGCACGATGTCGGCCTTGTGCTCCCCTGTCGCGAGAATCCCGATCTCGCGAGCGTCGAGGATCGTCGCGACGCCCATCGTGATGGCCTCGCGAGGGACGTTGTCCTCGCCGAAGAAGTCCGCCGCCGCGTCGCGCCGCGTGATCGTGTCGAGCGTGATGAGTCGGGTCCGGCTCCGCGCGCCCGAGCCCGGCTCGTTGAAACCGATGTGGCCCGTCTTGCCGATGCCGAGGAGCTGGAAGTCGATGCCGCCCGCCTGCTGAATCGCGGCCTCGTACGCGTTGCAGAAGGCCGGAACCTCGTCGCGCGAGAGCGTACCGTCGGGGATGTGAACGTTTCGCGGGTCGATGTCCACGTGGGAGAAGAGGTTCTCCCACATGAAACGGTGGTACGAGTGGATGCTCGCGGGCCCGACCGCGTAGTACTCATCGAGGTTGAAGGACACCACGTCCGCGAACGAGAGCCTGTCGTCGCGGTGCATGTGGATCAGCTCGCGATACACGCCGATAGGAGTGGAGCCGGTGGCGAGCCCCAGCACAGCACGGCCACCGCCTGCCGTTTTCTCACGGATGATCGTGGCGATTCGCCCGGCGACCGAGCGAGCGAGCTCGGCCGGGTCGTCCAGCACGACAGTGCGGATGTGTTCGAGGTGTGTGGCTTCGGAGTCGGGATGCATGGGGGAGTCGTGGAAGGCTGATCGTTTCAATCACCCGTCGCTCGTCATGATGAACAACGGCGTCATGTCGAAGCTCTTGAAATGCGGCCGGTATCGTTCCGTGTTGTAGAAGCGCTCCACATTGACCGTTTTCTTCGTGCTCGTCACAATGTCGAGCGGGAGGTTGCCGTAGCGCCCGTCCTTCAGCACGATCAGGCGGCCATGGATGCCGTGCAGCACCAGGTCGAGTGCAAGGTTGCCGTACGCCATCGGCACAATCGAATCGATCGCGTCGGGATCGCCGCCGCGCACCAGGTAGCCCAGCTTCTGGTTGATGATGTTGACTTCCTTGCCGTTGTTGTACCTGGCCGTGCGCTTTTGAATCTCCGCCGAGACCAGATCGCCGATGCCACCCAGCTTTGCGTGCCCGAACGCGTCAGTGGTGCTGCTCTGCCAGACCATCTCGCCACCCTCACACATCGCTCCTTCGGACACGAGCGCGATCGCGTACCTGCTCGGGTTGTTGCGCCGATCGTACATCAGCATATCGGCCAGGACGTCCAGGCTGAACTTGTGCTCCGGAATCACGCAGCGATGGGCGGCGCCCGCCATCGTGGGCAGCATCGCCGTGAAGCCCGCGTAGCGGCCGAAGACTTCCATAACCAGCAGACGCTCATGCGAACCCGCTGTGGTGCGCAGCCGGTTCGCCATCTCGATCGTGCGCGTGACGCACGTGCTGAAACCGATGCAGTAGTCGGTGCCGGGCACGTCGTTGTCCATCGTCTTCGGGATGGCGATGACCTTGACGCCTTCCTTGTGCAAGCGCACCGCATAGCTCAGCGTATCATCGCCGCCGATCGGGACGAGGTAGTCCACGCCCAGCCAATCGAGGTTTTTCAGGACTTCCGGCGTCAGGTCGTTCGTCGTCCCGCGATACTGAACCTTGAGGTGCTCCGGCACCGCATCACCCTTGACAGTGCTCGGCCGCGTGCGCGAGGTGTGCAGGAACGTTCCCCCCGTGCGTCCCGCCCGGTTGACGATGTCCTCCGACAGGTGCAGGAAGTTGTTGCTGTTGTCGTAGTCCTTCTCGCGCACGATGTCGATCACGCCCGCCCAGCCGCGCCGCAGGCCGACGACTTCGTAGCCTTCACGCAGCGCGCGAACCGTCACCGCGCGGATGGCCGGATTCAGGCCGGGCACGTCGCCCCCACCGGTCAGGATTGCGATGCGTTTCTTTCCGTTGTTCACGTTTGCCCCAGTAATCCTCGCTCTATTCGGCTATCGGGATACTGCTGGGCAGCCTCTGGGCGCTTGCCCGGCCTTCGCGAGGACCGGCCCAGGCTGGTCATCGCGCGCAGCTCCCACCACTTCGTCTGGTGATGCTGGAGCTTGCGCGCGTCTTCAGGATCACGGTCGGCGAAGCAGCTCCATCGACGCTTGGTCCCCACCGGACGGAACTCCTCGCCTGGTCCGCGAAGGTCTTCATGCCGAGGCCTCCCGCACAAGCGCCTGGAGAATCGGCAGGACGTGACGCAAGTCTAGGCGCGCCGGAACATCCTGTCAAAGCCCGTGAGTGCGCCCACTCGGCTCCGACACAGCGAAGGTGCTCTCTTTGACTAACAACCGCGCGAGTCACCGCGCTGAAGGCAGGCGCCGCCGAACCCGTGATCAAGCTCCATGCCGACTCAACTTGATTTGGACTGGCCGACGCACCCGCTGACCATGACAGACATCGCCCAACCAAGTCCAAAGGTGGAGATAAGGGCGAGAGCAGCGAGGAGCATTACTCCAGTGACCTTCGGCAGCGACTCGAGACGAGTTCCGAACACCCACTCTGCACCTGTTGCGAGAACGCCCAGCGAAAGGAAGCCGCCCAAGGTGACGATATCACCTCGCCAGACGATTCCCCATCGCACGGATCTGGTAAGGTTGCACCCGTACCGAGCCCGGGTCCAGGAGTTTGCAATGTTATTTACTCGCCAGAGCCACGGGGTGAGGCCGATCACTACCCAATTCCACCGCAGTGTGGATGGCGAAGTATTCGATCGGTGCAGGCAGCACGCGCACAGTTCGAGAAAACTCAGTTCGAGAAAAACTCTCAGATGGGCAAGTAGTTGAGAAGAATGGTGGGCTGGGACGGGATTGAACCGCCGACACCAGGATTTTCAGTCCTGTGCTCTACCAACTGAGCTACCTGCCCACCACGAGCCGTTCAAGATACCAGAAGGGGCGTGGGGTGTCTAGAGACGGAGGGCGGCTAGGGCTTGTCCTCGAAGAGGTCCTTGCCGGTGTCCGACTCGAAGACGATCTGATCGTCCTCGTCGATGGTGAAGGCCTCGTGGAGCACGAAGGGGACGTCGTGCTGGACGAGGAA
>DATHSW010000402.1:0-26170 GCA_035463855.1 Candidatus Deferrimicrobiaceae bacterium | reverse complement strand
GCCGCGGGGGCGGGGACCGCGCCCGCTCGCGGCCGGCGCGCCCGGGAACGGATCCGACGGCGGGAAGCGGGGCGGGGGGGCGGCTTCCGCTTCTTCACGCCGGGCGGATCAGCTCCCGGACGAGACGAACTGGTACGACTCGATCTCCACGCGGAACCGGCGCTCCGAGCCGGGAGAGGACATGCGCAGCTCGAACGGCGAGGAGCCGCGCGAGGGCACGGTGCCGAAGACGTAGGCGCGGCCCCGGCTCACCACGCGCCCGTTCTCGTCGAGCCCCTCCACGCTCACGATGACCCGCTCGCAGGCGGCGTTGCTGCCGTTGCGCACCTCGCCGAAGACGAGGACCCGCCCGCCGCCCACGCGCTCGGTGGTGAAGCTGACCGTGAGACGCGACGCGGACTGGGGGGTGAAGGTCTGGGCCCAGCCGGTGGAGACGGTCGCGAAGGAGAGCGCAAGGAGCGCGCTCAGCCGCCGCGCGCGGCGGCTCATTCGTACCTCAGGGCGTCGATGGGATTGAGGCCGGCCGCCTTCCGCGCCGGGTAGAAGCCGAAGAAGATGCCCACCGCGGCCGAGAAACCGAACGCGAGCAGGATCGAGTCGAACTGCAGCAGGGTGCGCCACTCCGCGAAGTAGGCGATGGCGTGGGATCCGAGCAGGCCCGCGCCGACGCCGATGACCCCGCCGATGAGCGACAGGGTCACCGCCTCGACCAGGAACTGGGCCAGGATGTCCTTCCCGCGCGCGCCCACCGCCATGCGGAGCCCGATCTCGCGCGTCCGCTCCGTGACCGAGACCAGCATGATGTTCATGATACCGATCCCGCCCACCAGCAGCGAGACCGACGCGATGGCGGCCAGCAGGATCGTGAGGACGCGCGAGGAGGCCTCCTGGGACTGGAGCACCTCGGCCAGGTTGCGGAGGTTGAAGTCGTCCTCGTGGTAGGGCTGGAGCCGGTGGCGCTGGCGCAGCAGCTCCCGCACCTCGTTCTCCGCCTCCTTCATGAGGGCGGCGTCCCGGACCTTGATGCTGATGGTGCCGACCGCGCGCCCCTTGGCCTGGTTGCCGCCCACGACCTTGGTCTTGGCGGTGGAGAGCGGGATCAGGATCTGATCGTCCTGGTCCTGCCCCCAGGTCGTCTGCCCCTTCCGGTCCATGATCCCGATGACGGTGAAGGGCACCTTCTTGATCCGGATCACCTGGCCGAGCGGGTCGTCGTCGCCGAACAGGTTCCGCGCCACCGTCTGCCCGATCATCGCGACCTTGGACGCCCCGTCGACCTCCTCCCGGGTCAGCGAGCGCCCGGCGCTCACCTCCCAGTCGCGGGCCGGGAGGTACTCGGGCGTCACGCCCAGGATGGTCGTGGCCCAGTTGAGATTGGAGTACACGACCTGGGCGCCGCCGCGGACGGCCGGCGCGACCACCGCGACGAGCGGGATGTCACGCTCGATGGCCAGGGCGTCGTCCTCCGACAGCGAGGCCTGGGCGCCGGCGCCGAGCCGGACCCCGCCCTGATTGACGGTGCCGGGCCAGATGACGATGAGGTTCGCGCCGAGGCTCTGGATCTGCTCGGCCACCCGGGCCTGCGCGCCGGCGCCCACCGCCACCATGGTGATGACCGCGCCCACCCCGATCACGATGCCGAGCATGGTGAGCGCGCTCCGCAGCTTGTTGACCCGCAGCGCCCTCACCGCGATGCGCGCGCTGGCGAGGACGTTCACGACGAGGTCACCTCCGCCTCCACGTCTTCCTCCTCCTGCTCGTCGCCGCGGGGCAGGGTGGCGAGGAGCTCGCGCGCGACCAGCCGGTCGCGGATCGCCTCGTCGCGGATGAGCCGGCCGTCGCGGAATGCGAGCGTGCGGCCGGCGTAGCGGGCGATGTCGGCCTCGTGGGTCACCAGCACCACCGTGATGCCCTCGCGGTTGAGGTCCTGGAAGAGCGCCATGATCTCGACGCTGGTGTGCGAGTCGAGGGCGCCAGTGGGCTCGTCGGCCAGGATCAAGACCGGATCGTTGATGAGGGCGCGGGCGATGGCCACCCGCTGTTGCTGCCCGCCGGAGAGCTGCGCCGGGTGGTGGTGCTCGCGCTCCGAGAGGCCGACCGCGGCCAGCTTGGCGCGGGCCCTCGCCTGCCGATCGCGGGGCAGGGTCGCGCTGTAGAGCAGCGGCAGCTCCACGTTCTCGAGCGCGGACGTGCGCGGCAGCAGGTTGAAGGTCTGAAACACGAAGCCGATCTTCTCGTTGCGGACGCGGGCCAGGCGATCACGGCCCATCCGCGCGACGTCGAGTCCGTCCAGGCGGTACTGCCCGGCGGTCGGGGTGTCGAGGCAGCCGAGCAGGTTCATGAACGTCGACTTGCCGGAGCCGGACGGCCCCATGACCGCCACGAACTCGCCGGGCTGGATGGAGACCGAGACCTGGCGGAGCGCGTGGATCCGGCGCGAGCCGAGGTGGTAGTCCTTGACGAGGTTCTCGGTCGCGATCAGGGCGTCGGCCATCTCAGAACCTGACGCGCGGCGGGGCGCCCTGCTGCTGGGCTCGGTCGCTCGGGAGCGCGACGCCCACGATGACCGGCTGGCCCTCCTTGAGGTCGCCGGTCGCCACCTCGGTATAGGTGCCGTCGGTGATGCCGAGGCGCACCGGGACCGCGAGCGGCTTGCCGTCGGGCCCGACCACCCACACGCGTCCGGCGGCGGGCCCACCCCCGCGGCCGCCGCCCTGTCCCGGACGGGCGGGCCGCTCGCGCTCGGGGGCTTCCACCCCCGCCGGCCGGAATCGGAGCGCCGCGTTCGGGATCTGGAGCACGCTCTCCTTCTGGACGATCACGATCCGGACATTGGCGGTCATGCCGGGCAGGAGCCGCTGCTCCGGATTCTTGGCGCTCACCACCACGTCGTAGGTGACGACGTTCTGGACCACCAGCGGCGCCTTCCGGATCTGCACGACCTCGCCGGTGAAGGTCCGGCCCGGGAAGGAGTCGACCGTGAAGGTCGCGGCCTGGCCGACCTTGACCCGGCCGACGTCGGCCTCGTCCACGTTGGTGTCCACCTGCATGTTGCGCAGGTCCTGGGCGATCGTGAACAGGGTCGGAGCCTGCAGGCTCGCCGCGACGGTCTGGCCCACATCCACGCTGCGCCCCACCACGATGCCGTCCACCGGGGCGCGGATGAACGTGCGGTCCAGGTCCACCTGCGCCTGGCGCAGGGCCGCCTGGCTCTGCACGACCTGGGCCGCCGCGTTCTTCAGCATCGCCTCGGAGACCCGGAGCTGCGCCTCGGCCGCCCGCACCGCCGAGACCTGGGCGTCCTCCTGGGCCTTCGAGGCTTCCACCTGGGCCACCGCGGAGTCGTAGGTGGCCTGGGCGGTGTCCTCGTCGGCCTGGGCGATGAGGCCGCGCTGGCGCAGGTCGCGATTGCGGCCGAGCGTGCGCTTGGTGTCGACGACCGTGACCTGGGACTTGGCGGTCTGGGCCCGCGCCGCCGCGAGCGCGGCCCGGGCGTTCTCGAGGTCCGCGCGCGTCTTCTCCACCGCGGCCTGCTGGTTCAGCACCGAGGCCTGGGCGGCGTCCACCTGGGCCTTCGCCTGGCTCACCTTGGCCTCGAAGGTCTCGGGGTCGATGCGGGCGATGACCTGGTTCTTCTTGACCTGCGAGTTGAAGTCCGCGAACAGCTCCTTGACCTGCCCGGAGATCTGGGAGCCCACCAGCACCGTGATGACCGCGTTGAGGGTGCCGGTGGCCGAGACCGCGGAGGTGAGCGGGCCGCGGGACACCGCGGCGGTGCGGAAGGCGGGGCGGGCCCCGATGCCCTGGGTATAGAGGTACCCGCCGCCGATGACTCCCGCGGCGAGCACGATCCCGACGATCCACAGCAGGCGGCGTTTCATGATGGTCAGACGCGCTGGCCGCGCGCGGTATTCCTAGCGGCGGCCCAGGGCCCGCTCCAGGTTGGCGATGGCGATGCGGTAGTCGGAGAGGGCCTGCACCTCGGTGGACTGGGCCTGGGTGAGGGCGAGCTGGGCGTCGGTGAGCTCGATGATGTTGGCGACGCCCGCGTCGAATCGCCCCCGGGCCAGCTGGTAGTTCTCCTCGGCCGACTCCACCGCCTTGCGGGCGGCGCCGATCCGCTCCTCGGCCTCGCCCAGATTCAGGTACGACTGCTCGACGCTCTGCCAGACCTGCAGCTCGGTGTCGCGCACGCGGGCCTGGGCGGCCTCGAGGTTGGCCTTGGCCTCCTTGTAGCGGGCGACCTTGGCTCCGCCGTCGAAGATCGACCAGTTCAGCGACAGGCCGACCGTCCATTCGTTGCCGGAGTCGACGAAGCCGTTGGTGGACCGGGAGCCGAAGGCGGGGGAGCCGGTGACGCCGGTGACCCCGTAGGTGCCGCTGCCGAAGAGGTTCGGGAAGAAGTCCCGGAACGTCTGGCGGACCGACGCGTCGGCCGCATCGGCCTGGGCCTTGACCTGGCGGTACTCCGGCCGGTTCTTGATCGCCTCGGCCACGAGCGCCTCGCGGTTCATCGGGAACTGCTGGTAGGCGAGGACGTCCTTGACCTCGGTGGGCGCGTTGACCGCGATGCCCATCGCGGTGTTGAGCGCGACCCGCGCCAGGCTCACCGCATTCTGGGCGCGGATCACGTTGACCCGCGCGTTGGCCACGTCCACCTCGGCCCGGGTCACGAAGGACTTCGGCTGGGTGCCGACCTGGAAGAACCCCTGCGCGCTGCGGAGGTTGACCTCGGCCCGGTCCAGCGCGGTCACGTTCACCTCCACCAGCCGCTTCGAGAGGAGCAGGGTGTAGTACTGGGTCTTCACGAGCTGGGCGATGTCGAGCTTCTGCGCCTCCAGCACTTCCTTGAGCACCTCCGCGCTGGACTTCGCCACGTCCTTGGCCGCCCACGTCCGGCCGAAGTCCCAGAGGAGCTGGGAGGCGGTGACGCTGGCCGACCCGAAGTCGCCGTAGGTGGCGGCGCCGCTGACCGAGCTGATCGATCGCGCCCGGCCGTAGCTGCCGGAGCCGGTGAGCTGGGGCAGCAGGGGAGCGAGGGCCTGGTTCACGCGCTGCTGGGACGCCACGTAGTCGCCGATGCGCGCCACGATCTTCGGCGCGTTCTCCATCCCGATATTGACCGCCTCCTCGAGCGTCAGCTCGCGGCCCACCAGCTCGAGCGGGGTGGGGAACGGCCGCATGCCCGGCGGGGCCGGCAGCGGCTCGCGCGTCGGCATCGGCGCCACCGTGGGAGTCGGTGGCGGCGGCACCGGGGTGGGGGCGGGGGTCTGGGCCCCGACCGGGGACGCCAGCGCCGCCAGGGTGAGCACCAGGACGAGGGAACGGAGGAAGGGGAAGGGCCGCCGGATCATGCCGTGTCTCCCTGCAGCGCGGGCGCGCCCTCCGGCACCGCAACGCGGCGCGGGAAGCGCTCCTCGAGCATCACGTAGAGCGTCGGGATCAGCACCAGGGTCAGCGCCGTCGAGATCGTGAGGCCGCCGATGACCGCCCGCGCGAGGGGGGCGTTGGCCTCACTACCCACGTCGATGCCCAGGGCCATGGGGAGCAAGCCGACCACGGTGGTCAGGCTGGTCATGATGATGGGCCGGAGCCGGGTGCGGCCCGCCCGCATCACCGCCTCGTGCAGGCCGAGCCCGTGGCGCCGTAGCTCGTTGATGTACTCCACGAGGAGGACGCCGTTGGACACCACGATGCCGACCATCATGATGATGCCCATGAACGACGTCACGTTGAGCGTCGTATTCGTGAGGAAGAGAGCCCAGACGACCCCGATCATCCCCAGCGGGACCGAGAACATGATGATGAACGGGTCGAGCAGGGACTTGAACTGCGAGGCCATGACCATGTAGACCAGCATCAGCGCCAGCAGCGACGTGAACTTCAGGCTGCTGAAGGCCTGCCGCTGCTGCACGGTCTGGCCGCCGAGCTGCACCGAGAAGCCGGGGGGCAGGGCCAGGGTGCGGAACCGCTCTTCGAGGTCCGCGCTGATCGCGCCGAGGTCGCGCCCGGCCGGATTGGCGTTGATCTTCACGATCCGCTGCTGGTACTTCCGCTCGAGCATCACCGGCCCGGTGCCCTGCCGGATCTCGGCCACGCTGCCCAGGAGCACCGGGCGCCCGCCGTCACCGATGACGAAGAGACGGCTCAGGTCCTCGGCGGTGGACCGGAAGGGCTCGTCGAGCTGCACCACCATGTTGTACTGGTTGCCGGTCCGCGGATCCGTGTAGACCGACGGGTTCACGCTCACGTTGCTGTTGAGCGAGAAGAGCGCGGTCTGGGCGATGTCGCGCTGGCTGAGGCCCGCGGTCGCCGCCTTCTCCCGGTCCACCACGATGTCGAACTGGGGGTAGTTCTCCTCGCGGCTGATGAACACGTCGGCGACCCCGGGGACCTCCTGCATCGCGCGCGCGATTTCCTGGGCGGCGACCTGGGCGCCCTTGAGGTCGTAGCCGAGCTGCTCCACCTCGACCGCCGACTGGGAGCCGACGTTCAGCACGCGGCTCACGATGCCACCGAAGATCACCTGCTGGGTCGTGCCGGGGAACTGGCCCGCGAGGCGCGGCCGCAGCGCGGCGACGATCTCCCGGTCGCTGCGCGCCCGCTTGTCGGGCGTGTTCAGGTAGACCTGGAGCTGGGCCGCGTGGGGACCGGTGTTCTGGGAGAAGATGCCCGAGCGCCCGGTGGGCACGCCCACCGTCGACACCACCGCGTTGATCTCCCCGGGGGTGAGCGTGGTGCGGATGATCTGCTCCATCCGGGCCACCGTGCGCTCCGTCTCCTCCACCCGGGTCCCCACCGGGGCCCGGATGCGGACGATGAACTGGCTCTCGTCCGAGGGGGGGAAGAACTCGGTGCCGATGAGCGGCATCAGCGCGGCCGCGCTCGCCACCAGGAGGAGGATCGCCCCGATGAGCTGCGCGCGGTGGCCGAGGGCCCAGCGCAGCGCCGCCTGGTAACGCTCGTCGAGCCGCTCCAGCCCGCGCCCGGTCGCGGCGAGCGCCCGCGTGTACGGATTGCGCGGCCGCTCGGCGATCGGCCGCTCCGGCCTGAGCCAGTGCAGGCAGAGTAGAGGGGTGACCGTCCGGGAGACGAGGAAGGAGGCGAACAGGGAGAACGAGATCGTGAAGGTCAGCGGGATGAAGAGGAGGCGCGACTGGCCTTCCAGGAACACGGTGGGCAGGAACACCACGATGGTGGTGATGGTCGAGACGAAGATGGGCATCGCCACTTCGCGGGCCGCGTCGAGCACCGCGGCGCCGCGGGCCTTGCCGGGGATGTTGAGGTGCCGGTTGATGTTCTCCAGCTCCACGATCGAGTCGTCGAGCAGGCGACCGACCGCGAGCGCGAGCCCGCCCAGCGTGAACACGTTGAGCGTCTGGCCGAGCATGAACATCGCGACCAGGGTCAGCAGCAGGGACAGCGGGATCGCGATCGAGATGATGACGGTCGAGACGAGGGAGCGCAGGAAGAGGAGCACCACCAGGAACGCGAGCACGGAGCCGATGGAGGCCTCGTGCCAGAGGCTCTGGATGGACTGCCGGATGTAGATGGACTGATCCAGCGTCATCGTGATGTTCACGCCGGGCGGCACCCCGGTGAGCTGCGGGAGCCTCGCCTTGACCGCGTCCACCACCTCCACCGTGTTCGCCCCGGGCTGCTTGTTCACGCGCAGGTACACCGCGCGCTCGCCGTTGACGCGCACCACCGACTGCTGGGTCTCCCAGGAATCCTCGACCCGCCCGAGGTCGCGGACCCGGATCGCGGTGCCGCCCACCCGGCGGACCACGATGTTCTCCATCGGCTCTACCACCGAGAACTGGTTGTTGGTGAAGACGTTGTAGTCGAGGTTGCCGAGCTTCAGATCACCCGAGGGCAGGAGGAAGTTGGAGTCGTTGACGACCCGGGCCACCTCGGTGACCGAGACGCCCTTGGCCTGCAGGAGGTCGCGGTTCAGGTTGACGGTGATCTGGCGGATCTTGCCGCCGTCCACGTTGGCGGAGGCCACCCCCGGAAGCTGCTCGAGCTGCGGCTCCACCGTGTTGTAGGCCAGGTCGTAGAGCTGCTTCTCGTCGAGCCCGCCCCCCGCCAGGGTGACCAGGCAGACCGGGATGTTGGACAGATCGAACTTGAGGATGAACGGCTGCTGCACGCCGGTGGGCAGCGTGTTCATGATCTGCTGGATGCGCGCCACCACCTCGGTGAGGCCCGCGTCCAGGTCGGCGCCCCAGGCGAACTGGACGTCCACCGCCGAGAAGCCCTGGCGCGAGCGCGACTCGACGTAGCGGACGTTCGCCACCGCCGACACCGCCTTCTCGATCGGATAGGTGACGGTGCGCTCCACGTCCTTGACGTTGGCGCCCTTGTAGATGGTCCCGATGCGGATGGACGGGTAGTTGATGTTGGGGAAGAGATCGATCGGCATCTTGCCGAGCGACGTCGCGCCGAGCACCACGATGGCCAGGGAGGCCATGAGGATGGCGATGCCGTTGCGGAGGGCGATGAGGGTCAGCCACATGGTGGGCTACGACCCCGCGGCCGGAACCGTCCGGACCTTCTGCTTGGGCTTGACGAGATCCTTGCCCTCGAGGATCACCTGGTCCTGCTCGCCGAGCCCCTGCCGGACCTCGATGAAGCGGGCGTCCGACAGCCCGAGCTCGACCACCACCGGCTCCGCCACGCCGTTCCGGACCACCATGACCGAGGGGCGCGCTTCGCCGACCCGCAGCACCTCCACCGGAACGGTCAGCGCGGCCTTGCGGGTCTCCACGAGCACCTCGGCGCGCGCGAACATCCCGGGCTTGAGCTTCCGGTCCGGGTTGGGAATGTCCACCTCCACGCCCATCGTCCGCGTCCGCGGGTCCAGGCTGTGCACCACCCGCACCACCTTGCCCGTGAACGTCTGCCCCCGGTAGGGGTCCGCGGTGACGGTCGCCGGCGCCCCCACCGCCACCCGTGCGATGTCGCGCTCGGGCACCTCGATCTGCAGCTTGACGATCTCGATGTCCTGGAGCACCAGGATGCCCACCGAGGTGGTGCTGGTCCCCGCCGACTGGGCGCTGACCGAGGCGCCGTTGTCGAGGTTGCGCTGGGAGATGTAGCCGGCGAACGGCGCGGTGAGGCGCGTGTTGGCCAGGTTGGTCTGGGCGAGATGCAGGGTCGCGCGGTGCGTCTCCACCTGCGCCTGGGAGAGGCGCACCTGGCTCTCCTGGGTGGTGACCTGGACTTCGGCCACCCGGAGCTGGGCCTCCGCCGCGCGGACGCTGGCGCCGGAGGACTCGGCGGTGGTTCGCGCGTTCTCGTAGTCGGTGGCGGAGACCAGCCCGCGCTCGTAGAGCGTCTTCAGCCGCTGGGCCTGCCGGGCGTCGTTGTCGGCGACCGCGCGCGCCTTGGCCAGGTTGGCCCGCTGGTTCTCCAGGTTCGCGCGCTGGCCTTCGAGGGTGGAGCGGGCCACCTCCAGCCCGGCCTCTCCGGTCAGGAGCGCGGCCCGGGCCTGCTGGACCGTGGCCTGCAGCTCCAGGTCGTCCACCTCGACCAGCAGCTGCCCGGCCTTGACGAAGTCGCCCCGGTCGGCGTGGATGCGTCGGATATAGCCCGAGACCTTCGAGAAGATGGCGGCCTGCTGGGCGGCGAGGATGTCGGCGGTGAAGGTGAGCTTGACGTCGAGATCGCGGCGGGCCGGACTCAGCACGCCCACCAGGACGTCCGGCCGGGCCCGGGTCACCGCGCGGGCCTGCTGATCTTTGAGCCGGTAGACCACGAGGGTGCCGATCAGGACCAGCAGGCCGAGCAGGACCAAGCCGACCCGGTGTCGCTTCAGGAGGCGCATGCGCATGGGGTAGCCCACCCGGGGCCGGGACCGAGAAAGCCGGCTGGAAGAGTCAATTCCGCCTAATTGTAGGGACCTTTGGACCGTAGTCAAGTTTGTGAGATAGTCGGCAGGGTACCCCACGCGCGGGTGTGTCCGCGGCCGCGGATACCACGGGAAGGGTGGGGGAGGATAGGAAGAAACGCCATGCCGTCCGGGACGAGACCGTCCAAGATGGGCCGCTGGTCGGAGGCGGCCCTGCGAGTGCTGCGGGAGCGCTATCTGGCCCGCGAGCAGGGACACGTCCGCGAGACGCCGGAGGAGATGTGCTGGCGCGTGGCCCTGGCCATCGCGTCCGCGGAGAGCCGCTTCGGGCGCAGCCAGGCCGCGGTCGGGGAGGTGGCGGCCGCCTTCTACGACATGATGGTCGAGGGCTACTTCCTGCCCAACTCCCCCACGCTCATGAACGCGGGCAAGGAGAACGCGCTCCAGTACTCCGCCTGCTACGTGCTGCCGGTGGGTGACTCGATGGAGGAGATCTTCGAGTCGGTGAAGGCCGCCGCGATCATCCAGCAGTCCGGCGGCGGCACCGGCTTCGCCTTCTCCCGCCTCCGACCCAAGGACGACGTCGTCCACTCGACGGGCGGGCGGGCCTCGGGGCCGGTGTCGTTCCTGCGCGTGTTCAACGCGGCCACCGAGGCGGTCAAGCAGGGCGGGGCGCGTCGCGGCGCGAACATGGGGATCCTCCGGGTGGACCATCCGGACATCCTCGAGTTCGTGGAGTGCAAGCTCGACGGCGGGATCAGCAACTTCAACATCTCGGTCGCGGCCACCGACGCCTTCATGGAGGCCCTCGCCGCCGACGGGGAGTACGACCTGATCAATCCCCGCACCGGCCAGGTGACGGGCCGGCTGCGCGCCCGCGAGGTGTGGGACCGCATCGTGCGCGCGGCGTGGCGCACCGGCGACCCCGGCATGATCTTCATCGACCGCATCAACCGCAGCCCCGCCAACCCCACGCCCGAGCTGGGGCTGATCGAGGCGACCAACCCGTGCATCAGCGGGGACGCCCTCGTCGCCACGGATCGCGGCCTGCTCCGCATGGGCACGATCGCCGAACGCTACCGGGAGGGCGGTGTGGCGGTCAAGGTGGACCAGCGGCTGCTGCCGTCACGGCTCATGGTCTGGGAGGGCACGAACAATGTGCCGCTGGCCGCGTACGGACAGGGGTGCCTCCCCATCAGCCGCGCCTTCCACTCCGGCGAGCGCGAGACCGTCACGGTGCGCACCGCCGCCGGCTTCGAGCTGATCTGCACCCCGGAGCATCGGCTGATGACCGACCGGGGCTGGGTCGAGGCCGGAGCGCTGCGCATCGGTGTGGACCGGGTCTGGCTCCAGAGTGATCCGGGGGCCTTCACGGACGACGCGACTCTGCCGGTGACGGTGCCCTGCGAGTTCCTCGGGAAGAACGGGCGGCGATACCGGCACGCCCTCCCGCAGCGCTGGAGCGCGGACCTCGGCCTGGTGCTCGGGTGGCTCGTGGGGGACGGCTGGCTGCGTAGTGCCACCCATCCACGCGTCGGGTTCGTCTTCGGCCCCGATGACGCGGCCGCGCTCGAGCGCATCGCGGGCGTCGTGACCCCGTGGTTCGGCCGTCCGGTGAAGGTCTGGAGTCGTGCGCGCGGGGTGCGTCACCTGATGTACCCGGGCACGTTCTTCGCGGGCTTCTTCGAGTCGCTCGGCGTCCGGCCGGTGGGTGCGCGCGACAAGACGGTGCCCGAGGCCTTGTTCCGGGCGCCGCGTCCGGCGGTGGTCGGGTTCCTGCAGGGGCTCTTCTCCGCCGACGGCACCGTCCGGGAGAATCCGAAGACGAACAGCTCGTGGATCGCGCTCACCTCCAAGAGCCGGGAGCTGCTGCGCGGCGTGCAGCTCCTGCTCCTGAACCTGGGGATCAAGAGCAGCGTGATGGACCGGTCCCGGGCGCCCCGCGAGGGACTCTTCCCCTACCGGACCAGGGCCGGCGAGCTCCGATCGTACGGCTCCGACGGCGTGCTCTTCGAGCTCGGGATCTTCGGGAAGTCCCGGGGGCTCTTCCTGCGGGAGATCGGGTTCCTCAACGACAAGCAGCGTCGCCTCGAGCCGGTGCGCTACGCGGGCTCCTACGCGCAGAAGTGGAGTGATCCGGTGGCCGCGGTCGTCCCCGCCGGCCTGCGCGCGGTCTACGACCTGACCGAGCCGCAGAGCCATTCGATGATCGCCAACGGCTTCGTCGTCCATCAATGCGGGGAGCAGCCGCTCTTGCCGAACGACGCGTGCAACCTGGGCTCGGTGAACGTGGCCAAGTTCGCGGTGGAGCGGGCGGGCCGGTGGGAGATCGACTGGGGCGAGCTCGAGCGGGTGGTGCGGCTCGCGGTGCGCTTCCTCGACGACGTCATCGAGGTGAACCCGTATCCGCTCGCGCAGGTGGACGAGATGGTGAAGGCCAACCGCCGGGTGGGCCTCGGCATCATGGGCTGGGCGGATCTGCTCTTCACCCTCGGGATCCCGTACGACAGCGAGGAGGCGCTCGAGCTGGCCGAGCGCCTGATGGCCTTCGTGAAGGACAAGGGGCACGATCAGTCGGCCCGCCTGGCCGAGGAGCGCGGGCCGTTCCCGCACTGGACCCGCTCCATCTACCGTCACGGCCGGCCGCTCCGCAACGCCACCGTCACCACGATCGCGCCCACCGGGACCATCTCGATGATCGCGGGCTGCTCCTCCGGCATCGAGCCGGTGTTCGCGCTGGCCTTCGAGCACCGGGTGAAGGGGGCGGACGGCGAGCGGGTGCTGGCCTTCTTCAGCGAGACCTTCGAGCGGCTCGCCCGGCGCCACGGCTTCCATTCGGAGGCGCTCATGGCCGAGGTGGCCCGGCGCGGATCGCTGGCGGGCGTCGAGAGCGTGCCCGCCGCCGCCCGCGAGCTGTTCAAGACCGCCCACGAGATCGACGCGACCTGGCACGTGCGGCATCAGGCCGCCTTCCAGAAGCACACCGACAACGGGGTATCGAAGACGATCAATCTGCCCGAGAGCGCGACCGAGGCGGACGTGGCGGCCGCCTACCGGCAGGCGTGGGAGCTGGGCTGTCTCGGCATCACCGTCTTCCGGGACGGCTCCAAGGGCGGCCAGGTCCTGAACGTGGGCCTGCGCCGCGAGGGCGCCGCGGTGGACGCGGGCCAGCGCGGCGTCAAGCCGCGCCCCCACAGCCTCACCGGGGCCACCTACCGGAGGGAGACGCCGATCGGGACCGCCTTCATCACCGTCAACGACAACGGCGGCGGCGAGCCGTTCGAGGTCTTCGTGCAGGTGGGCAAGGCGGGATCGGACACCATGGCGGTGGCGGAGGCGCTCGGCCGCCTCGTCTCGCTCGTGCTGCGGCTGCCCTCGCCGCTGTCGCCGCGCCAGCGGCTCGAGGCGGCGATCAGCCAGCTCTCCTTCATCGGCGGCGGCCAGCCCACCGGCTTCGGCGCAGCCAAGGTGCTCTCGCTGCCCGACGCGCTCGCGCGCACCCTCGCCGAGCACATCGGGACCTCCCGGGTGGCCGCCGCCGCGCCGGCGGGCGCGCTGCGCCGGGTGGGAGATCTCTGCCGCGAGTGCGGCCAGGCCACCCTCGTGTACGAGGAAGGGTGCAAGAAGTGTCTCTCCTGCGGCTTCAACGAGTGCTAGGGGGCGGCCATGTTCTCGGGGGGTGAGTACGAGGAGGTGGCCCGCTGGCTGCGCAATTTCGTGATCGCCCACGCCAAGCGGGAGAACCTGCGGGTGGAAGCGGTGGTGGAGAGCGAGGGGCCGCGCGAGGGACAGAGCTACGGGGTCCGCCTGCGGCTGGGCGCCGGCCTCGCGCCCGCGCCGCCGGCGCCTCCACTCGAGCTCGGCTTCGCCGAGGTGGCGCAGAACCGCGGCAGCCTCGCGTGGTGCACCGGTCTCGCGGATCGGGTGCGCGCGCTCGCGCGCGACCTCTCCGCGGCCGGCTCGCGTCCGCTTCGCCCCGCGTGATCCGGTGAGGACGGCGCCGGCCGTCCGCTGGTGGGCCAAGGGTGACTGCAACGCGTTCTTCGGGCTCGCCCTCGACAACCTGGGCCTCTTCGTCATCTTCTCGGGCCTCCTGATCGGCGTCTTCGGCTTTCCCGCGGACCTCGTGCTTCGCGTGATGGTCCCGGGCACCGCGATCGGGGTGCTCCTGGGCAACCTGCTCTACACCGGGCTCGCGGTCCAGCTCATGCGGCGCACCGGGCGCAGTGACGTGACCGCGATGCCCTTCGGCCTTGACACCCCGTCGACGTTCGGGATCGTGTTCGGGGTGCTCGGGCCCGCCATGCTCGCCACGCGCGATCCGGTCCTGGCCTGGAAGATCGGGATGGGGGTCACGGTGGCGATGGGGGTGATCAAGCTCGCCTGCGCGTTCGCGGGCGACTGGGTGCGCCGCGTGGTGCCCCGGGCCGCCTTGCTCGGCTCGATCGCGGGCGTGGCGATCCTGTTGATCGCCTTCCTGCCTTCGCTCCGCATCTTCGGCGATCCCCTGGTCGGCGTGGTGTCGCTCGTCGTGCTCCTCGCCGCGCTCGTGGGGGGCGTGCGGATGCCCTGGGGGCTGCCGGGCGCGCTGGCCGCGGTGCTCGCGGGCAGCGTCATCTTCTGGGCCCGCTGGGCGCTGGGCGGCGACGTCGCCGGCGCGCCCGCGCCGCCCGCGGCGGTGACGCTCGGCGGGCTCGGCCTGGCGCTGCCGTGGCCGACGCTCGACTGGCTCGGCGCGCTCGACGCGACCCTGCCGTACCTGCCGCTCGCGATCCCCTTCGCGCTGGCCACCGTGGTCGGCGGCATCGACAACACCGAGTCGGCCATCGTGGCGGGCGACGAGTACCGCACGCGCGACATCCTGCTGACCGAGGCGCTCGCGACCATCGCGGCGGGCTGCTGCGGCGGCGTGGTCCAGAACACGCCGTACATCGGCCACCCCGCCTACAAGGCGATGGGCGCGCGCGCCGGCTACACCCTCGCCACCGGCCTCCTGATCGGCGTCGGCGCCGCGGTCGGCGTCGTGGCGGTGCTGGTGCGGCTACTGCCGGAGGCGGCGGTCGCCCCCATCCTCGTCTTCGTGGGGCTGCAGATCACCGCGCAGGCATTCGTGGCCTCCCCGGCGCGCCACGCGGCCGCGGTCGCGGTGTCATTCCTGCCCGCGGTGGCCGCGCTGATCCTCATCCAGGGCAACCTGCTGCTGGGCGGGGTCGGGAAGAGCGCGGCCGATCTCGCGGGGGAGGGGCGCCTGGCGTGGGGCGCGCTGCTGGTCCTGGGCAACGGCTTCATCCTGACCGCGCTGGTGTGGGGCTCGGCGCTGGTCGCGATCGTCGATCGGCGGCTGCGCGTGGCGGGGGCGGTGCTGGCGATCGCGGCGGCGGCCACCCTGTTCGGGGTCATCCACTCGCCGCTGCCCGACGGGGCGGTGTTCTGGCCGTGGGCGGTGGCGAGCGGCACGCCGCACGCCCTCGCCGCCGCCTACGGCGTCGCCGCGTCGCTGCTCCTCCTGCTGGGGCGCCGCGACGCCTAGCTGCGAATCGCGTCGAGCATCTCGCGATCGCTCGCGAACTTGAACTCCTCCACCTTGTCCGCCGCCGCGCGCGCCTTCTCCGCCGCCTCCAGCCGCTGCACGGCCGCGTAGTCCACGACGGTGGCGCGGCGCTCGGCGAGCGTGCGGCGCAGCGACTCGACCGCCCGTTCGGCCTCCCCGCGCGGCCGCTTCGGCCGGCCCGCGAGATAGCTCGCGACGTGCTTGATCCCGGTTTCCGCGTCGAGCCGCGCGCGGCCCACCACGCCGTCGCTGGCGCGCCGGGCCCAGCCGACCACGAAGACGCCCGGCTGCGCCTTGCCGGCAGCGGGATCGAGCACCTGGTAGGCGGCGGCCGGATCCTCGCCCGGCACCGTGAGGTAGAGGCCGTCCTTGTAGGGCAGGCCCGCGTGCTCGTCCACCCGATCGCCCACCGCGAAGACCACGGTGTCGGCCCGGACGATCGAGGTCTCCCCGGTGCCGACCGCGGTGATGCGGTCGCCCTTGCGCTCGAGCCGGTTCTCCTCCACCTCGAGCCCGACCACGCGGCCTCCCTCGGCCACGACGCGCTTGGGCGAGGCCAGGAAGCGGAAGCGCAGGCAGGCGCGGGCTCGTGGCGACGTCTCGGGCTTGGCCGCGAGCGCGGCGAGCAGCTCGTCGGGATTCTGGCCCGCCGCCTCGAGCCGCAGCCGGATGCGCTCGATCTCCTCCCGGTAGAGGGCGCGATCGAAGGCGTCCTCGACGTCCTCGAACTCGCGGTCGTCGTAGGCCTTCTCGAAGGGGCCCCGCCGCGCGATCGCCACGATCTCGTCGCAGTCGGCGAAGTGGGCGCAGTAGTTCGCGATGTCCACCATCACGTTGCCGACGCCCACGATGGCCACCCGCCGGCCCATGGGGAAGGGCCGCTCGCTGAAGGGCGGCAGGCGGTTGTAGTGATAGACGAGATCCTTGGCGTGGTAGACGCCCGGCAGGCGCTCGCCGTCGACGCCCAGGTACTTGGTGCCCTGCGCCCCGATCGCGTAGACGAGCGCGTCGAAGCCCATGCCCGCCAGGTCGCGAACCGTGAGGTCTCCATCGTTGGAGATTCTGACGTGTCCGAGATAGGTTACGAGCGGATCGCTGAGGATTTTCTGGAACTGGCGTCGCAGCCCGCCCTTCATCTTGTACTTGTTGAGGAAGATGCCGTACTCGGCGAGCCCGCCCGGCTTGACGTCCCGGTTGAGCAGGACTACGCGCGCGCCCTGGGCGGCGAGCGCGCGGGCGGCGAAGAGACCGGCGGGACCCGCGCCGATCACCGCGACGAGATGGACCGGATTCTCGGTCATGAACGCCGAGACGATAGCACACGCTCGCGACAACGCGAACCGGGAAACACTTGACCCTCGCCGGAGCCCGGGTGTTAAATGACTGTGCGTTTCGTCAATGATGACGGGACGATTCGCTTCACGTTCCCGCACTCTCACAGGAGGCTCTTCGATGATGTCCCTCTCGCTCGCTGCCCGCGCCGGTGGGCTGGTCCTGGTCGTGGCCCTGGTGATCCTCGCGTTGGGCCGTGGCCCGGGAGACGTCGTCGCCCAGACGACGCCGTGGGTCGCGCCCGCCTCCGAGAAGGCCAAGAAGAACCCCCTGCCGGCCGACAAGAAGGTCGTCGAGCAGGGCGAGAAGGTCGCCAAGGTCAACTGCGTGTCGTGCCACGGCCCCAAGGGCAAGGGGGACGGCCCGGCCGCGGTCGCGCTCAATCCCAAGCCGGCCGACTGGACGTCGAAGAAGGTCCAGGACGAGCCGGACGGCGAGATCTTCTGGAAGATCACCACCGGGCGGGGAGCCATGCCCTCGTGGCGCCACCTGTCCGAGAACGACCGCTGGGCCGCCGTCCGGTACATCCGCACGCTCGCCGGGAAGTGACCGCCCCGTCGCCGAGCTGGAGGCGCGCCTGATGACCGGCGACTCCGTTCGCACCGCGCTCTCCCAGCTCGGCGACGTCCTCGAGAATCTCCGGGAGCGCCTCGGGGACGGGGCGCACGCGGCCCGGGACGAGCACGCCCTCGACATCTTCCAGGAGATCCTGTCGGTTCCGCCCCTCGGGCTCCCGCCCGGCGAGCTGTTCGGGCTGGCGATGGACCGGGTCTCCCGGCTGCTGGCCGCCGACCGCACGCTGCTGTTCGTCCTGGACGGCGCCAGCGGCCGCCTCGTGCCCCGCTCGGGCCGCGGCTTCCGGCGGGACGACCTGGAGAGCGTGGCGCTCGACCCGGGCGAGGGGTTGGTCGGGCGCGTCTTCGCCGAGAAGCGCGTGCTGGCCTACGACGCCCCCGGCGACCCGGCCGCGGCCGACCCGTTCGTCGAGCGCTTCCCGGTGCGGCAGGGCATCGCGGTCCCGGTGCGGACGGAGGGCGAGGTGGGCGGGGTGCTCTTCGCGGGCCGGCACGAGCTCGGCGCGCCGTTCACCACGACCGACGTGCTCCTGCTCCTGGTCATCGCCGACCGGGTCGGCTCCTCGCTGGTGCATCAGCGGCTGCTCGAGCGCCGCGGCGATCTGATCACGCACCTGCGCGAGCTGCGCGGCCTGGTGGACGCCAACCTCCCCGCGCGCGAGCCGCGCGAGATCCTGGCCCGCGGCTCGGACGCCGCGTGCCGGATCGCGGGCGTGCGCGGGGCCCTGGCCCTCGCGGGCCACGGCCCCGGCGACGTGGGCGTGCTCGCGGGCGCGGGCCTGCTCGCCAGCGTCGGGCGCGAACGCGTCCGCGCGACCGATGGGCTGCTCGCGGAGGGCTTCGCGGCCGACGGGCCGGTGGCGATCCGCGATCTTCAGGCGCGACGGGGCGCCCGGCCCGGCCTGCTCGAGGAGGAAGGACTCCGCGCGGTCCTGCTGGTGCCGATGCGCGCGCGGGGTCGCGTGGTGGGGCTCTTGTGTGTGGCCGACCCGGAGCCGCGGGACTTCTCCCCGGAAGAGGTGGAGGCCGCGCTGATGCTGGCGGCCCTGATCGCGGCGGCGCTGGAGACGGAGCACCAGCTCGGGGAGACGCGCCAGGCGCTCGGCGACCGCGAGGCGCGGCACGCCGAGGAGCTGCGCGAGGAGCGGGCCCGCGTGGTGGCCGCCCTCGGCGCGGGGCTCACCCGCGAGCTCCACGGCGTCTTCGCGACCCTGCTCGGCAAGTCCCAGCTCCTGCTCGCGCGCGCCCAGAGCGATCCGCTGCGCGAGGGCCTCGTCACGCTCGAGGAAGCGGCGTGGCGCGGCACCGACGTGCTCCAGCGGCTGCTCGGGCTCGCGGAGGCCGACCAGCGCGGCGCGATCGCGGACGTCCCCGCCATCGCGCAGGAGGCGCTGAGCTTCGCGCGCGCGCGCGTGCGCGCGGAGCCCGCGCCGCACGGCCGCATCGAGATGGCCGCGGACCTCGGGGCGACGCCGCCGGTCGAGGTCAGCGCGGTGGCGCTGCGGGAGGCGGTCGTGAGCCTGGTGCTGAACGCGGTGGAGGCCATGCCGGCGGGCGGGACCCTGACCGTGCGCACCCGCGCGCACGAGGGCGGCGCCGAGCTGGTCGTCGGCGACGGCGGCGAGGGCATCGCGCCGGGGATCCGCGCGCGGATCTTCGATCCGTTCTTCACCACGCGGCCCGGCCACCTGGGGCTCGGGCTCACCGTGGTGGAGGCGGTGGTGCTCCGCGCGGGCGGGCGCCTCGCGGTGGACAGCGCGGGCGTCGGCGCCGGCACGACGGTCACCATGTGGCTGCCCGCGGCCGGCACGCGGCCCGCCGCGCCCGCGCCGGAAGCCGCGGCCGCCGAGCCGGCGCCCCCCGGCGCGGCCGAGCCGGCGGCTCCGGCCGAGCGTACCGGCTCCGTGCTGGTGGTCGAGGAGGAGGAGGGGATCCGCGCCGCGCTGCTGGATGCCCTCATGGCGGTGGGCCATCGGGTGGAGGCGGCCGCCGACGCGGACGCCGCGCTCGCGCGGCTCGGGCAGGGCGGCATCGACGTGGTCGTGACCGACCTGGCCCTGCGCGACCGGTCGGGCCTGCAGCTCGCCTCCGCGGTCAAGAAGCGGAGCCCCGGCACCGCGGTGGTGCTGCTCACCGGCTGGGGCCGCCGGCTCCACGAGGAGCGCCTGCGCGAATCCGGCGTGGACGTGATGCTGGTGAAGCCGGTGCAGCCCGATCGGGTACGCGCCGCGGTGGCGGACGCGCTTTGCCGGCGCCGGCCGGCGTGATCACCGAGGAAGGCCGCCCGGGGCGTCTCGCCACCGTCGACCTCGGCACCAACACCGTCCGGCTCCTGGTCGTCGAGGCGGCGGGCGGGGCGTGGCGCCCGCTCCACCAGAGCCAGCGAGTGACGCGGCTCGGAGAAGGGCAGGCGGCGGCCGGGCGCCTGCTCCCGGAGCCGATGCGTCGGACCGCGGTCGTGGTCGCCGAGTTCGCGCGGGCCGCGCGGGGCCTCGGTGCCACCCGGGTCCGGATCGTGGCGACGAGCGCCGTCCGCGAGGCCGCCAACCGCAGCGAGTTCGTGGCTCGACTGGAAGCGGAGGCGGGCGAGCCGGTGGAGGTCGTCTCGGGCGAGGACGAGGCGCGCCTGACGCTGCGGGGCGTCGCCTCCGAGCTGCCCGGCCTCGGCGACGCCTTCGTCCTCTTCGACATCGGTGGCGGCAGCACCGAGTTCGTGCGCGCCTGGGGCGGGCGCGCGGCGGCCGCGGTGAGCCTGCGGCTGGGCGTGGTACCGCTGGTGGAGGAGTGGGGCGAGCCCGGGCCGGTGCGATGGGATCGCTTCGCGCGGATGCGAGCCGGCATCGAGCGACGGCTCGCCGGCGAGGTGCCGGAGGCGATCGCGGCGGCCGGGGCGGGGGAGCTGGTCGGCACCGCGGGCACCGTCACGACGCTGGCCGCGCTCGACCTCGGGCTGCCCGCCTACGACGCGGGCCGCGTCCACGGCCACCGGCTCGCGCGGGCGTCGGTGGAGCGCGAGCTGGCCCGCCTGGGCTCCCTCTCGGTCGCCGACCGGGGCCGGCTGCCGTGTCTCGAGCCGGGGCGCGCCGACGTGATCATTCCCGGCATCGCGATCTGCCTGGCCGTGATGGCGCGCTTCGGCCGTGAGCACGTCGTGGTGAGCGATCGCGGGCTGCGCGAAGGCATCCTCTGCGAGCTGCTCGGAGCGACGTCGTGACGCGGCCGTCGGTCCGCACCCTGTCGGTGATCGACTACCACACCGAGGGCGAGCCGATGCGCTTCATCGTGGACGGGGTGCCCCGCATCCCGGGGGCCACCCTGATGGAGCAGAGCGAGCACCTGGCCGCGCACGGTCGCGATCTCCTGGGCCTGGCCCTCTACGAGCCGCGCGGCCACGCCGCCATGTGCGGCGCCATCCTGACCGATCCGGTGACGCCGGGAGCCGAGGTGGGCGTGCTCTTCATCGAGCCGCTCGGGCCGGTGCACATGTGCGGGCACGGGGCCATCGCGCTGGGCGCCATGCTGGTGGAGACGGGCCGGGTGGCCGCGCCGGGCGGGGCCGCCACCGTGACCCTCGAGACGCCCGCCGGCCTCGTGTCCTGCCGCGTGCTGACCGAGCCGGGGCGGCCGACCTCGGTCACGATCCGCAACGTGCCCGCCTTCTCGGTGGGGCTCGATCTCGCGGTGGAGGTGCCCGGCCTCGGCCGTCTCGGGTTCGACCTGGCCTACGGGGGCCACTTCTACGCGCTGGTGGAGGCGGCGGCGTGCGGGCTCGCGCTCGACGCGAAAGAGGCGCCCCGGATCGTGGAGATGGGCGAGCGGATCCGGCTCGCCATCGAGGCGCGCGCGCCGCTGGTCCATCCCGGGATGCCGGAGGCCCGCGGGCTGCTCTACGTCCAGTTCTACGAGCCGCCGCGCCGCCCCGACGCGCACCTGCGCAACGCGGTGGTGGTGGCGCCCGCCGGCCTCGACCGCTCCCCGTGCGGCACCGGCACGTCCGCGCGGCTCGCCAACCTCCACGCGCGCGGGCGCCTCGGGGTCGGGGAGACGTTCGGTCACGAGTCGATCATCGGCACACTGTTCACCGGGCGGATCGCGGCGCTCACCAGCGTGGCGGGCACCCCCGCGATCGTCCCCGAGATCACCGGGCGCGCCTGGATGACGGCCCGCGCCACCCTCTCGCTCGACGCCACCGACCCCTTCCCGGGCGGCTTCCTGCTCTAAGCCGCGCGCGGCGCCGGCCCGTTTTATTGACACTTCGGCCGGTACTGTGTTGTCCTAGTCGGGATGGGCCTCATCCCCCGCGTGATCGTCCGGCGGTGGCTCGAAGCGGTGCTCGCCCTCGTCTCGCTCGCCATCCTGTACTTCACGCGCCGCCCGGAGGCGCTGCCCCGCGCGCTCGACCTCGGTAACGACGCCGGCCTGACCCTGTGGGACTGGATCTTCCGAGGCATGGCGTTCGGCCTGCTCGGGGTCTGGGGCTTCTCGGCGATCATCGTGACGTTCTTCCTCGTGTACTCGCCGATCTACATCATCAACAAGGCGCCGCATCTCGTCGGCAAAGGGGGCTGGCTCGATCGTCGGGAAGTCCGCTTCTACCTCGCGTGCTTCGCCCTGGTGTGCCTGCTCGTCGTGCTGATGACGCGGTCGTTCGACGCGGCGGGCGTGCTGTTCGTACTCCTCGCCGGCTTCGGCCCGGTGGTCTGGCGGCTCCTGGTCTAGCCCCGCTGCGGTGTCGCTGTCCAGTGAAAATGTCCCTCTAACTGTTCAGTGAAAATGTCACCCCGGGTTGGCCGCGTTCACCCGGCGTTGTCGCGGCGAGAAGGTGGTGCGCCAGGGATGACTCGTCGCGGGGGGCGGCGTGCGGCGCGGCACCGCCTTTCGGCCAGTCTGGGGGGTCCCCCGATCGCGCCCCTCTCGGCGATCACGCGCCTGAGCGCCCCCTCGACGCTCGCGAGGTGGGGGAGAGGGCGGCGAGGCCGCGGGGGCCGGGGGGCGCAGGGGCCGGAGCGTCTGCGCCAGGGCGGCGACGGCGGCCTGCAGTTGGCGACCCCGGGCGCGCCGCTGATGCTCGGCGCGTTGCCGATCGCGGGTCGGCGCGCTGCGGGGTCGGAGCACGAAGGGCGGCGCGGGCGTCGGCTGCACGGCGAGGAGCGTGTCCTGATAGACGACGACGAGGCGACCATCGAGGAGCTCGCGGACTTCGACCCGGCAGCCGGCGTAGGAGCGGCCCCGCGGCCCGGGCGGGATCTGGACCCACCGGGCGCCGAGCCGCACGGTGTTATCCCGGGCCACCACCCGCGTGTAGCGGCAGCTCAGGAGGCGATCGAGATCACGGGGCGCCGGCCGCCACGCCGCCAGCGGCGCCGCCGGCGCCTGCGCGAAGCGCCGGATGAAGGTGGGCAGGAACTCGGGCAGAAAGGCGTTCGCTTGCTCGAGGGTCGTGAGTCCCCGGTGGCGCAGTTCGCTGACGAGACGGTCTTGCAGCGTGCCCCAGAGGCGCTCGATGCGCCCCTTGGCCTGTGGCGACTGGGCGGCAATGAACCCGATGCCCAGGTCCTGGAGCATGCGTCCGAAGGGGGTCGGGTCTTGCTGGCCGCGCAGCTCTTCCGCGAGCGTCCAGGCCTGATCATTCCGCCGGAAGAGGCTCAGGCGATCGCCATAGAGCGTCACGGGCACCCCGTACCGCCGGCACGTGTGCCCCCGCACGGTGGTGTACCCGTGGAGATCTTCGGTGGGCCGAAACCAGAGCGCGAGTGGGGTGGAAGTGGCATCGTCGATGAGCCCGTGCAGCGTGGCCGTCGGGCCGCGGTCCTCGAGCCAGGCGAACGGGCTCGCGTCGAGCTGCACGAGCTGCCCCATCGCGGGGGCTCGGGGGCGCCGGCTCCGGTGCTTGGGGGCGCGGCGGGGGCGCGGCGGCGCCCGCCCGAGCGCCCGCCGAATCCGGCGCACGGGCGACCGGCTCACCGACAGGGCGTGGCCCTGCTGCAGCTTCTCGGTGAGGTGCACGTCGTTGAACCCGGTGTAGGTCGTCGTCATGAGCTGGACGACCTGGGCGCGGAGGGCGGCGGGCACCCGGCGCGGCGAGGGCTGCCCGCGGCGGCCATGCACCAACCCGCGCAGGCCCTGCCGGCGGACGCGGGCCTTGAGCCGCTTAAACTGCCGCACGCTGAGGTGCAACGCCCGGGCGCCCTCCTGGTTCGTGATCTTGCCGGCCAGGGCGGCCTGGACGAGCCCGGCCCGCGGCACTTCCTTCCTGCTCATCATGAAAGTCTCCATGAGGGCATGACACTTTCACGGAACAGTTAGGGGGTGACATTTTCATAGACCACCAGCATCTAGCCCCGCTGCGGTTGACAGGCTCCGGCGCCCCGTCTATCCTTGCCGGGTATATGGATGAAATCGCGGTCCTGGTGCTGAACTACACCTACGAGCCGCTGCATTTCACCAACGCCAAGCGCGCCATCACCCTCCTGCTCGCCGGCAAGGCCGAGAGCGTGGAGGCGTCGCCGCGCGTGGTCCGCTCGCCCTCCCGGAGCTTCCATCTGCCCGCGGTGATCCGGCTCGGGGTCTACATCCGCAAGCCCTTCCTGGAGCGCGTGGCCTTCAACAAGAAGAACATCCTGCGGCGGGACGGCTACACCTGCCAGTACTGCTCGCGACGCGGGGAGAAGCTCACGGTGGATCACGTGGTCCCGCGCTCGCGCGGCGGCCAGACGACCTGGACCAACGTGGTCGCGGCCTGCCTGCGCTGCAACCTGCTCAAGGGCAACCACACGCTGGAGGAGGCCCGCCTGCGGCTGATCCGGGAGCCCGTGCACCCCCAGTTCCTCTTCTCGGTGCACCTGCTCCGGCATCCTCACGCCACCTCGTTCCTCGACTCGTGGCGGAAGTACCTGGTGGCGGTCCCCTCGACGTCCTGAGCTCCCCCTGGGTCACGAGTTGTCGAAGCTGTCGTTCAAGCTTTCGTCGGAGTTCGCTCCCTCCGGGGACCAGCCGCAGGCGATCGAGCGCCTCACCGCCGTGGTCGGGGCGGGAAGCCCCCACACCGTGCTGCTGGGGGTCACCGGCAGCGGGAAGACCTTCACCCTCGCCAACGTGATCGCGCGCCTCAACCGGCCCGCGCTGGTGATCTCGCCCAACAAGACGCTCGCCGCCCAGCTCTACAGCGAGTTCAAGGCGTTCTTCCCGGAGAACGCGGTCGAGTACTTCGTCTCCTACTACGACTACTACCAGCCCGAGGCGTACATCCCGCAGTCGGACACCTACATCGAGAAGGACGCGCTGGTGAACGACGAGATCGACCGGATGCGGCACTCGGCCACCACGTCGCTCTTCGAGCGCCGCGACGTGGTGGTGGTGGCCTCGGTCTCGTGCATCTACGGCATCGGCGAGCCCGAGACCTACCACGGCATGCACGTGTCGCTGCGGGCGGGGCAGACCATGGACCGGGACGCCCTGATCCGCGCCCTGGTGGCGGTGCAGTACGAGCGCAACGACTACGACTTCCGCCGCGGCACCTTCCGGGTCCGCGGCGACGTGGTCGAGGTGTTCCCGGCCGCCGCCGAATCGGAGGCCCTCCGGGTCGAGTTCTGGGGCGACAGCGTCGAGCGGCTCATGACGCTCGATCCCCTCCGCGGCGTCACCACCGGCACCGTGGCGGACGCGCGCATCTACCCGGCCAGTCACTACGTGACCCCGGCGGCCCAGCTCGAGCGAGCGATCGAGGGCATCATGGACGAGCTGCGCGAGCGCCTCGCCTTCTTCAAGGCGCGCGGCCGGCTCCTCGAGGCGCAGCGCCTCGAGCAGCGCACGCTCTTCGACATGGAGATGCTCCGCGAGCTCGGCTACTGCCACGGCGTCGAGAACTACTCGCGGCACCTCTCCGGGCGCAAGCCGGGGCAGAACCCGCCGACCCTGATGGACTACCTCCCCAAGGATGCGCTGGTCATCCTCGACGAGTCCCACGTGACCGCGCCCCAGCTCCGCGGCATGTACCCGGGAGACCGTTCGCGCAAGGAGGCGCTGGTCGAGTACGGCTTCCGCCTGCCGTCCGCCTTCGACAACCGGCCGCTCACCTTCGCGGAGTTCATCCGCCTGGTGCCCCAGACCCTCTACGTGTCGGCGACCCCGGGGCCCTACGAGCTCGAGGTGGCCGGAGTCGAGCGGGGAGAGCCGGGGAGCCCGCTCACCGGCGGGTCGGTCGCGGAGCAGATCATCCGGCCCACCGGGCTCATGGACCCCCGGATCACGGTGCGGCCGGCCTCCTCGCAGGTGGACGATCTCATGGGGGAGGTCCGGGCCCGCGCGGAGCGCGACGAGCGGGTGCTCATCACCACGCTCACCAAGCGCATGGCGGAGGATCTCACCGAGTACTACCAGCAGAACGGCCTGCGGGTCCGCTACCTGCACTCCGATATCGACACCCTCGAGCGGGTGGCCCTCATCCGCGACCTGCGGCTCGGCAAGTTCGACGGGCTCATCGGGATCAACCTGCTGCGGGAGGGGCTCGACCTGCCGGAGGTCTCGCTCGTGGCGATCCTGGACGCGGACAAGGAGGGCTACCTGCGCTCCGCGACCTCGCTGATCCAGACCTCGGGCCGCGCGGCCCGCCACGTCAACGGCGAGGTGATCATGTACGCGGACACCGTGACCGGCTCGATGAAGGCGGCCCTCGCCGAGACCGAGCGCCGGCGCCTGGTGCAGGGCGAGTACAACCGCGCCCACGGGATCACCCCGGAGTCGGTGCGGCGCTCGATCCGCGACCTGCTGGAATCGGTTCCCGAGCGGGACTACTACACGGTGGAGGTCGAGCGCGCCCCCCAGACGCGGTGGGAGAGTCCGGCCGCGCTCGCGGCCCAC
>DATHSW010000401.1:0-1699 GCA_035463855.1 Candidatus Deferrimicrobiaceae bacterium | reverse complement strand
CTCACGGTCCCGGTAGCGCAGCTGGCGCACCATCCACCCCGGCGGATCGCGCCGGAGCCTCCCCACCCGCACGGGATGGCCGTGCTCGTCCTGCACCAGCGCCTGGATGCGCGCGTGGCAGAGCAGCCGGCGGGTGCTCTGCACCGGGACGATCCCCCCACCCTCGATCTCGCAGCTCCCCTCGTCGCGCTCGAGCACCTCTGCCGGCGCGTGCACGACCACGGTGGCCCGCTCGGCGTGCCCATCGCCGGAGCTCCCACCGGAGGCAAGCGCCACCAGCGCATCGGCGCGGCGAGCGTCGGCGAAGGCCTCGCCCGTCTCATCGGGCATCACCGGTACCCGGGCCGCGACCGTCTCGATCGCCCGCGCGACCACCGCTCCCTCAGCCGCGGGTAGTTCCGCCTCCAGACCGACCCGGCGCCCCTCGTCGAAGTACCACCACGACAGGGAGCGGGAGCGCTCGAGGTCGCGGACCTGCTCCGCCGACCGCCTGACCTCCAGGTCCGCCCTGCGCCGGACCGCCCAGGTGGACACGCGCTGCGCCCAGGCGACCAGGCCGTCCTCGGTCTCCAAGCAGGCGAACCGGGCGAGCTCGACCACCTTGTCCACGCCGAGCACACCGCGGCCCATCGCCTCGGACAGGGCCGGCAGCGACCCCAGCGCGCGGGCGGCCGCCACCCAGCGCGCGGCCTTCCAGGCCGAGATGCCCTGGGTGATCGAGACCCACTGCGTCATGTCCCGCGCGCCGGAGCCCCGCCAGAGCTCGCACCGGTCCGCCTCGGCGAGCAGGCCGAACAGCTCACGCTGCGCCGCGCAGATCCTTCGGTGGACCGCCTGGATCTCGCCGACCAGCCGCTCGGCGTCGCTTGCGTGGGGCAACCCGGACCTCGTCTGGATAGACACGGCTCCGGGGGAGGACCTACACCATATCGAACATACGTTCGGATGTCAAGTCCCTCTGATCGGCCCGTCCTCCAGGACGCCTACCTGAGCGCGAGCGATCGCACCTCCACGCCAGCCGCCTCGAGGTCGACGGGTAGCCGACCGATGAACGGGTGCTCCTCAGCGGTCAGCTCCTGCGGGTTCGCGATCAGGAACAGCGTCCCCCGCGCGCCGCGGCGCTGCTCCCAGCGCGCGCCGATGGCGGTGAGCACGTTCGCCGTGGTCTCGACGTCCGCGGGCGCCACCGTCAACCGGAACGGGGCCGGAACCTGAGGCAGCCGAAGGGCCGCCTGCCGCGCGAGCCGCTCGTCCGTCGTGCGCTCGGGCGAGCCCGCGGGCGCCGCCGTTCCCGGGAACGGGTCCGGACCCACGATCGCGTTCCATAAGATCCGCTGCGTCCCGTCGGCCCATCCTCGGAAGACGGGGTCGAACGTCAGGACCGTCGAACGCCCCGAGCCGACCGGCTCATCGACGACCGCGGCGGTCCCGCCGAGCTGCGACGCGCCCTGGTCCAGACCGGAGACGAAGAAGTCCGCGCTCGTCGCCGGCGGGAACACCAAGGGCGCCTCGCCGCGGCCTGAGGTCATCACCGGGTCGTCCTCGAACATCGCCCACGCGACCGGGCCGACGCCGTCCGCGAGCGGGCTCGTCTGGTCGAACGCCACGCGCACGAGGCTCCCGGGCATGTTCGTGTGGGCCATCTGCAGCGCCGCCGTGGACACGCGGATCCTCGTGACGATCTCGGCGCTCCCCTCCC
>DATHSW010000400.1:0-11722 GCA_035463855.1 Candidatus Deferrimicrobiaceae bacterium | reverse complement strand
CCCGCGAATCGCGTGATGTTCCGCGTGGTGCCCCAGCAGGTGCGCCCCTGGGGGTTCGAGTGACTGGCGCGCAGCCGCGGCGGCTCGAGCCAGGCCCATCGCGCGCGGAGGAGCGGACCCAGTAAGGACACCTCCCCAAGCGCTGGGCGCCGCCCTGCCCCCACCGCCGGGCCGGGCATCCAGAAATATCCAGGTCTGTGTAACACTGAACGAGAGCCAAGGGGCCATGCGCAACCACGCGTCCCCGAATGCCACTCCAGCCACATCGACCCGCCCGCCTCGTCCAGCGCAGGCCGCTCAGCCGCACGGCGTTGGGCCGCAACGTGACTAAGAGAAGTCTCTCAGCATTCTCACTCATCCTCATTGTGGCTGCCATCGTCATGGTCGGCTGTTCTAGGGAGGAACCAACGACGCCGTCTGCGGGCATTGACTACAGACAAATTGCGCTGGAGTTCGCTAAATCACTGGCCGCGCGCGAGTATCCGAAGGCTTATGCAATGATGTCTCACGGATACCGCCAGAAGAGTACGGTCGATGAGCTTCGGATCGGATTCGAAGCAATCGTCCCCACGGACTGGGGCGCCATTGGACCAATCGAGATAGGCCAAACCATGGCAAGTTGGCCGGGGAAGCAACCCTCTGACGTTGGCTGGGCTTTTGTCAGTATCGGGGGCGACGTGTACAGCGAAGCCGTTATAGTCGTTGTCACGTCAGAGAATGGAGAAGGAAAGATCCGTGAGGTTGAATTCGGTCGGCCGTAACGCGGCGGCAAGTATGAGCCGATCCGGCCCAACAAGGCTCCACGCGACCGGCTACGCCGGCGCGTGAGCTTCGTCGTTGTACGGACAGAATCTTACGATGCTTCGATATGACGAACCCGCACTGATTGCGCGACTTGAGGCGCTGTCACCACGAGCACGAGTCGTGTTTGCGGCTGCATGCGCAGAGCGACTCCGAGGCTACTTTGGCTACCCGAATTCCCCGCCCACGCCAAGAGTCTTGGAGGGGGCGCTGGAGGCTCTTCGGAGAGCGATCCACAAGGAGCTACCCGATGCAACTCTCGAGGCGGCGGTTGACGCCTGCGAAGCCTCACTGGACATCGACGACGACGCGGTCGCCGCAGTCATGTATGCGTGGGGCGCTCAGGGCTCCGCAAGCGCTCAAGCAGCAGCGTGGGCGGCTCGCCGCGGCTACGAGGCCCGGGATCGGCTCGTGTCCGAGGCATTGGACGTCGACTTCAAGCTGGAGGGTGCCGAGCAACGCGTCCTAGGGCATCGAATTGTTCAGGCTGAGTTGCAACAGCAAGCGAACGACTTGGAGCTCCTTGCGGCATCCAGCGATCAAACACCGACAGTTCTAGCAAGGGCGCGCCAAGCAGGCAATGCCCGTGATGCCGTATAGGAAGAGGATCAACCTGACGGCGCTCCGCGCCGCACGTTATCCTGGGCGTTAGGCGGCCTTCACCATGATCAGCGCCTCACCGCATGGCAACGGACAGCTCCGGAGGACCAGCATGGTACTGGCCGGGTACCTTGCCGCCTTTGCTCTCGCGTCCATAGCGGTCGTCGTCCGCGTCGCAAACACCAGCGGGCCTGACGCGCAGGCGTCGAGTGGCATGTACGCGTTCGGTGATGTGCTCCTTTTCGCGGCGGTATTCGGCACCGCCGGTCTCCTGCCCACTGGGCTCGGCTTTGTCTTCCTCCGGCCCTATCGTCTCTTCTGGCTCATCCTCTCCGCCGTCGGCGTTGTCATCGCGACAACCGGAGTCACAGCGCTGGCGCTCTTCGCGATCGGACGGGCCGCGACGGCTCCACCTTCTCTCGGCCCTTGGGACGCTCTCGCCGTGCTCAGGATCCTCCCCGCACCACTATTCGCCGCCGCGTTCCTGATTGCAGGCGCCGTCTCACCGTATCGTGCGCCACGGTGGACGCTCTTGGGAGCATCCGGTATCGAGATCGTCGTATGTGCGTACGCCCGGTTCGTCTGGTTGAACCCGTTTGATCTCTATTGACCACCGGGCACCTGCGAGGAGCACCGAGGTACCCCAACCCGCGCAACGTTAGAGCACAGAGGCCATGACCTACCCCGTGTTGAAGCTGGTCCACATCGTCGGGGCCATCCTGATCGGAGCCGGTTTGATCGGCGTCTGGATCAGTGACATGCGCTCACGTCAGTGCCGAGAGCTCCCGCAGTTCTCGGAGGCTGTGCGCAACATCGCCGTGTTTTACGATGGGCTCGTCGTTCCAGGAGCCCTCCTCCTGCTGGCCTCTGGTACGTGGCTGATCGTGGAGTTCTTCGGCGGCCGGGGCTTTCTCGATATCCCGTGGCTGACCGGAATGGTTGCTCTGTTCGCGTTCGAATTCATCGAAGGCAATACGGTGACGCGAATGTACTTCATGCGGCTCCGGCGGCTGACCCAGGAAGCCCTCGCTGGTGGTGGCTTCACGACCCAGCTCGAACAGGCTCGCTCCGAAGGTGTCCCCACCTTCACGCATTTTCTCGATCTGCCAATCCTCTTTGTGATCGTCGGGCTCGGCACACTCAAACCGGCCACCTGGGCGCTGTTCGGCGCGGGCTTGGTCCTTGCGGTAGCCGTCGCCACGGTGTTGACGATTCTGGTCCCCCGTCTGTATCCGTGGGTTCCCCAGCAGAGAAGGCAGGCTGAGCCCTGACCGATGGCGGAAGCAGCATTGAAGGTCTTCCGGAGCCGACGCGCGCGACGGGCGGCCGGCTGATGAGCGCGCTGATCGAGCGCCTGGACGCCCTTCCGGTCGATCACCTGACCGCGCTGATCGCGGAGAGCGAGCAGGAAGGCCTGCGCTTCGTGCGCCGGCTCACGGAGGAGTGGGCCACGGGACAGAATCGCTTCGATCGCCCCGGCGAAGTGCTGTTCGCCGCCCGGGTGGACGGGCGGCTCGTCGGGGTCTGCGGCCTGAACGTCGATCCCTACGCCGGCGACCCCGGGGTCGGTCGCGTTCGCCACCTCTACGTGCTCCCGGCGTATCGGCGCCAGGGAGTGGGGCGGCAACTCGTGGGAGCCGTCGTCGCGACCGCCCACGGCTCGTTCATCACGCTGCGCCTGAGCACGAACGATCCCGCCGCCGCCCGGCTCTATGAGGCCCTGGAGTTCCGCCGGTATTCGGGCGATGTGCGCTGCACCCACGCGTTGCGGCTGCCTACGCGCACATACGTAGCTCAGCCATGCTGACGTGCAAGGAATGCGGTCCGAGGCGAGTCTCGCGTTGGGGCGCCCGGTAATCTTTATCGGAGCCTAGGCCCCGTGCGCCGGTGGATGTCCGTCCTGTCGGCGGCCTGGCTCCTGTTTCTGCTCGAGCCATTGAGCAGTACCGGCCTGACGTTTCCGTTCTTCACGCTCACGTTCGGCGTCACCGTGCTGCTGGGCGCGGTCTCCCTGGCGCTCGCGCTCACCGAGCGGCGGGCCAGCCGCGCCAGGCTCCTCGTGTGGTCCCTGCATCCGCTGGCCGCGGCCGCCCTGCTGATCCTCTTCCTGGCCTCCCAGTCTCCGGCCAACCCGCTGTTTGGTCTGCGCTTCGCCCTCAGCCGACCCGCGCTCGACGCCGCGACCCGGGCCGCGCTCTCCGGCCGGTCCCCCGCCACGCCGACCTGGGTGGGCCTGTTTCCTGTGCGGCGTATCGACATCCTGCCGCCGGGCGTCCGGTACCTCTCGGACGGCTGCGGGGTGGTCGATGAGTGCGGGCTCGCCTACGCGACGGGCGCGACCCCGCAGGGGCGCTCCAAGACCAGGCTCCAGCATCTCGACGGGCCCTGGTATCACCTCTACACCGTCTTCTAGGAGCGCTCACCCGCGGATCAGCAGCACCAGGCCCGAGAGGAAGAGCACGGCGAACACCACACGACGGAAGCGCGCGCGATCGAGCCGGTTGAAGAGCAGCATGCCCGCCGCGAGCCCCGCCACCGCGGGCACCGCGTAGAGCCAGCTGAGGCGCCAGATCTCCCGGTCGAGGAGCCCGGCCCACCAGTAGCCGATCAGGATCACCGCCTGGTTGATCATCAGGAAGGCCTGGATGTTGGCCTTCATCGTGCGCGGGCTCCAGCCCTGCGCCGCCGCGTAGAGGATCACCGGCGGGCCGGGTGTACCGACCGCGCCCCCCAGCACGCCCGCCACCAGCCCGGCGCCGAATCCCCAGGCGCGGCCGTGAAGGCGCTGCGGATAGAGCCCGAGCCATTCGAGCGCCACGATCGCCAGCAGCACGAGGCCGATCAGGCGCTTCAGCACGTCGGAGGGCAGCCCCGCCAGGAGCCAGACGCCCGCCGGCGTCGCCAGGATGCTGCCCGCCACCAGCTCCGCCATGCCCTGCAGCGTGAAGTCGCGACGCAGCGGGAAGAAGATGACCACGATGAACACCGTCGCGTACAGCGTGATCAGGACGACGGCGTCCTGCGGCGACATGAGGAACGGCAGGAAGGCGAGCGAGACGAGGCCGATGCCGAATCCGGCCAGGCCCTGCACGAAGCAGGCGCCCGCGATGACGACGGCGCCCACCGCCCAGGCGAGGGACAACGAGGAGGCGCCTAGAACGTGGTCGGCCAGCCGGCCAGGCGGTGCCGGCCGATGGCGGTGCGCGCGCGCGCCTGGGCGAGAAAGCGGATGACGACGTCGCGCGTGTCCGCGGGATCGATCACCTCGTCGATGAGGTGCCGCGCGGCGGCGCCGTAGGGGAGCGTGTCGAGCTCCCACCGGGCGAGCAGCTCCTGCCGGCGCGCGGCGCGCTCCTCGGCGGGCAGCCGGGCCAGCTCGGCGCCGTGGACGACGTTGACGCCGGTGGCCGGGTCCATGAAGGACATCTCCGCGGTCGGCCAGGCCACCAGCAGGTCGGCGTAGCCGCCTCCGCCCATGTTGAAGTAGGCCTGGCCGTACGTCTTGCGCACGATGATGGACACGCGCGGCACCGTGACCATGCCGAGCGCCTCCATCCAGGTGATGATCTTGCCGGCCACGCGCTTGCGCTCGGCGTCGCGGCCGATGAAGAAGCCGGGGACGTCGTGCAGGAACACGAGCGGGATGTTGAAGGAGTCGCACAGCGCGAGGAACGAGATCGCCTTGTCGCAGCCGTCGGCGTCGCAGGCGCCGCCCTTCTGGATCGGCTGGTTGGCCACGAAGCCGACCACGTGGCCGCCCATGCGGGCGAGCGCGGTGATGAGGCTCCGGCCGAAGCGCTCCTTGACCTGGAGGATCTCGCCGCCGTCGGCCAGGCGCCGCAGCACCCGGGTCATGTCGTAGGCGCGGTTGCGCGCCTCCGGCACCAGGTCCGCGATCGTGCGCATCTCCGCGCCCGAGCCCGCCGGCACCTCCGCCTGCGGCGGCGCCTGCCGGTTGTGCGACGGCAGGTAGGCGAGGAAGCGCTTCACGAGGGCCAGGCACTCGTCCTCCGTCTTGCCGACCACGTCGGCGAAGCCCGTCTCCTCGGCGTGCACCTTCGCGCCGCCCAGCTCCTCGGGCGAGACCTTCTCGCCGGTGGCCAGCTCGAGCACGCGCGGGCCGGACACCGCCATCGAGGCGCCCTCCCGCATCACCACGAGGTCGGAGAGGCACGCGTTCCACGTGGGCAGCCCGTAGGCCTGGCCCAGCACCGCGGTCACCATCGGCACGCGGCGCCGGCGCGTGCCGTAGTAGGTGGAGTTGCCGAAGGACGCGATGCCCGAGGAGCCCATGATGTCGGGCATGCGCGCGCCGCCGGCCTCCGCGAGATAGACGATCGGCATGCCCCGCCGCGCGGCCAGGCGCTTGAGCTCCGCTTCCTTGTGCGAGGCCACGCGGCTCGAGGTGGCGGCCAGCACCGTGAAGTCGTTGGAGCAGACCACGACCGGCCGGCCGTCGATGCGGCCGAAGCCGCCCACCTTGGAGTCGGCCGGCGTCTCCGCCTCCATGCCCGCCACGTCGGAGGTGTTGAAGGTGCCGACCTCGAGGAACGAGCCCGGGTCGAGCAGCCGCTCCACCCGCTCGCGCGCGTTGAGCGCGCCGGCGGCGCGGCGGCGCGCCAGCCGCTCGGGCCCGCCCATGCCGCGCGCCTTCGCGCGCCGGGCGTGGAAGTCCTCCATGCGTTCGTCCCAGGCCATCGCGCCGGCATTGTAGCAGCCCCTCGCCATTCCGGGAGCGCTTGGGTACACTGCGGGGGCACGAATTCCACCCACGCCATCGGAGGCGGCACGCGATGAAGCACCACAAGGTCTACCGCACCGAGCTCACGCCCGTGAGCTTTCTGGTCCGCAACGCCTACGTCTTTCCGGACAAGACGGCGGTGGTGCACGGCAAGCGCCGCTACACGTACCGGCAGCTCGGCGAGCGGGTGAACCGGCTGGCCTCCGCCCTCCGCGGCGCCGGCATGCAGAAGCACGACCGCGTGGCCTTCCTGTGCCCGAACATCCCGGCCATGCTCGAGGCGCACTACGGCGTGCCGGCGGCGGGCGGCATCCTGGTGGCGATCAACACGCGCCTGTCCTCCGACGAGATCGGCTACATCCTCCAGCACTCGGGCTCGAAGTTCCTGTTCGTGGACGCGGAGCTCGAAGGGCTGGTCAAGCCGCTCGATCTCAAGGGCGTGCGCATCGTCCGGGTGGACGACACCGGCGCGGCCGGCGATCCCTACGAGAGCTTCCTGGCCGGCGGTTCGCCCGAGCCCGTCGAGAGCTGGCTCGAGGACGAGGAAGAGACCATCTCGATCAACTACACCTCGGGCACGACCGGGCGGCCCAAGGGCGTGATGTACTCGCACCGCGGGGTGTGGGTGAACGCGGTGGGCGAGATCGTCGAGACCGCGATGTCGTTCGACACCAGGTATCTCTGGACGCTGCCCATGTTCCACTGCAACGGGTGGTGCTTCACGTGGGCGGTCACCGCGGTGGCCGGAACCCACGTCTGTCTCAGAAGGGTCGAGCCCGGGCGCATCTGGGACCTGATCGACGGCGAGGGCATCACCCACTACAACGGCGCGCCCACCGTGCAGATCGGGGTGGTCAACGACCCGAAGGCCCACAAGCTGGCGCGCCCGGTGACGGTGACGGTGGCCGGCGCGCCGCCCTCGCCCACCTTGCTCGGCAAGCTCAAGGAGCTGGGATTCAGGCCGGTGCACGTCTACGGCCTCACGGAGACCTACGGGCCCCACACCGTCTGCGGCTGGAACGGGGACTGGGATACGCTGCCGGCCGAGGAGCAGGCGCGGCTGGCCGCGCGCCAGGGCCAGGGCTACGCGCTGTTCGACCTCGTCCGCGTGGTGGACGGTGAGATGAACGACGTGCCGCGCGACGGCGACACCCTGGGCGAGGTGGTGATGGTCGGCAACAACGTGGCCAAGGGCTACTACGAGCAGCCCGACGCCACCACCGAGGCCTTCCGCGGCGGCTGGTTCCACTCCGGCGACATCGGGGTCTGGCATCCCGACGGCTACATCGAGCTGCGCGACCGCAAGAAGGACATCATCATCTCGGGGGGCGAGAACATCTCGACCATCGAGGTCGAGCAGTGCGTGGCCCGCCACCCGGCGGTGATGGAGTGCGCGGTGGTCGCGATCCCCGACGAGAAATGGGGCGAGCGGCCCAAGGCCTTCGTCACGCTCAAGCCGGGCCAGCGCGCCACCGAGCCGGAGATCATCGAGTTCTGCAAGCAGCACATCGCGCACTTCAAGGCGCCGGCCGCGGTGGAGTTCGGCGAGCTGCCGAAGACCTCGACCGGCAAGATCCAGAAGTTCGTGCTGCGGGATCGGGAGTGGAAGGGCCGCACCAAGCGGATCAACTAGTCCGAATGTTCGTCGGCATCCTCGACCAGTCGCCGGTGCGGAGCGGCGGCACGCCCGCCGAGGCGGTGCACGAGACGCTCGAGCTGGCCCGCGCCGCGGACCGCTGGGGCTACCATCGCTACTGGCTGGCCGAGCACCACTCCACGCCGGGCCTGGCCGGGGCCAGCCCGGAGGTCCTGATCGCCCAGGTGGCCGCGGTCACCAGCCACATCCGGGTGGGCTCGGGCGGCGTGATGCTCCCGCACTACAGCGCGCTCAAGGTGGCCGAGCAGTTCCGGATGCTCGAGACGCTCCATCCCGGACGCATCGATCTCGGGATCGGCCGCGCGCCGGGCAGCGACCAGCGCACCGCCCGGGTCCTGCGCCACGGGCCCGGCGCGCTCGGGATCGAGCACTACCCGCGGCAGATCCAGGACCTGGTCGCGTTCCTCCACGACGACCTGCCCGCCGAGCACCCCTGGCGCGGCATCCACGCCATGCCGGCCGGGCCGAGCGTGCCGGAGGTGTGGCTCCTGGGCTCGAGCGACGAGAGCGCGCTGCTGGCCGCCCAGCTCGGCCAGGCCTTCTGCTTCGCCCACTTCATCAACGCGGAGGGCGGGGCGGAGGTCACGCGCGCCTACCGCGCGCGGTTCTGCGCCTCCCCCGACCTGGCCGCCCCGCGCAGCAGCGTGGCCGTCTTCGCGGTCTGCGCCGAGACGGAAGGCGAGGCGCGGCGGCTGGCGCGCAGCCGCGATCTCTTCATCGTGCGGCTCTACACCGGCCGGCCCGGCCCCTATCCGTCGGTGGAGGAGGCGGAGAGCTATCCCTACAACGCCCAGGAGCTGGCCATCGCCCAGCACGCGGCCCGGCGCAGCGTGGTGGGGACCCCCGAGCAGGTGCGGGAGCGGCTGCTGGGGATGGCCGCCGAGTACCAGGCCGACGAGCTGATCGTTGTCACGATCACCCACGACTTCAAGGCGCGGCTGCGCTCCTACGAGCTGCTGGCCGACGCGTTCGGACTCCCCGGGAGGCAGTAGGCGGCGCCGCCGGCGGCGGGCGGCCGGCTACAAGGAGACGATCTCATGACCATGCGCCTGGCGCTGCACACGTGGACGCTCGATACCACCCCTCTCGCGGAGGCGCTCGGCGTCATCAAGAAGACGGGCTGGGACGCGGTCGAGCTGCGCCGCCTCGACTTCGCGCGCGCGGCCCAGGCCGGCCAGTCCGCCGACCAGGTGATGGCGCTGGTGCGCGCCTCCGCCCTGCCGGTGGCCTGCGTGGGCGTCGAGCTCGGCTGGGTCTGGGCCACCGGCGAGGAGCGCGCGCGGCTGCTGCGCGTGTTCGCCGAGCAGGCCGCGCGCGCCCGGGCGCTCGGCTGCCATACCATCATGAGCCCGGTGGATCGCGGCCGCGGCGACGTGGGTGACGCCGCCCGCAGCATTCGCGAAGTCGGCGACATCGCGCGAGAGCACGGGGTGCGCCTGGCCGTCGAGTTCAACTCCCAGTGCGAGCAGCTCAACGCGCTCGGGCCGATGCGCGAGGTGATGGCGCGGGCCGGCCATCCCCAGACCGGGCTCCTGCTCGACACCTACCACCTCGGCCGCACCGGCGCCTCGCCGCGGGACATCGAGGACGTGCGGCCCGAGGAGATCGCCTACGTGCAGTACAGCGACGTGCCGCGCACCGGGCTCGAGCCGGGCAAGGCGCTCGACCGCCTGCCGCCGGGACAGGGGAGCGTGCCGTTCAAGGAGTTCTTCGCCGCGTTCGCCCGCAAGGGCTACGCCGGCTACGCGAGCTACGAGGCGCCCAATCCCGCCGCGTGGAAGCGTCCGGCCGAGGACGTGGCGCGCGAGGCCCTCGCTGCCACGCGGGCGGTGCTGCCCTAGGACCGGAGACCCCATGCGATACCGCAAGCGCGCGATGATCGTGGCGGCCCAGCCGGAGGCCACCGAGGCCGGGGCGGAGATCCTGAAGGTCGGCGGCAACGCGGTGGACGCCGCGATGGCGTGCGCCTTCGTGCAGGGCGTGGTGGACCCGCTGATGTGCGGCATCGCCGGGTTCGGTAGCTGCGGCATCGCGATGCCCGCCGCCGGCTTCCACGGCTACATCGACTTCCACGCGCCCGCCCCCCTCGCGGTCCGCCCCGACATGTGGGCCGACCGGATCGAGTCGGAGGCGCGCGACGGCTACGGCTTCATCCTGCGCGGGCGCGTGAACGACATCGGCTACCAGGCCATCTGCGCGCCGTCCAGCCTGCGCGCCTACCGCGACGCCCACCGCGAGCACGGGCGGCTGCCCTGGGAGCAGATCCTGGAGCCGGCCATCGCGTGGGCGGAGGGGGGCTGGACGGTGCGCCCGCACGTGGGCTCCTGGTGGGCGGAGGACGGGCAGATGGGCCGCGCCGCCAACCACGAGCGCCTGGCCTTCACGCCGGCCTCGCGGGCGCTCTACTGCCGGCCCGACGGCACCCCCAAGCGGGTGGGCGACCGCGTGGTGAACCGCGATCTCGGCCACACCCTGCGGCTGATCGCCAAGCACGGCGACGCGGTGTTCTACGAGGGCGAGATCGCGCACGCCATCGTGGAGGACATGCGCAAGCACGACGGGCTCCTCGGCGCGGAGGATCTCCGCGGCTGGCGCACCACGCGCAATGCGCCGCTCTGGAGCCCCTACCGCCGCTACCGGGTCTCGAGCAACCGGCCGCCCGGCGGCGGGGTGATGCTGCTCGAGATGCTGAACATCCTGGAGCACTTCCCGCTCACCGCGCTCGAGCACAACTCGGCCGAGTACGTGCGCGTGGTCGCCGAGGCCATGAAGCGCGCCACGATCGACAAGGACCGCCACGTGGGCGATCCGCGCTTCGTGGAGGTGCCGATCGAGCGGCTCATCGGCAAGCCGTACGCGGCCGAGATGGCCGCCGAGATCCGCGCCGGCAAGAAGGCCGACGTGCCGCGCTTCAACGGGGGAGCGCCGGTCAAGGACACCACCCACGTCTCGGTCCTCGACGCCGAGGGCAACTGCGTGACGATGACCCACTCGCTCGGCATGCCCTCGGGCGTGGTCACCCCCGGGCTCGGCTTCATGTACAACGGCTGCATGGGCGTCTTCGACCCGCGCCCGGGCCGGGCCGGCAGCCTCGCCCCCGGCAAGGCGCGCTTCAGCTCGGTGGTGCCGTCGATCGTGTGGGAGGCCGACCGGCCGCACCTGGTCATCGGCGCGCCGGGCGCGACCCAGATCGCGATGGGCGTGCTCCAGGTGCTGCTGAACGCGCTCGACTTCGACATGACCATGGTGGAGGCGGTGAGCGCGCCGCGCTTCTCGGCCACCAGCAACGCCATCGACGTGTCCAACCGCATCCCGCGCGGGGTGGAGCGCGAGCTCCAGACGATGGGCTACGAGGTCGTGCGCAACCCGAACACCTACGGGTTCGCGGCGGTCCACGCCATCCGCGTGCATCCCGACGGCCTCGACGGCGGCGCCGACCCCGGCCACGACGGCATCGTGATGGCGGTGTAGCGGCGCCCTCCCCGCTGGACGCGGGCGGAGTTTACCGCGGTGGCAAAATGAGAGGCGGCCACGTGGTAGCGCCCAGGACCGGCACTCGAGGAGGCGATCGATGCGTATCGCGGTGATCGGCGGCACCGGGCTCGCTGGTCGTCACACCGTGGACGCCCTGCGGCGGGCGGGGCATGATCCCGTGGTGATCGCCCGCTCGCGCGGCGTCGACGTGTCCACCGGCCAAGGGCTCGACGAGGCCCTCGCGGGCGTCGCGGCCGTCATCGACGTCAGCAACGCGCCGGCTCCCGACGCGGAGGCGACCCGAAAGCTGTTCACCACCGCCACGCGGAACATCCTGGCCGCCGAGCAGCGGGCCAAGGTGCGCCATCACGTGCTGCTCTCCATCGTCGGCGTGGATCGGATCCCGGGAAACGCCCACTACGCCGGCAAGCGCGCGCAGGACCTATCAT
>DATHSW010000399.1:0-5427 GCA_035463855.1 Candidatus Deferrimicrobiaceae bacterium | reverse complement strand
CGCCGCGCGCCACCCTGCCCCGGCCCGGCGAGAAGGAGCTGCCCGCGCTGGCGACGCCGCCGTCCGGAACGCCGCGCGGCGAGAAGACCGCGGAATCGGCGCGGCCGCCGGAGACCGCGTCGCTCGGGGCGCCGACCGGCTCCGTGACCGGCACGGGCGCGCTGACCCTCGACGTGGGAGACTTCCCGCACGCGTGGTACCTCCGGCAGGTGCTTCAGAAGGTCGAGCAGGAGTGGCAGCGCCAGAACCAGCCCAACGACCCACGGCAGAAGCCGCAAATCTACGTCGAGATCCTGCGCGACGGCTCGATCAAGCCGCCCGCCATCCACAAGAGCTCGGGCAACGCCTTCTATGACAACGCCGCCCTGCGCGCGGTCATGGGAGCGGGCCCTTTCCCGAAACTGCCCGACGACTGGACGAAGCCGTCCCTCCGGATCCTGTTCACCTTCGACCTTCGTCGTGGCTGACACGTAATGGGTGAACCATGACCAAAATGATGCGTCCCGGACGTCCGCTCGGCTTGGTGATCGGGCTGGTGCTGCTGGCCGCGCTGGGTGGCGCGCTGTCTTCCCCGCCCGCCGCGCGCTCGCAGGCCGCCGACGTGCTGCTCAACGTGCTCGCGACCGGCGCCAAGAAGCTCAACATCGTCGTCCCCCATTTCACGGTGGTCGGCGGCGCCGACCCCCAGGGTCTCGGGCGCGGCCTGTCCCAGGTGACCGCGCGGGACCTCACGTTCTCCAGCCTGTTCAGCGTCGTCTCCGACGTGCCCCCGATTCCCGCCGGTGACCCCGCCGCGGTCCGGGCCGCCTTCGCGAACTTCGCGGCCGCGGGCGCCCACGCGGGCCTGCAGGGCCTCCTCACGCTGCGCGGCGACCGGGCCGAGGTCGAGATGCGCCTGCACGACCTGACCTCGCCCGAGTTCCGGCTGATCGGCGCCAAGAAGCTCGAGCTGCCCGCCGCCCAGGCGCGGCGGCTCGCCCACAAGGTCGCGGACGAGGTGGTGCTGCAGTTCACCGGAGAAGCGGGCGTCGCCGACACCAAGGTCGCCTACGTGAGCTCGAGCTCCGGCAGCAAGGAGCTCAGCATGATGGACTACGACGGCGCGAGCTCCACCCGCGTGACGTCGAACAAGTCCATCAACGTCTCCCCGGTGTGGAGCCCGGATACCCGCTCGCTCGCCTTCACGTCCTACATGCGAGGCTATCCTTACCTCTACCGGATGTTCCCGTTCGAGAACCGGCCGGTCCAGGTGCTGGCCGGCTTCCTCGGCATCAACACCTCGCCCGCCTTCAGCCCGGACGGGCGGTCGGTCGCCCTGACCCTCTCCCGCGACGGCAACCCCGAGGTGTACGTGCTGAACCTCGCCACCGGCGCCTTCCGGCGGCTCACCACCTACAGCGGCATCGACACCGAGCCCAGCTGGTCCCCGACCGGGCGCGAGATCGCCTTCGTGTCGGAGCGGGCCGGCGGCGCTCACATCTTCCTGATGGACGCGGAGGGCGCGAACGTCCGGCGCCTCACCCACGCGGGGTTCAATACCCAGCCCCGCTGGTCTCCCAAGGGCGACACCATCGTCTTCACCTCCCGCCAGGGCAACTTCGACCTCTGGGGCGTCGCCCCCGACGGATCGAACCTGCGCCGCCTCACCGCCGGCCCCGGAAACAACGAGGGGGCCTCGTGGGCCCCGAACGGCCGCCATCTCGTCTTCCAGTCGAACCGCCTGGCCGGCGGCTACCAGCTCTTCACCATGCTCGCCGACGGCACGGACCAGCAGCCCCTCACGCGGGCGCCCGGAGAGTCCACCAATGCTTCTTGGTCGTCGCGCCTTCCGTGATACGATGCTTCGTAGCGTGAAATCGATGACAAAGCGCTTGAAACCAAGGAGGATGTGACTCATGGCGCATCGACGGGGAAGCGCGCTGCTGGTCGCTCCAGTGCTCGTTCTCTCTCTCTTCCTCGCGGGGTGCCCGAAGCGGCCCGCTACGACGGCGGCGTCCGCGCCTCCGCCAACCGGCGCCCCCGCGCCGTCGGCCGCGGCGCCCTCGACCACGCCTGGCGCCGGGATGGCTCCGTCGGCCGCCGCGCCCGGGACCGCCGCGCCCACGACGCCGCCGCGCCCGAGCGAGTTCCGCGAGACGGAGAACCTGAAGGACGTGTTCTTCGACTTCGACAAGTACGACATCCGTCCGGGCGACGCCAAGGTCCTCGACACCAACGCGGCGTGGCTCAAGACGAACAACAGCCTGGTCCTGATCGAGGGTCACTGTGACGAGCGCGGCACCAACGAGTACAACCTGGCGCTCGGCGAGCGGCGCGCGAAGGCGACCATGAACTATCTGGTCGGCCAGGGCGTGCAGGCGAACCGGATCACGATCATCTCCTACGGCAAGGAGCGGCCCATCTGCACCGAGCACAGCGAGGCGTGCTGGGCCAAGAACCGGCGGTCGCACTTCCTGGTCAAGGCCCGCTAGACCGCACGGGGTTCAGTTCGTTGCACGCAATATCGACGAAGGGGAGCCTCCGGCTCCCCTTCGCGGCTTGGACGCTCCTCACCGCGGCGCTGACCGGGGCGACCGGCTGCGCGGACGTGTCCGGCCAGGCCCTCGAGCAGGACGTGGCCCAGCTCCGCCAGGACCTGAACTCGCTCACGCTCGCCGTCCATCGGAGCCGGGGCGACACCGAGACCGTGATCGGCCAGCTCGATCGACGCACGCGCGAGCAGAACGCGGCGAGCGGCAAGCAGAGCGCCGCGCTCGGCGCGCGGCTCGACGCGCTCTCCGCGGAGGTCGGGCGCCTGTCGGCCCGGATGGATGACTTGGCCCAGCGGGTGGAGACGCTCGGCCGCCCGGCTCCGGCGGGCGGCGGCGCGCCGGTGCCCCCACCCGCGCGCTCGGGAGCCGCGCCCGCGCCGTCGGTCGCGGCGGTGCCCCCGCCGGCCCGCTCCGGCGCCGGTGCCGAGGAGAGCTACCAGGCGGCGTACCTCGACTTCAGCAAGGGGCTCTATCCCCTCGCGGTGTCGGGCTTCCGGGACTTCCTGCGGCGCTTCCCGGACTCGCCCCTCGCCGACAGCGCCCAGTACTGGATCGGGGAGGCCTACTTCAGCATGGCGCGCGCCACCGCGAGCCAGCCCGAGAAGGCGCGGGAGAACCTCGAGCAGGCGGTGCAGGAGTTCCGCAAGGTGGTCGTCGCCTACCCACGCGGGAGCAAGGTGCCGACCGCGCTCTACAAGGAAGCGCTCGCGCTCGTGGAGCTCAAGCAGACCGCGCTCGCCCAGGCGAGGCTGCAGTATCTCGTCGAGCACTTCCCGCAGTCGGAAGAGGCGCCTCTCGCGAAGGAGCGGCTGGCGGGCCTGAAGGAGTAGCCGGGAGGGGACGCCGGCGGCGCCCCGGGTTAGGAAACGCTACGACGGCTCGTCCTGCTCCCCGGGATTGAAGACCCAGATCACCGTCACGTCGTCGTCCGGGCTCGAGTACACCATCAAGCTACGGTCCGGATCGGCAGTCCAGACGTCCTGCACTACGACCGGCGCCGCGACCGCCCTGGGCACGGTCACCGGCGAGCTGGGCCAGAGCACCAAGGCCACCGCGAGGCTCGAGACCGCGAGGCTGCCCAGGGCCACCTGGGGATGGCCCCACACCGGCCTCCAGAACGGAAGCCACCAGGCCTCCCGGACCGGCTGCGGCACCTCGCTGGCGATGCGCACCCGGACCGCGGGCCAGAAGCCGGCCCAGTCGGGGTCTGCGGTCCGCGGCTCCGCGGTGCGAATCAGCCGGCGAAGCCGGTGGAGCCGCTTGACCTCCCCATCGCAACGCTGGCAGCGGGCCACGTGAGCCGCGGCCATCCGGCTCCCCCGGGGGCCGAGCGCGCCATCGACCAAGCGCTCGAGCCTGGGGCGGTTCCAGAGACATCCGAGACTCAGCATCCTGAAAAGTATACCTCGTAGGCTCGGACGCGGGCTGGCCCTTGAATATTCCCGGGTGACCCCCTAAGGTCGGATTCTCATGGAGCAAGCCGCCACCATCCGCGTTCCGGAGGGTCCCGCCCTCGAGGCGCGCCTGGCGCCGATCGCCAGCCCTCAGGGGGGCTTCGTGGTCTGCCATCCGCATCCCCTCCATGGTGGGGATATGGACAACCCCGTGGTGATCCGGGCCGCCGAGGTCGCGCAGGCCGCGGGCTACGCCACGCTGCGCTTCAACTTCCGGGGGGTGGGGGCGTCGGAGGGGACCCACGACAAGGGCCGGGGGGAGCAGGACGACGTGAGAGCCGCCATGGCCACCCTGGCTGCCAATCTCCCTGCCGGGAGCCCGGTCGGGGTGATGGGCTACTCGTTCGGCGCCGCGATGGCGGCGCGGGCCACCCGGCCGGACGTCCCCCACGCACCGCTGGCGCTGATCGCCCCGCCGCTCGGCATGTACGATCTCGACTTCCTGCAGGCGAGCCCCGGTCGGATCCTCCTGGTGGCCGGCACCGAGGATTCGTATTGCCCGGTCGAGGCGCTCGACCGCCTGGCCGCGCTCACCGGCGCCGAGAAGCGTGTCATCGAGGGGGCGAACCACTTCTTCTTCGGCAAGCTCTATCCGCTGGGCGAGGCGATCAGCGCGTGGCTGGCGGGAAGGCCCCCCGCCGGGTGATCAGAGCCGCTCGCGCGGCAGGCGGGGCGGGGTGGCGGTGCCCGCGGAGAGGATGATGCGGATGCCCTCCTCCACGGTGAGGCCGGTGGACAGCGTCTCCTCCTTCGCGACCACGATGACGTCACCCAGATACAGGTTGTTGGTGGGGACGAAGACGGTGACCATGGCACGCTTGCCCTCGACGCCCTCGACCAGCAGCTCCGAGGTGACGAAGCCGAAGACGTACTCGCCCTTGCGGGGATGCTCGGCGAGCACGACCGCCTTGAACGAGTTGCGCTGCTGGGGCGAGAACGACTCCAGGAGCTGCTTCACCGAGGGGTAGATGCTGCGGAAGATCGGCACGTGCTCGAAGAGCCGCTCGATGCGGGCGAGGATGCGGCGGCCGACCACGTTACGGGCGATCGTGCCCATGATGAAGATGATGACGATCGCGGTGAGGAATCCCATGCCGGGGATGCGCCGGCCGATCATCTGGGTGTACACCGGGGAGAAGAAATCGTCGATCGCGTTCCAGAAGACCCACAGCAGCCAGGCCGTGGCGATCGCGGGAACGGTGGAGAACAGCCCGGTGATGAACCGAACCTTGATCCAATTCCGGAAACTGCCCGACATGTCAAATCGATGAAAACACACGCCCCCAGGCAAGTCAAGGAACTGACCGGCAGAGTGGCGCTCGTCACCGGCGGCGCGGTCCGCGTCGGCCGCGAGATCGCGCGGGCGCTCGCGGACGCCGGCGCCGACGTGGCGATCGGCTACCGGCGCTCGGCCGCGGAGGCACGCGCGGCGGTGCGCGAGC
>DATHSW010000398.1:0-7185 GCA_035463855.1 Candidatus Deferrimicrobiaceae bacterium | reverse complement strand
TTGTATCTTGCCGGCGAGGGTATGAGGGTATGGCTCACCAGCAAGCGGGGCGTGACAGACCGAAACCCCTAGGGTTCGACCGAGGCCGTGGGAGAGCAGGGGTCGTCACGCCCGCATCCTCAACTAGCCCGAACAGTCGCCAGGGCCGCGCGCACGCGCGAGCCCGCATCGCGCAAGGACGGGCACCGAGGAGGGGCCATGGAGGCGCCGGCGCTTTTTGTGGGCATTGATGTGGCCAAGCAGCAGTTGGACGTCGCCTTCCGCCCGGGAACTGAGCGGTTCGTCGTGCCGCACGATGAGGGAGGGCTCGCGGCCTGGGTGAGCCGCCTGCGTGCGCGCCAGCCCACGCTGATCGTGCTCGAGGCCACCGGCGGCTTCGAGGTCGCCGTGGCCGGGGCCTTGGCGGCGGCGGGGTTGCCGACGGCCGTGGTGAACCCGCGCCAGGTTCGGGATTTTGCGCGCGCCACCGGGCTGCTGGCGAAGACGGATCAACTGGACGCCCACGCCCTCGCCCAGTTTGCCGAGGCCGTCCGCCCGGAGCCGCGGCCGCTGCCGGATGCCCAGGCCCAAGAGCTGAGCGCCTTGCTCCTGCGCCGGCGCCAGTTGGTGGAGATGCTGAGCGCCGAGACGAATCGGGTCCCCCTGGCCGCGCCCCGGATCCGGCCGCAAATCCAGACCCATATCACCTGGCTGCGGGCGCCGCTCGCCGATCTCGACCGGGACTTGAGCCAACTCATCCGCTCCAGTCCGGTCTGGCGCGCGAAGGACGACCTACTGCGGAGCGTCCCCGGGGTGGGCCCGGTCCTCGCGACGACCCTGTTGGCGAGTCTGCCCGAACTCGGCACGCTCACGCGCCAGCAGATCGCCGCGCTCGTCGGCGTCGCGCCGCTCAACCGGGATAGTGGGACGTGGCGGGGCCGGCGCACCGTGTGGGGCGGTCGCGCCCACGTCCGCGCGGTCCTGTATATGAGCACCCTCGTTGCCGTCCGCCATAACCCGGCGCTGCGGGCGTTCTACGAGCGCCTGCGTCACGCCGGGAAGCTGCCCAAGGTCGCCCTCACGGCGTGCATGCGCAAGCTCCTGACGATTCTCAACGCGATGCTGAAGCACCAGACTCGCTGGGCTCTCGCCCACGCCTAGGCCCGGCCGCTTGACATCCAAGACAGTCGCTCTCCCCTCAGGCCCCTCAGGGGAGAGGGCAGGGGGTGAGGGGTGGTGGTTCACCCTACGCCGCCGACGGCTTCTCCACCGGCTCGAGCTGCGCCACCGGCTTCGCGGTCAGCTTCAGCACCACCGGCAGCACGAGCAGGGCGGCCGCGAGTCCGCACGCCGAGCCCAGGGTCAGCAGGAGGCCCAGGCTGAAGATGCCCTGGTGGCTGGCGATCATGAGGCTGCCGAAGCCCACCATGGTGGTGATGCCGTTGAGGGTCACCCCCAGCACCGCGCTGCGGGCCACCAGCGGGCCCCCGTGCGCGCGGCCCTCGAGGTGGCTCAGGATCACGTTGAGGCCGAACTCGGCCGCGGTCCCGATGATGAGCGGCAGCCCCCAGATATTGGCCAGGTTGAACTTGACGCCGCAGACGTGCATCAGCCCGATCGTCCAGAGGACCCCCAGCACCATCGGCACCAGGCCGAGGAGGCTCGCGCGCAGGCGCCGGATCATGAGGAGGCTGAGCCCGCCCACGAGCACGAAGGCGTAGGCGCTGCCGGTGAGGTAGGCCCGCTCCATCAGGGTGGTGGCCTCGTAGGTGATGACGGGCGGGCCGGTGACGTCCGGGTCCACCGTGCGCAGGTCGCGCACGAACTGGGCCGCGCCGGCCTTCTCCCAGGTGTCGACCTTGGGGTGGATCTGGATGAGGAAGCGGCCGGTCTCCCCGATGAACTTGCGGCGGATCTCCTCCGGCACGTCCTTGATGGTCACCGCGGTGGGGCCGAGGTTGCGCTGCAGGCTGTAGAACTTGTTCACGAAGTCCCGGTAGAGCTGGGCCTGCAGGTAGTTCAGCGCGGCCTCCGCCGAGTCGCGGTTGCTCCGCGCCAGCAACCGCTGCACCGCGATCGTCTTCTCGCGGACCACCCGGACTTCCGCGGGCAGCTTGGCCCCCGCCTCGACCGCGACCACGTCGAAGCGCCGCTTGATGTCGGCGAGCGCCGTCTTGAGGCGGTCCAGCTCTACCGGGCTCGAGCGGCCGACGCGGATCGGGGCCACCAGCGGCGCGAAGCTCTTGATCACCGCGATCTTCTCGGCCTGGTCGTCCGGGATCACCCGCAGGACCGACTCGGTCTCCGACACCGACGGCAGCTTCTCGAAGGCGGCCTGCTTGGCGCGCAGCTCTTCCAGCGACGACGCGGAGGACAGTCCGGTGAAGCCGGAGCGTCCGGTGGTGCTGAGGATGCGGCGCTCCCAGGCCACCGACTCCGTGCCCTTGGCCTGCAGGTTGAGCACGTTGTAGTCGAAGCCGACCCGCGGCACCGCCCAGAGCGAGAACGCGGTCAGCAGGCCCGCGCCGATCAGGATGGTCCGGGGATACGTGACCAGGCGGTCCAGGAACGGCACCCGGAGGCGCTCGAGCTGGTGGGCGCGCGGCCGGTGCCCGCGCGGCCGATCGGCGTGGTGCCGGTCCACCAGCATCAGCGCCGCCGGGAACAGCGTGATCATGCCGACCCAGGCGAGCAGGATCGCGATGCCCGCGATGAAGCCCAGCTCCTGGATGCCCCGGAAGTCGGTGAGCATGAGGACGAAGAACGTCCCGGCGGCGGTGAGGGCCCCGATCAGCATGCCGGGGCCGGTGCGCGCCGCGGTCAGCTCGAGCGCCTCCCGCAGGTTCCGGCCCAGGAAGATCTCTTCCTCGTAGCGGAAGAGGTAGTAGATCCCGTAGTCGATGCCGATGCCGACCACGATGGAGATGAACATCACCGAGAACAGCGTGAGGTGCCCCACCGTGAGGGTGACCACGCCCATGGACCACGCCATGGTCACCGCGAGCACGCCCAGCATGAGGAGCGGCTTGCCCACCCGCACGAAGGCCAGCGTCATGACGAGCAGGGTGAGGGCGAAGGCGAGCACGTCGGCGATGCCGCTGTCGTGGAAGGCCGCGGTCATCTCGTCATTGGACAGGGCGGGCGCGCCGGTGACCCCCGCCTGCACGTTGGGGAAGGCCGGCTTCAGCCTGGCCACCGCCCCGCGGATCGTCTCGATGGCGGCCTGGTCGCCCATGAAGCTGCCCTTCTGGCTGGGCGGCGTCTCCACCAGGATGAAGAGCAGGCTCTTGTCGTCGGAGAGGAAGTAGCCCGCGTCGTCCGGCGGGTCCTCGCCGAAGGAGAAGAGGGTGCCCCACGGCGAGCGGTAGGGCGCGGGGCGCTCCAGGCGGCTCGCCATCTGGTCCAGGAGGACGCGCAGGAAGCGCGTGTCCACCGGCAGGTCCCGGTCCTGCAGCCCGATGTCGAAGAGGTTGGAGACGAAGGCGGCCGCCATCTGGGTGTTGACGCCTTCGAGCAGGCGGGCCAGGCTCGGATCGCCCGCGAAGCTCTCCATGAACTCCTGGTGGTCGAAGATCTTGTCGCGGATCTCCCGCAGCTCGGCGGTCGAGAGATAGAGGAGCTGGCGGCCCTCGAAGCGCTTGGGGTCGATCCGGTAGGCGACCCGGTGGAACTTCACCTCCGAGCCCTTCAGCTCCTCGGTGAGGCGCGCCGCGTAGGCGCGCGCGCCCTCGAAGGAGCCCGCCTCGACCACCACCACGATGTCCTCCAGCTCGCCGAACTCCTTGGCGTACTCGGCGTAGCGGATGACGTAACCCGCGTCCTGGGGCAGGAGCGCGCGCGTGGAGGTCTTGAAGGTGAGCGCGTGCGTCGTGTAGGCGATCGACAGGGCGGCGAGGAGCAGGGAGATCGCCACCGTCACCGCCGGCCGGCGACAGGAGAGCCGGACCAGCCGGCGGAGGACGCGGCCGGTGCGGGAGATGGCGATCATGGAGCGCGAACGACCGGCGGGGTGGCTACTCGGCGCCGGTGATGAACTGTTCCAGGCGCGTGCGCGCCACCTCGTCGGACCACTGCTCGGGAGGGGACTTCATCAGGTAGGCCGACGGGGCCAGCAGCGCGCCCTTGACGCCCCGGTCCATCGCGATCTTGCAGGAGCGGATCGCGTCGATGACCACGCCCGCCGAGTTCGGCGAGTCCCACACCTCGAGCTTCAGCTCGACGTTGATGGGCTGGTCCCCGAAGCTGCGGCCTTCCAGGCGGATGTGCGCCCACTTGCGGTCTTGAAGCCACGGCACGTAGTCGCTCGGCCCGATGTGGATGTCGTCGTCGGCCATGTCGTGGGCGAGCTGGGAGCGGACCGCGTCCGTCTTGGAGATCTTCTTGGAGGCGAGGCGCTGGCGCTCCAGCATGTTGTAGAAGTCGGTGTTGCCGCCCACGTTGAGCTGGCTGGTCCGCTCGAGCCGCACCCCCCGGTCCATGAAGAGCTTGGTCAGGATGCGGTGGATGATGGTGGCGCCCACCTGGGACTTCACGTCGTCGCCCACCACCGGCAGGCCCCGGTCCTCGAAGCGGCGGCGCCAGTACTCCTCCCGCGCGATGAAGACCGGGATGCAGTTGACGAAGCCGCAGCCCGCGTCCAGCACCTGCTCCACGTACCACTTGGTGGCCATCTCGCTGCCCACCGGCAGGAAGTTGACCACCACGTCGGTGCGGGTCTCGCGCAGGATGCTCTTGATGTCGGCGGTGCTGCCGGGAGCCTTGGTGATGATCTGGGAGAGATAGTGGCCGAGCCCGTCGTGGGTCATGCCCCGCTGCACCGGCACGCCCAGGCGCGGCACTTCCGCGAAGCGGACCGTGTTGTTGGGCTTGGCCGCGATGGCCTCGCCGAGGTCGAGGCCCACCTTGTTGGCGTCGATGTCGAAGGCGGCCGAGAACTCGATGTCGCTCACGTGATAGCCGCCCAGCCGGGGCCGCATCAGTCCCGGGATGAAGCCGTCGTCGGCCACTCCTCTGTAGTAGTGCACGCCCTGAACGAGGGCGGACGCACAGTTACCCACGCCCACCAGCGCGACGCGAACAGATCCCACGGCAGCCTCCTCGGCGTTTCGTCGCCGCGACATACGGCGACGCGACAGATTCACAGAGTCTAGCACACGCTCCGAGCGCGGGCTCCAGGCCTAGGCGGGCGGGCGCCCGGCGGGCGCCCGCATCGTCGCGCGGCCCGCCACGCCGAGGGCCAGGAAGCCGACGATGGCCCACGTGATCTCGCGCAGCCGCCGCACCAGGACGTAGGACAGGCCGGCCGCCGCCCCCATCCCGAAGGCCTCGAAGAAGACGACGTAGCCGCCTTCGAGCGCCCCGAGCGACGCCGGCACCATGAAGCTGGCGAACTTCACCCCGCTCGCGAACGCCTCGACGATCAGGGCGACGCCGAGCGGCGCCGGCGTGCCGAGCAGGCTCAGGACCAGGTAGATCTCGAGCCCGCCGGTGGCCCAGGCCACCGCGTGCACGACCGCGGAGGCGACGAGGCGCCGCCGGCGCCGCCGGTAGAGCGCGGCCAGCGCGCGGTCCAGATCGCCCAGGCCTCGCTGGAAGCGCTCGCCCCCGCCCACTCCGGCCCGCCGGGCCAGGCCGCCGAGGAGGCGCCCGCCGCCGCCCAGCGCACCGCTGGCCTGCACGAGCGCGAAGCCGCCGACCGCGAAGATCTCGACGACCAGGAGGCCGGTCATGATCGGGAGCAGCCGGCCCGGCCGCGGAGCGACGAGGTACGCGCCGACGAGGCCGGCCGCGAGGAAGAACACCTGGCCGGCCACCACCGTGGTCTTGTCGACGATCACCGAGGCGAAGCCCTCCACGAGCGGCAGCCGGGGCCGCAGGAGGTAGGCCTTCAGCGGATCGCCGCCCACCGAGAGCGTCGGCGTGGCGAGGCTCACCGCCTCGCCCGCGAGGCGGGCGCGCAGCAGGAGGAAGAAGGGCACCGGGGCGGGCAGGAGGAGCCGCCAGGCGAGCGTATCCACCGCCGCCGCCAGCGCGTACGGGAGCGCGAGCACGAGCGGCAGCCGCCAGCCGAGCGTGACGAAGGACGACCAGATCGCGGCGGGGCCGATCTGCGCCACCAGGTAGCCCACCAGGGCCAGGCCGGTGAGCACCAGCAGCGGTCGGAGCCAGCGGGCCACTAGGCCGATCGCCCGCCGCCGGCGGCGGCCGCGGCGCGCGCCGCCCGGATGCGCGCGAGGCAGCCCACCCAGTAGACCTGCGAGCCCACCGCCACCACCAGCGCCACCACGAGGACGAACGCGGGCGCGAGCCAGCGCAGGATCGCGAAGGAGAGCAGCACGAGATAGAAGAGGTCCCGGTTGGCGATGTTCTTGAGCAGCCCGCCCACGGCGGGGCCGACCTCGATCTCCCGGGCCAGATAGCGCGCGAAGATCGCGCTCAACGTCACCCCGGCCGCGGCCAGGACCCCGACCACGTCCATGAGCCACCCTCCCGCATTGACCCCGATGCCGAACACGATGCCCGCGTGGATGCTCGTGTCGATCGTCCAGTCGAGGTTGGCCCCCAGGCGCGACTCCTGGAACGTCAGCCGCGCGATCTCGCCGTCCGCATGGTCCACGATGCTGGCGAGCGCGTACAGCAGGACGCCGAGGAAGGCGCTCGCGGGGGTGGCGTGCCAGAAGCACCAGATGGCCCCCAGGCCGATCGCCAGGCTCAAGAGGCTCACCTGGTTGGGTGTCACCGGGGTTCGCACCAGGAGCCGGCTGATCCAGCGCGAGCAGCGCCGGTGGAGGTACCGGTCCACGCCCGAGTCGACCGCGATGCCGAGCGTCGGCTGGAGCGCCCGCTCCGCGCGGTCGAGATCCCCGGCCTCGCGGACCGTCACGTGCGGGCCCGTCGCCTCGCGAGCCTCCGCTCCCGCCTCGGCCAGCCGGCGCTCCAGGGTCGGGCCCACCGGCACGCCCGCCGCGAGATCCTTCCACAGGGTCGCGACGAGGATGGCCGGGGCCAGCGCCACCGGCGCCGGGCCCGCCGCGGAGGGCGCCAGCACCGCGCCGCGGGGGGCGGGGGCGCCGAGCAGTCCGCCGAGGGCGCTGACATGGATCAGCGACGACGCGGGCAGGAGCAGCCACGAGGCCGATTCCTCGGCGAGGGTCGGGGTGTCGGAGGAGACCCAGCGCACCGCCGCGGCAAGGGCGGGCATCCGGC
>DATHSW010000397.1:0-4886 GCA_035463855.1 Candidatus Deferrimicrobiaceae bacterium | reverse complement strand
ACTCCGTCGGACTCCCGCGCCAGGGCCGAGCCGACCACGTTCGTGATCGCGATGACCGCGGCCCCGCGCTGGCGGGCCGCCTTGGCGGCGCCGAGGGTGTCCGCGGTCTCTCCGGACTGGGAGATAGCCACCAGCAGGGTGCCGGGGCCGATGATCGGATCCCGGTAGCGGAACTCCGAGGCGACGTCGACCTCGGCGGCGAGACCGGTGAGCCGTTCGATGATCATCCGCGCCACCAGGGCCGCGTGGTACGACGTCCCACAGGACACGAGCATCACGCGGCGGATGCGCGCGGCCAGCTCGGGGGTGAGATTCGCCTCGGGCAGGGTCACGGTGCCGCGCTCGGGGCTCACGCAACCCCGGAACGTCGCGGCCACCGCCTCCGGCTGCTCGTGAATCTCCTTCAGCATGAAGTGCGCGTACCCGCCCTTCTGGGCCCGGGCGGCGTCCCACTCGATGGCCACCGGCGCCCGATTCACCGGGACGCCGCCGCGCACGAGGGAGACGCCCTCCCGCGCGACCACGGCCACCTCGTCATCTTCGAGAATGATCACGTTCCGCGTGTGGGGCAGCACCGCCGGAATGTCGGAGGCGATGAAGACCTCGTCCTCGCCGAGCCCGATCACCACCGCGCCCGCTCCGCGCTTGGCCGCCACCAGGCGTCCCGGCTCGTCCACGGACAGGACGCAGAATGCGTAGGCCCCGCGGATCTCCCGGAGCGCGGCGTTGACCGCCTCGACCAGCCCGCCGCCCCCGGGCAGGAAGCGCTCGACGAGGTGGGCCATGACCTCCGTGTCCGTCTCGGACCGGAACCGGTGGCCTTCGGCCTCGAGCCGCCCTTTCAGCTCCAGGTAGTTCTCGAGGATGCCGTTGTGCACCACCACCAGGCGGCCGGTACAGTCCGCGTGGGGGTGGGCGTTGCCGTCGGACGGGCGGCCGTGCGTCGCCCAGCGCGTGTGCCCGAGTCCGGTCGTCCCCTCGGTCGGGCGCTGCTCGAGCAGGTGCGCGAGCCGGTCCACGTTGCCGGCGGTCCGGCGGATCTGGAGGCCTCCGGGGCCGTGCACCGCGAGGCCCGCCGAGTCGTACCCGCGATACTCCAGGCACCGCAGCCCGTCGAGCAGTATCGGTACCGCGTTGCGCCGGCCGGCGTATCCCACGATGCCGCACATGGTCGATTCTCCTCCTAGATTCCGGTGAGCTGATACCACGCCATCTTCATGGCGTACGTTGGCAGATGCTGCTCCCACGGTCCGCCGCGCCGCAGCTCGAGTCGCGGGGTGCGGGGCGTGTTGAGGCCGCGCCGGGTGGTCACCGCGCACGTGAACCCCGAGCGCTCCAGGGCGTCCACCGTCGCGCGATCGTAGTCGTCCACGCCCCCGTTCGGGTACGCGAAGGACCGGACCCGGATCCCGAGGTTCCGCTCGATCGCCGTCCTGGACCCATCGATCTCCGCCCACGCTTCACGGGGCTCGAGGCGCGCGAGGATCGGATGCGTCACGGTGTGGGCGCCGATCGAGAACCCGAGGCCGAGCAGCGCCTGCGCCTCGTCCCAGGTCAGCATCAGCCGCTTCTGCACGTCGGCCGAGGGCGGCGCGAGCTCGGTCACGAGGCGGTCCACGGCGCGGCGCCGATCGGGATCCGAGAGACGCTTCAGGTGACGGAGCACGGCGGTCAGCGCCTCCAGGCGCTCGGTGCGGCTTCCCAGGCGCAACGTGGCTCCCGGCACCAGCTCCAGGCTGTCCTTCTGGCTCGTCTTGAGCGCGTGGGCCAGCAGGTCGTACCACGGCATCTCGGCTCCCGAGATGTAGCCGGTCGCCAGGAAAACGGTGGCCGGGAGCCCGTGGCGGGCCAGGATCGGCGCGGCATGGGTCAGGGTGTCGTGGTAGCCGTCGTCGAAGGTCAGCGCCACCGCGTTGCGGGGCACGCGGCCGCGCCACTGGCGCTCGACCAGGTCCTCGAGGGGCAGCACGACGTAGTTGTCGGCGATGTGCTTCATCCGGGCCGCGAAGACGCCGGGGCTCAGCGACGGAAAGAACGGGTCGGCCTCGTCGTTCACGCGGTGGAAGGCCAGGATGCTGAAGGCGTTTCCCCCGCGGAGCCGCAGCGCGGCGGTCGTGGCCGGCCCGAGGGCGCCGGTGGCGTGGAGCCCGGTGGCGAGGGCGCGGATGGCTCGAGTGCGCGCGGTCATGCCGCGGACTCCTGCTGACGATGCCACAGCTCGAGCATGAGCAGCGTCCACAGCACGTCCCCGTAGTACGGGGTCGTGTCCTCCTCGTGGCGCCGCAGCAGGCCCTCCACCGCGCCGGGCGCGTAGTAGCCGCGCTGACCGGCCCGCGCCGAGAGCAGCGTATCCCGCGCCAGCTCCCGGAAGGCCGCGTGGGTCTTGAGCCAATCGCTGATCGGAAGACCGAACCCGTGCTTGGTCTTCTGCAGGGTCTCTCGGGGCAGGAGAGAGGCGAAGGCCTGCCGGAAGAGGTACCGCTTGACCGTGCCGCGAACCTTGTCACGGGCGGGCAGGGTCGCGGTGTACTCGACCAGCGGGTGGTCGAGCATCGGGAAGCTCACCGCCACCCCGGCCAGCTCGGCGGCGCGGCATACCTTGAGGAGGTCGTTGTCCCCGATGGTGATCTTGAGGTCCAGATACAGCAGCCGGTTGAGGTCGGACGCGGCCCGGGCGGTCTGGTAGTGGCGGGTCGCGATCTGAAACGGCCAGTCCCGCGGGACCGCGCCCAGGAAATCCCCGCTCAGCAGCCGGTCGGCCTCCCAGGCGAGCAGGAACTCGCTCGTGTAGAAGCGGGTGGGATTGGGCTGGGAGGCGCGCTCGACGTACCGCTGCGCCTTGCCGAGCAGGGTCGCGCCTCCGGGCGGGCAGGTGCGGAGCAGCGGCTCGATGACGCCGTTCCGGAGCGGCGCCGGAATGCGGCCGTAGCGGGCGAGAATCTGCTCCTTGCGGTAGCGCTCGTTGCCGCCAAAGATCTCGTCGCCGCCGTCGCCGGCCAGCACGCGCTTCATGCCGGCATCGCGTGCCAGCTTCGCGCAGAGGAAGCTCGGGATGGCCGAGTTGTTGCCGAAGGGCTCGTCGTACCCGGCGACCAGCGTGGGCAGACATCCGAACGCCTCGTCCGGCGTGACCAGCTGGGTGTAGTGGGCCGCACCGAAGTGATGGGCCGCGAGCTGCGCATAGGCCAGCTCGTCGTAGCGCTCCTCCCGGAAGCCGATCGAGAAGGCGTGCACTCCGGAGCCGGTCAGCCGGGACATCAACCCGACGACCGTGCTGCTGTCGGTGCCACCGCTCAGGAACGCCCCGGTGGACTTGGGATCCGTGCCGACCAGAGCCTGACGCACCGCCTCTTCCGCGCGACCCGCCATCTCGGCGGCGGCGGCCGTCGCGGAGCGCGGCACCTCGGTGTAGGCGAGGTCCCAGTAGGTCTGCACGGTGGCCCGCCCCGCGCTCCACCCCAGGGCCTGACCGGGCGGGAGGCGCCGGATCGCCCGATACATGCTCTGCGGCGCCGGGACCGTCCCGAAGTTCATGTACGCGAACGCCGCGCTCGGCTCCAGGTCGGTAGGGACGTCCAGGAGCGCGAACACGCCGCCGAGCCGCGGGCTGAAGGCCAGTCCGGCCGGGGTGTCGGCGTAGTAGACGCGGCGGATTCCGAATCGATCCGCGGCCAGCAGCAGTCGGCGCTCCCCCGGAAGCCAGATCGCCAGCGCGAACGCCCCGCGCAGGCGGGTCAGGAACGCGGTTCCCTCGTCGCGGTGGAGCTGGCGCAGCGCCTCGCCGGGCGACGCCGCCCCGGTCCTCGCGAGTAGCTCGTCGAGGTTCGAGATATCCAGGTCCGCGGCCACTACGGCATCGCGCAATACTTCACAGCACGCGAGGTCACCGTCGGCCTGCAGGAACACCCCGGGCCGCGACACCGCGGCCGGCCGCTCGTCGGTGCAGAACCGGGCCAGTGCCGGCTGGGCGGAGCCCGCGATCACCTGCGCGGCGTCGCGGTAGACCACCCCCGCCACGCCCCTCATCGCGCATCCCCGTTGAGCGACCGCCCGGGATGACGCTCGGCCTCTTCGCCCCCGCTGCGCGAAATCCCGGCCAGCAGCGTCGGGGTGGCGGCGGAGCGGGCCAGGTCGTCCACGATCGTGCCGAGCCTCTGGGTCAGCACGTCCCAGCTGTAGCGCGCCGCCACGTAGGCCTTTCCCCGTGCTCCCACCTCGGCGCGGCGGGAGGCGTCTTCCACGAGGCGCGTGATCTTGGCGCTGAAGTCGGAGACCGTCTCGCACACCACGAGCGCCTGGCTCGCGTCGGCTCCGAGCTCGTCGCAGACGTAGGTGCCCCCGACCACCGGGAGGCCCGCCGCCATGGGCTCGAGCACACTGGCCCGAAGGTCCAGCCCGGGGACGGGGGGCGCGACCGCGACCGCGTGACCGTGGAAGAGCGTCCGGAGATCGACGGAGGGTCCGGCGACCTCGAAGCCGGGCAGGTTGGCCGGCGCCTTCAGCTTGACGAGAGGATCCCGGGTCAAGAGCACGAACCGGACCAGCGGGAACCGAGCCTTGAGTGGGGCCGCGATCCCGCGAAAGAACTCGACGATCCCCTCGAGGCGCCCGTCGGTCGCCGCCCCCGCGCTCACGAGCACGGTCGGGTCGGCCTTGGGACGGAGAACCGTGCCGGAGAAGTCGAGGTCGAGCCCGTTCTCGATCACGGACGTCGGTACGCCAGGGGCGAAGGACTGAACCGTCCGCGCCGCCGCCGGGGTGGCCGCGATGCACCGCACCGCCCGCCGCGCGGCGGCAGACTCGGCCGCCCGGAGCCGGGCGGCCTCGGGTCGGAAAAAGCGCCCGGAAGGAATACCGGCGCGGGCCCCCTGGGCCGCCCACCACTC
>DATHSW010000396.1:0-7038 GCA_035463855.1 Candidatus Deferrimicrobiaceae bacterium | reverse complement strand
ACGCAGGTGAGGTGGTCGCAGATCCGCGAGATCTCGCTCATGATCACCCGGATGTACTTGCACCGCTCGGTGATCTCGATGCCGAGCAGCTTCTCCACCGCCGAGCTGTAGGCGAAGTTGTTGATGAGGGGCGAGACGTAGTTGAGGCGGTCGGTGTACGGGATCGCGTTGTTGTACGGGCCCGCCTCGCAGTCTTTCTCGAAGGCCCGATGGAGGTACCCGATCTCCACGTCGCCCTTGACCACCGTCTCGCCGTCCAGCTCCGCGAAGATCCGGATGATGCCGTGCATGGCCGGATGCGCCGGGCCCATGTTGACGTAGAGGTGCTGGGAGCCGTCGGTGCCCGTGCCCTCCCCCAGGAACAGCTCGCGCGTCTTCCGCTCGGCCATCGCTACACTTTCGGCCCGATCAGGGGCTGGCGGCGGTTGATCGGGTAGTCCTTGCGCAGGGGGTGGCCCTCGAACTCCTCGTAGAGCAGGAGCCGGCGCAGGTCGGGGTGGCCGTCGAAGCGGATGCCGAACATGTCCCACACCTCGCGCTCGAGCCAGTTGGCGATGGGCCAGAGGCCGCAGGCGGTGGGGACCACCGGGTCGTCCTGCTCGACCGCGACCTTCAGGCGCACCCGGTGGTTGTGGGCGACCGAATAGAGATGGTAGACGACCTCGAAGCGGGGCCCGTCCTCCCGTCCCGGGAATCGGGAGTAGTCCACTGCGGTGATGTCCATGAGCATGTCGAAGCCGAGGGAGGCGTCGTCCCGGCAGAAGCTCAGGGCCGGCACGATCGCCTCCCGCACGAGGACCGCGGTGTGATCGCCGCGGTAGTCGTGGGAGGCGAGGATGCCGTCGCCCAGGCGCTCGCGCAGCCGGGCGAGAATGGCGTGGCCGTCCATGGCGGTCCCGGGACCCGGATCAGAAGCGCTGGGTGCCCGCCGCGATCTTGTCCTGGAGCTTCATCAAACCGTCGATGACGCTCTCGGGGCGCGGGGGGCAGCCGGGGATGTAGACGTCCACCGGGATGATGGTGTCGATCCCCTGGACGGTCGCGTAGTTGTCGTAGAAGCCGCCGGTGCAGGTGCAGACGCCGAAGGCGACCACCCACTTGGGCTCGCACATCTGGTCGTAGATGCGCTTGAGGACCGGCGCCATCTTGTGGCTGATGGTGCCCACCACGAAGAGCACGTCGGCCTGGCGGGGCGAGAAGCGCGGCAGCCCGGCGCCGAAGCGGTCGACGTCGTAGTGCGAGCACGCGGTCGCCATGTACTCCATGCCGCAGCACGCCGTCACGAACGGGTACTGGAAGATGGAGTACTTGCGGGCCCAGCCGATGGCCTCGTCGAGCTTGGAGGTGAAGAACGCGCCTACTCCCATTCGAGCCCTCGCTTCTTCCAGATGTAGAGGAAGCCCAGCATCAGGATCCCGAGGAAGACCAGCATCTCCACGAAGCCGAACCAGCCCAGACTCCGGAACATCGCCGCCCAAGGCCAGACAAAAACAAGTTCGATGTCGAAGATGATGAAGAAGATGGCGATGGTGGAGAACTTGATCGCGAAGCGGCCCTCCGGCAGCATCACCGGGTCCTTGCCGCACTCGAAGGGCTCCTGCTTGACCGGGAAGACGCGCTTGGGCGCGATCAGCAGGGGGATCCCGAGCAGGGCGCCTGCCACCAGTGCGGCGACCGCGAACACCATCAGGATCGGGATGTAATCCATCAGGGCCCCTGGAGGCTGTCGGTCTGCTTCCTGGCGTGATAGGAAGAGCGGACCAGCGGGCCCGCCTCCACGTGGGCGAAGCCCATCTCCCGCCCCCGGACCGCCAGCTCCCCGAACTCGTCCGGGTGGTAGAAGCGCGCCACCGGCAGGTGCCGGGCCGACGGTCGCAGGTACTGGCCGAGCGTGAGGATGTTCACGTCCGCCGCCCGCAGGTCCGCCATGGTGGCCAGCAGCTCGTCCCGCTCCTCGCCCAGGCCCAGGATGATGCCCGACTTGGTCACGAGCCCGGGCGCGGCGGCGCGGGCGCGACGGAACAGATCGAGCGTGCGCTCATAGCGGCCCCCGTGGCGCGCCACCTTGTAGAGTCGCGGCACCGTCTCGGTGTTGTGGTTCAGCACGTCGGGCCCCGCCGCGATGACCGTCTCGAGCGCGGCGGCGGTGCCCTGGAAATCCGGAATGAGCAGCTCCACGCGGCACGCGGGGGCGTGGCGGCGAATCGCCTTCGTGGTCGCCGCGAAGTGCGCGGCCCCGCCGTCGGCCAGATCGTCACGGTTCACCGAGGTGATCACCACGTACTCGAGCCCCAGCTCCCCGACCGCGCGCCCCACCCGCTCCGGCTCCTCGCGATCCTCCCAGACCGGCCGGCCGTGGGTCACCGCGCAGTAGCCGCAGTTGCGGGTGCACACGTCCCCCAGGATCATGAACGTGGCGGTGAGATCATCCCAGCACTCGCCGATGTTCGGGCAGTGCGCCTCCTCGCAGACCGAATGGAGGTTCCATTCGCGCATCAGGCCCTTGAGCCGGATGTACTTCGGCCCGCCCGGCGCGCGCACCTTCAGCCACGGCGGCTTGGGCGAGTCGGATGGACGCGCGGTGTCGAGAAGTGGTAGGGAAACTCCCATCACTATTGTCCTTTGGCCCCTCGGGCGGCGTCATTATGGCACATCTTTCACAAGCCGCCAACCGAGGGAACGGCCCGGTCAGCGCCCGGCCGGGATCGCGGCGTGCACGGTATTGCTGATCACGTCCAGCCGGGCGCTGTGCCAGGGATCCGGCACGCGGCTGTTGGTCAGGTAGGCGAACGAGACCCCGGAATCGGGATCGGCCCAGCAGTACGACGACCCCACCCCGCCGTGGCCGAAGGTCCGCGGGGAGGCGATCGTGCCCAGCCCCCGGATGGACTCGGTGGTCCCCCGCACGTGCGGCCCGAGCGCCCGATGCATGGGGATGCCCATGTAGCCGTCGACGCGCTCGCCGGTGACGCTGCGCGTGACGTACTGCACCATGCGGGGCGACAGGAGCCGCCGGCCGTCGAGAGTGCCGCCGGCCGCGAGCATCTGGTAGAACGCGGCCATCGCGCGCGCGCTCGCGTAGCCGCCCCCGCCCGGGGCGCCCGCCCGGCGGAACTCCGCGTCGTTCTCCTCGGCGCGCTTGACCGGGCCGGCGGCGCCGGGCTCGTGCATGTCGACGGCCCGGTCGTGGCGGGCGTCCGGCAGCCCCACGAACAGCTCGTCGCCCAGCCCGAGCGGCTCGACGACCTGCTCGCGGATGAACGCCCGGTAGTCGGTCTTGCTGAGCGCCTCGATGAGCACGGCCGTCACCCAGTGCGCGGCCCGGCTGTGATAGTGGACCCGCGAGCCGGGCGTCCACTCGAGCGTGAAGCCCGAGACCGTCCGGCGCAGCAGCTCGTGGTCTTCCCACGCGGCCCGGGGCACGTCCGCGTTCGGGAACCCGCCCTGGTGGGTCAGAAGCTGGATGATCGTGATGTCGCCCTTGCCGTGGGCCTCGAAGCCCGGCACGTGCTCGGCCACCCGATCCGTGAACCGCAGCGCGCCCTGCTCGGCCAGGACCCAGACCGCGCAGGCGGTGATGACCTTGGTATTCGAGTAGAGCAGCCAGAGGGAATCGTCGCGCGCGGGGGTCCGGGAGGGATCCAGGCGCGCGTCCCCGAAGCTCCGGAACAGCGCGAGCTTGCCGTCGCGGGCCACCGCGATCTGGGCGCCCGGGTACCGCCCCTCCGCCAGGTGGCGGGTGATCAGCTCCTGGAGCCGGTCGAGCGCGCGGGGGTCGAGGCCCAGGGACGAGGGGGTGGCGGCGGACAGGGGGAAGGCCATGGACGTCTCCTTAGGAGGGCTGCCTCAGTGAGTTGACCAGGTCCACCACGCGCAACAGCTCGATCCCGTCACGGACCATGTGACGGTCACCCGCCTGGCCCCAGCGCAGGATCCCGTCCCGGTCGATCACGAACGTGGACCGGTACGCCACGTTGCGCTCGACGTCGAGCACGCCGTAGGCCGAGATCACCGCGCGGTGCACGTCGCTCAGGAGCGGGAAGGGGAAGGGGTGCGCCTTGAGGAACGCGGTGTGGCAGAACGGGCTGTCGCCGCTGATCGCGAGGAGCGCGGCGCCCCGCCGGTCAAGCTCGGCCGCGACCTGTCCCAGGCCGGTGAGCTCGGGCGTTCAGATCCCACCGAAGTCGTAGCAGTAGAAGCCGAGGACGACGTCGCGCCCGCGGAGCTCCGAGAGGCGCATGGGCCGGCCGGTGGTGCTGGGCAGCTCGAAGTCCGGCGCGGGCTGTCCCCAGCGAGGGAGCATCACGCTCCGCCCCGCACTTGGTGGCGTAGCCGCGGCCGGCCGCGGGAGGCGACGGGGTCGAGCCGCTTACATCCCGCGGGAACCAGCCAGGACATGGGCCTGATTCTCGGAGATGATCACCGCGGGGTCAAGCTATCAGAGGATCAGGTGTGGGCGCGGCCCTGGCGGTGGTCGGTGAAGCGCCGGGCCTTGGCGTCGAACCGCGGCAGCGTTCCGTACGCGACCGGGGTCACCTGGACGCGCAGGCCCAGTCCATTGCGGAGGTCTCGAGCCACCGCGGCGGCCACCGTGTCCGGCTCCGACCCACTGACCTCTACCCGAAGCTCCATGTCGTCCAACTCGTGGCGGCGATGGATATCCACGACAAACTCCCCGGCCTCGGAGAAGCGGCGGACGACGTCCTCGATGGCCCCGGGAAAGACCGGGACGCCTCGCACCACGAACACTTCGTCGATGCGCCCGATGATGCCCCCCTCCGCCCGCGAGAAGGTCCGTCCGCAGGCACAGGGAGTGGACGCCAGCTTCACCCGGTCACCGGTCCGATGGCGGATGACCGGCATCCCGATCCGCCCCAGATTGGTGATGACGAGCTCCCCTTCGTCCGCGTGCTGTCCGGTGACCGGATCGATGACCTCACAGATGAACTCGCCTTCGTTCAAGTGGACACCGGCTTGCGCCTGACACTCGAACCCCCACGCGCCGACTTCGGTCGAGCCGGCGTGGTCAAAGCACTTCGCGCCCCACGCGGTCTCGATCCGCTTCTTCGTGCCGGGCAGGCTCGCTCCCGCCTCGCCCGCGTGGATCGTGATCCGCACGCCGGACCTCGCGATGTCGAGTCCTTCCTCGGCGGCAACCTCGGCCAGATGCAGGGCGTAGGTCGGAGTGCAGACCAGGACCGACACCCCGTCGACCACGATGGCCTTGGCTCTCTGGTGCGACGACATGCCCCCTCCGGGAATCAGGAGAGCGCCGACCAGCTGAGCTCCCTCGTACGCGCTCCAGAACCCGATGAACGGTCCGAACGAGAACGCGAAGAAGATGCGATCCGCGGCATGTACGCCGGCCGCCCGGTAGACCGCCGCCCAGCACCTGGCCCACCACTGCCAGCTCTCGTCGGTGTCGAGCCAGCGCAGGGGCTCGCCCTTCGTGCCGGCGGTCTGGTGGATCCTCGTATAACGATCCCCCGGAAACGTCAGGTTCGTGCCGTAGGGAGGATGGGCGGCCTGGTCCGCGGACAGCTCTTCCTTGGTGGTGAAGGGCAGACGCCGGTAGTCATCCGGGGTCTTCACGTCCGAGGGGTCGCGAAGTCCCGCCTCCAACAGCTTCCGCCGATAGAAAGGATTCGTCGCCAGGACCGGCTTGAGCATCAGCTGGAATCGCTTCAGCTGGATCTGGGCGATCGCTTCGCGGCCGACGGTCTCCATGAAGGGATCCAGGTAGGGGGCGTCCATGTCCATGGCGATTCCTAGTCGCGAGACGGGAGCCGGTCCGGGCTGGAGGGGAACTTCTCATTGATCAGCATCAGCGGACGACCCCGGGAGATGATGCGATAGGTGCGGCTGATGGCCGGAGCTCCGTTCAGCCCCTGGATGGGATGCGGCACGTCCGCGAGCTGTTCTCTTCCATACCACAAGACCTCGCGTCGTGTCTCCAGCTGGGCGCTCAGCAGGATACGACCCAGACTGCCCGCGTCGTCTTGCAAGGAGTCCCGCGCCGCCTCCGGCAAGCGGTCCGGCACCACCAGCGATACCGCGTACGCGTAGACGGTGCGAGTATATCGGCCCTCGAGGTAGACCCGGCGGGCGAGCACCGTCGTCCCCGCGGACGCCTCGAGCCACGGCTGATCCGAAGCCAGCGCGCGCTTCTCCTGGCCGAGGTGAACGGTCTGGACCGGCTCGAGCGTGTAGGCCTCGATGAACTTCGTCACGGTTCCGTCGATGACCAGGAGCGCCCGCTGGAACGGCGTCAGCGCGCGCAGGTTCACCGCGCCCAGTTGCGTCGGCCTCGCCAACTGCGCCACGAACAAGTCGCTGAGAGGATCGAAGGTGTCGGTCACTGCGCGCGTCCCGGAGCCTGCACCCACTCATCCATCCTAACCCGTCGGCGGAGAAAAATAGGGGATTGATTTCGCGTTCACGCGACCAGACGTATGCGGTTTACAATACGCACGATGAAAACGCGGGATCTGCGCATCGAAGGCATCCGGGCTCTGACGCCGCCGGCGAGTCTCCTCGAGGAGATGCCTCTCAGCGAAGCGGGGGCCTACAACGTGACCCGGGCCCGTGAAGAGATATCCAGCATTCTGAACGGCCAGGGCGATCGACTGATCGTTGTCGTCGGGCCTTGTTCGATCCACGATCCGGTGGCCGCCCGGGAATACGCGGGGCGCCTGCGCGGACTGGCCGACGAGCTGGGCCGGGACCTACGACTCGTCATGCGCGTCTACTTCGAAAAGCCTCGCACGACGGTCGGGTGGAAGGGTCTCATCAACGACCCGTATCTGGATGGGAGCTTCGCGATAAACGTCGGGCTGCGACGAGGCCGGCGGCTTCTCCTCGATCTCGTCGAGCTCGGGCTGCCGGTCGGATGCGAGTTCCTCGATCCCATCTCGCCCCAGTTCATCACCGACCTCGTGAGCTGGGGCGCCATCGGGGCCCGCACGACCGAGAGCCAGGTGCATCGCGAGCTCGCGTCGGGTCTCTCGATGCCGGTCGGCTTCAAGAACGGCACCGACG
>DATHSW010000395.1:0-64152 GCA_035463855.1 Candidatus Deferrimicrobiaceae bacterium | reverse complement strand
CGGCCCGGCGGCCGGGGACCCGACAGGCGCGCCCCATGTGTGGCGTCCCTGCCTCATCTCCTTGCGAGACCGCCGCTCGGCTGCGATGGACAAGTCGCGACAAGCGAGAGATATCAGTCCGTCACGGGAAGAAGATAGGCTGGCACGGGCGATGCTCGCGCGCTCTCCGGCTTCTTCACCAGCAGTCCTACGGTGCTCGTCCGCAGCGGGGGAACGCGAGATGGACAATCACTTGTGGGGTGTCGTGCTCGCCGGGGGCGGAGGCGTGAGGCTGAGGGCGCTGGCCCAGCGGATCTGCGGCGACGACCGCCCGAAGCAGTATGTCCCGGTTCTCGGGGACCGTACGCTGCTGCGCCAGACCCTCGACCGCGTGGCGCTCGGGATCCCGGCGGTCCGGACCGCGGTGGTCACCTTGCGCAGTCATGCCCCGTATTTCGCCGAGCAATGGGCAGGACCGGATCCCCCATCGCTGCTGGTCCAACCAGCCGACCGAGGCACCGCGGCCGGGATCCTCTTCCCGCTTCATTGGGTCGCGCGGCAGGATCCCGGCGCGACCGTCGCGGTCTTTCCCTCCGATCATTTCGTGTCGGAGCCGGCCATGTTCATGGCGCATGTCACGCAGATCGCTGCGTGGGTCGAGGAGCATCCGGACCGGCTCGTGCTGCTCGGCGCTCACGCGACCGGACCTGAGGTCGAATATGGCTGGATCGAGCTCGGAAGACCGCTGGAGTCGCTGGATGATCGACGGATCTGGGAGATCCGCCGCTTCTGGGAGAAGCCATCCGAGGAGAAGGCCCGGATCTGCCTGGAAGCCGGCTGTCTCTGGAATACCTTCGTCCTCGTGGGCAAGGCCGCCGCCTTCCTCCGCGCCGGCCGGGAGGCCGTTCCGGAAGTCGATAGGCGACTGACCCGCGCGGATGCCTTTCTCGGAACCGACGAGGAGGCCTGGGCCCTTCACCAGGCCTATACCTTGATGCCCAAAGCCAATTTCTCCCGCGCGGTCCTCGAGCCGTGTCCACCGTTCCTGGCGGTGGCGGCGATGCCGCGAATGGTGTGGTCCGACCTGGGAACGCCTCGACGGGTATTCGAGCTCGTAGAGAGCGCCCAGGACCGGCCGGCTTGGGTTCTCACGTCGGACCTCGCCGCATCATGACGACCAAAGGAGGAATCCCATGCCGACTTACGTGGTGCTGACCCGACTCACGCCCGAGGCCGTGAAGACTCCGGGCGAGCTGAAGCGTCTGGAGAAAGTGGTGGCCGATCACGTCCGGCGCGACTGCCCCCAGGTGAAGTGGGTGGCCAACTACGCGATCCTGGGGCCCTATGACTACATGGACATCTTCGAGGCCCCCGACGAGACCATCGCCGCCAAGGTGGTGATGATCATCCGCTCGTACGGCCACGGGCAGACCGAGACGTGGACGGCCATGCCCTGGGAGCGGTTCGAGATCGTGCTCCCGAGCTGAGCCAGGGACACGGGAGGGACTATGAACAGCATGGCGAGGAGTATCTGGATGGCGGCCCTTACCATCGTCGCGGTCGCCGCTCCAGCGGCTCCCGGCTGGAGCGACGCCCGGGAGGGCAAGTACTCGGGCACGGTCGTCGCCGTGGATCAGGCCGCCGGGACGATCGTCGTCGAGGGCATGGGGCCCTGGCAGGTCAAGGAGGGCGTGACCCAGGTCGAGCGCCGCACCTTCGGCGTGGGCCCCTCGACCCAGTTCATGCGGCTCAAGCGCGCGACCGGGCCGGCGCCGAGTGGCTGGGTGGGAGATTTCGTCGAGAGCGCGCTCCCTGGCTGGCAAGTGAAGCCAGGAGACTGGGTGATCGTGACCCTCGAGCCCGACGGCAAGCGAGCCGCCGCGGTCCGGATCCACGTCTGGGAGCCCAGCGCACTCTGAGGGCCACCACGCCGCCGGGGGCAGGGTCGGTCCTGGGCGCCGACCCTGGCGGCCGCCCTCACGCGGGGCGGAGCGCCAGAGTGCCGTCGGCGGTGAGCTCGACGCGCGCCCCGAGTGGCTGGCTTATCCGGCCGAGCATGCTCCCGAGCCACGCGGCATCGCCCGGGGTGGCGCGGTTGGCTCTGAGATTCCGGATCTGCATCGGCGTCATCCGAAGGCTCTCGAGGCAGCCGGTCTCCGGCCGCAGCGTCGGGAAGTACATCAGCGTGAGGTCGTCCCGGAACTCCTCGTAGCCGGTGATGCCTTCGTAGTCGTTGAGAAAATCGCCGCAGCCGTAGAGGATGAGCTTTCCCCGGTACATCTCGATCGGCCGGACATGATGGGAGGAATGACCGTGGACGATATCGACGCCGCCATCGAGCAGCCGGCGCGCGAAGCGCTGTTGCGCCGGGGGAACGTCGTAGCCCCAGTTGCCGCCCCAGTGGATGGACGCGACGACGATGTCCCGCGCTCGCTTCACCTCCCGGACCCGGTCCACGATCCCGGCCGCCGTTGCCTCCGACAGGTCGGGCAAGAAGTCGATCCCCGGCCGGCCCCCCACCGCGGCCCAGCTCGAGGGAATGCCACTCGACTCGTCTCCGAATCCGAAGACCACCAGCCGGCCCTTTCCGGAGACCTCCACCACCGCCGGCGCGCGGGCTTCGGCCAGGGTGCGCCCGGCTCCCGCGGTCCTCAATCCGACCCGCGCCAGCGTTTCGAGCGTCTCCCGGAGCCCGGCGTGGCCGAAATCCAGCACGTGGTTGTTCGCCAGGGCGCACACGTCGATTCCCGCCGCGGTGAGGCACTGGACATTGTCCGGGTGCATCCGGTAGTGGATCTCCTTCTCCGGCCAGTACCCGTCACTGTGGGTGATGCTGGTTTCCAGGTTGACGATGCGGGCGTCCGGCGCGACGCGGGCGAGCTCGTCCAGCGCCGCGCCCCAGATGTACGAGAAGTCCACCGGCCGTGGGACCGGGCCGTTCGCGGCCTCGGCCAGATCCACGTACCGGCCGGCGTCCTTGACGAACGGCTCGTGGATGCGGGGGTCGCTCGGATGCGGGAGGGCCTGGTCGATGCCCCGGCCGGTCATGACGTCCCCGCACAGGAAGACGGTCAACAGCCCGGCCCGCCGGTCGGTGGACGTGGGGCGCTCCATGATCGACACGACGGTGCAAGCGGCGTACCTGACGTCCGCGTGGACGGCGGGTGAGTCCCATCCCATCCGTCCAGGACTCCGAGGGCATCCAGTTTCTCCAGTGGTGCCTCCCCCGGCTTGGGCTGCGCTGGCCGGGCTTCCGGAAGGTTCGCAAACGCGTGTACAAGCGGATGACCCGACGGATGCAGGAGCTGGGCTTGTCGGGCCTTTCCGCGTATCGCGCCCATCTCGATACCCACGCCGGCGAATGGGCGATGCTCGACGAGCTCTGCCGGATCCCCATCTCGCGCTTCTACCGGGATCGCGGCGTCTTCCAGTACCTGGAGGAGGAAGTCCTGCCGGAGCTGGGAGCACTGGCGCTGGCCCGAGGCGCGACCGAGCTCGGCTGCTGGAGCATCGGTTGCGCGTCCGGGGAGGAGCCCTATTCGCTCGCCATCGTCTGGCGTCTGGGGCCCGGCCTCCGCCTGCCCGACCTCCGTCTACGCGTCCTGGCCACCGACGTCGACCCCGGGAATCTCGCGCGCGCGCGCCGCGGCTGCTACGCGTGGAGCAGCCTCAAGGACCTGCCGCCGGCCTATCTCGAGCGAGCCTTCGTCCCGACCGCTCAGGAGTGGTGCGTAGGGGAGGCGTACCGGGACGGCGTGACGTTCGTGGAGCAGGACGTACGCCAGGCGGCCCCACCGGGGCCGTTTGATCTGATTCTCTGCCGGAACGTGGCATTCACGTACTTCGATGAGGCCGGGCAGCGCAACGCCCTGCGAACGATCGTCGAGCGTCTGGCGCCCGGGGGCGCGCTGGTGATCGGCAGGGGCGAGTCGCTGCCGGATGGTGTCCCCGGGGTCGAGGTCTGGTCCGCGAAGTCCGGGATATATCGCCGGAGGTGACCGGGGCATGGGGAGTGTTCGCCTCAGCTGGGGAGGAGGAGCCTCAGCGGTGCCCGGCCGCATGGCGGACAATGTCGGGTTTCAAAAGGGGTCGCGGCCGCCGACGATTGGCAGGGGGGATGCAAACAGGAGGGATCTCATGAAACACCCGAAGCGAGCGATCACCCGGGACATCAGGACTCGGAATCCAAAGCGCCCGGCCGGCGCGCGGCGCGAGCTCGAGGAGTCTGCCTGGCCGGAGGGTGTGGTGCGGGTCCGCGACGTCATGGCGCGCCCGGCGGTGACGTTCCGCCAGGCGATGACGGTGGGCGCCGCCGTGAAGGCCATGCGGGCTCGGAACATCCGTCACGCGCCGGTGGTCGACGACAAGGGGCGTCTCGTCGGCATGGTGAGCGACCGCGACCTCCGCTCCGTCGTTCTCGAGCCCGCCCTCCGCGACGCGTTCGAGGACCTGGATCGCGTGCTCAGGAGCCAGACCGTCAAGGACGTGATGACCTGGGGGACGATCAGCGTGAAACCGGAGACCCTGCTCCGCGAGGCGGCCGGCGTGATCCACGCCAACAAGGTCGGGGCCTTACCGGTCGTGGAGCACGACCGCGTGATCGGTATGCTCGCGGTCGGCGACGTCCTGAAGGCGGTGATCCAGATGCTGGACGAGGGCGTGATCTCCCAGCCCGGCCGCTGGGGCGCCGAAGCCTGACGGTCGAGCTCACGGGGGGCGGAGACAGGGAGATAGCCGGCTATGAAGATCGACAAGATCCTGGTTCCGCTCGACGGGTCCACGCTCGCCGAATCTGCGATCACCACGGCGGTGGGGATGGCCCATCCCGGGGTGGCCAGCCTCGTGCTGGTGCGCGCCGCGGAGGCGCACACGTTCCCTGGAGCGGATCCCACCGATGCCCAGGTCGCGGTGGTCCGGGAGGCCGAGACGTATCTGGCCGGTGTGGCGGAACGCCTCAAGCAGCAAGGCCTCTCCAAGGTGGAGACCAGCGTATGGTACGGGCCCGCGGCCGCCGCCATCGTGGACGCGGCGCGGGCGCGCAAGGCCGACCTCATCGTGATGACCACACATGGGCGCGGCGGGCTGGGCCGGCTGATTCTGGGCAGCGTGGCCGAGTCGGTGCTGCGCGGAACGACCACGCCGATCCTGCTGCTACGGGCCCCCGAGGCGCCCATCGAGGCACCTGAGGGAACGGGCCAGGCCCGACCCGCCAAGGAGAGGTCCAATGTATAAGCGCGCGCTGGTACCGCTCGACGGCTCGCCGGTGGCCGAAGCCATCATTCCGTTCATCCTCGACATCGCCGGCCCGCTCGACATGGAGGTGGACCTGCTCCGGGTTGTCGAGCCGCTCGCGCCCATGGTGATCGAGGGCTCGCGGCACGTCGAGGTGGAGGACATCGAGGCGCGGCGCACGGATGCCGAGGAGTACCTGGCGCCGATCGCGGTGGAGCTGCGAAACAAGGGCGTGAAGGTGGAGAGCCGGGTGCGCCGGGGCAATCCGGCCGAGGAGATCGTGGCGGCCGCCCGCGAGACGGGTGCCGACCTCATCGCGATGTCCACCCACGGCCGCGGCGGTCTGGGCCGGCTCGTGTTCGGGTCCGTCGCCCAGGCCGTGCTCCGCCATGTCGACATGCCCGTGTTCCTGATGCGGGCCACGGAAGCCCAGGTGGCCAGGCGTGTCGCCCGGGCGGCGGTGAAATGACGACGCCGGCTCGGGCCGCGGCGGAGGCGCGTGCATGATTCCGAAGATCCCCCAGGCGCTGGTGGCGGAGCACGAGGTGCTCCATGCGGAGCTGGTCAAGCTGACGCTTCGGCGCGGCAAGGTCGGTGAAGTCGCGCGGACCGTCGCCACCCTGCTCCATCCGCATTTCGTCAAGGAGGAGGAATTCGCGCTGCCACCGCTCGGGCTCCTCGCCGAGATCGCCGGGGGGCGCGTGACGCCCGAGATGAGGGACGTGCTCCCGTTGACCGACAAGCTGCGGGCCGAGCTGCCGCAGATGCTGGCGGAGCACAAGATGGTCGTCGGGGCGCTGCGCCGGCTGGCCGCCGCGGCGAAGCAGGAGAAGAAGCCGGAGGCCGCCCGCTTCGCGGAGGCGCTCAGGCTCCATGCCCTCAGCGAGGAGCAGATCCTCTATCCAGCGGCCCTGCTGGTTGGCGAATGCATCAGGGCGCGCACCGGGAAATAGCTGGGATGGCCGCGATGGCGAGCCGGGCGGGACACCGCCGGACCCCCGGCCGCCGGCCGCCGCAGCGCGGGCGGCGGCCCACGCGCTACTGGGTCCGCACCGTGACCACCGTATCCACGGCTCCGCCCGCCGGCCTCTTCACCCGAGACGCGCGCACCATCGCGCGGGCGCTGGCCTCGAAGCGCGTGAGCCCGAAGGGGCCGACCTCCGGCCTCCGGATGCTCCTCTTCTACATCAACCGCGCCGGCCGCCAGCTCAGCCGCCGACAGCGGGCCGAGCTCCTGAAGGCCAAGCGCCTGCTGCAGGACCGGATCGCCGAGCGGCGGCCGGGCCGGTGAGCGGCGAGGCCACGCCGGCTGCGGTCAGGCGTCGGCGATGACGGGAGCCCGGGTCATGGCCCATCCGCTGCAGGTCACCCCGTGACCGGGCGCGGGACGTCGCGTCACGGGAAGGAGATCGCCGGCATGGACATGTGCATCTGTGGGCATTCGGAACGGGAGCACGACCCGACGGGCGAATGCCGTGCCGCGGGCTGCCGCTGCAGACACTTCAAACCGGAGATTCGCCTCCCGCGCCATCGCGCCGCGTCGAACGATGGGCTCACGAGCGCTGGGGCGCCGCGGCCACATGGGGGCGAGAGCGCCCCGGCGGTCGTCCGCCGGGCGATGGCAAGCTCTTGAATCCATGGAGCTCCCGGCTGGCACTGGTGATGCAGTCGCAGTGGCCTGGGGTTCACCGAAACACTCTCATCAGAAGGAGGAGCAGTCATGGCGCGTGGACTGATGCCGTGGACGGGGTTGGGAAGCATGAAGAGCGATCTCGATCGCTGGTTCGATCGCCTCGCCGAGCTCAAGTGGGACGAGTTCCCGGCCGCGCTGGGCGAGTGGTCTCCGAGCATGGACATCTCGGAGACGAAGGACAGCCTGGTCGTGAAGCTCGAGGTCCCGGGGATGGACCAGAAGGACATCCAGATCTCGCTGCAGGAGAGCCTGCTGACGATCAAGGGAGAAAAGAGGCAGGAGAAGGAAGAGAAGGATGAGCGGTATCACCGGGTGGAGCGGTCGTACGGCGCCTTCACCCGGAGCGTGCGGCTCCCGGTGGCGGTGGATGGCAGCAAGGTCGCCGCAACGTTCAAGAATGGCCTGCTGACGGTAACGCTGCCCAAGACGCCGGCGGCGAAGGGCACGACGATCCCGATCAAGGCCGAGTAGGGGGAACCCGCCGGGTGGGGGGTGATGCTCCGATGCCGCACGACGACCGAGAGCGCATGGTCGTCGCGCAGATCGAGGCGCGGGGCATCACCGATCCGCTCGTGCTGGAGGCCATGCGGGAGGTTCCGCGGGAGCGGTTCGTCCCGGCGGCGCTGGCGCGGTTCGCCTACGACGACGGCCCGCTGCCGATCGGACATGGCCAGACCATCTCGCCACCGTACATCGTGGCGGTCATGACGGCGGCCGCCCGGCTCAAACCGGGGGCCCGGGCGCTCGAGATCGGGACCGGCTCGGGGTATGGGGCGGCCGTCCCGTCGCGGATCTCGGCCGAGGTATACACGGTCGAGCGGGTCGGGGAGCTGGCCGAGACGGCCCGCGCCCGGCTGGCCGAGCTGGGGTACGGCAACGTCCACGTGCTGGCGGGGGACGGGACGCTGGGGTGGCCGGAGCACGCACCGTACGACGCGATCGTGGTGACGGCGGGGGGCCCGCGAGTGCCGAAGGCGCTGCTGAGCCAGCTCGCGCTGGGGGGCCGGCTGGTCATGCCGGTGGGCCCGGTCGGGCGCCACCAGCGGCTGGGGCGGGTGACCCGGGCCGACGTGCACGAGTACGAGTACGAGGATCTCGAAGAGGTGGCGTTCGTCCCCCTGATCGGGGCCGAGGGGTGGACCGAGGAAGGACAGGGATGATGTACAAGCACATTCTGGTCCCCACGGATGGCTCCGCACTCTCCGAGATGGCGATCCGGCAGGCGGTCACGTTCGCCAGGGCGATCGGCGCCAAGGTGACCGCGCTCGCGGTCTCGCCGTCTTTCCACGTCTTCGAGGTCGATCCGATCATGGTGAGCTACACCCCATCGCCGGAGCAGTACGCGAAGGATTCCGAGGCACGGGCCGAGAAGTATCTCGCGGTGGCGAGGGTCGAGGCGGGGCTCGCCGGCGTCCCCTGCGAGACGATGCACGTGACACGGGATCATGTGTACGAGGCCATCATCGACACCGCAACCCAGAAGGGCTGCGATCTCATCTTCATGGCCTCGCACGGGCGCAAGGGGATATCCGGGTTCGTGCTCGGCAGCGAGACCTACAAGGTGCTCAGTCACAGCAAGATCCCGGTCCTGGTCTGCCGGTGAGCCGCGGAAGGACGGCGGCTACCCCTTCACATCCCGAATCCCGAGCCAGTAGCCGAGACGATTGACGAGCACGTGCCCGACCACGCTGAGCAGGAGGATGATCACCAGATCGGCCCACGACAGCGCCGCGGCGCCCCAGACGAGCGTGAGCGCGCCCAGCACGAAGTCGATCTGGTCCCACGGGATCCAGGGGTCGCCCGGGGCGATCCCCGCGCGGCGCTTCACGAAGCTCTTCGCGACGTCGCCGGCCATGGCGCCGACGCCGAAGCGGAGTCCGAGCGTCGCCCAGTGCTCGTAGGCGACGAGCGCTCCGTCCCAGCCGATGCGGGACTGGATGAAGGTCGCCATGACCGCCACCACGACGCCGAGCCCGAAGCCCACGACGGTCTTGTGCGTGCCGAGCCACCGTCGACTGATCGGCCGGTTCCACCCTCTCCAGTACCGGACAAACGGGGGGGCCATGTTGGCGGCGTAGGCCGGCGCCATGAAATAGAGGAGCTGGACCACGCGGCAGAGAGCGGTGGCGAGAGTGGTCATGCCTCGGCGATGGCAGCTGGCCATGACCAGCCCGCGACTCCAATGCGCTGAGGAGGCCCGACCATGGCGAAGATCCGGAAGGTGATGATGGCGTCCGATTTCTCCTCGGCCTCACGCGCCGCGTTCGCGCGCGCGGTGGAGCTGGCCAAGGCCAATCGCGCGACGCTCCTGCTGATGCACGCCGTGACGCTCCCTCCTCCGACCCTGGGCGGCGAGTATATCCCGCCGCAGACCTGGGACCGGATCGAGGCGGCCTCGCGCGCGGCGGCCCAGAAGCAGCTCCGGACCCTGGTGACGAAGGCCAGGCGGGCGGGTGTCCGCGCCGCGAGCCTGATCATGGCCGGAAGCCCGTATGAGGTCATCGTCCGGGCGGCCAGGTCGAAGCGCGCGGACGTGCTCGTGCTGGGGACGCACGGTCGCACCGGATTGCCGCGCTTCTTCCTGGGCAGCGTGGCGGCGCGCGTCCTGGCCACGGCGCCCTGCCCGGTGCTCACGGTCCGGGGGCGATAGCGCCGCTCCGGGCGCCGTCCCCGGCGCTCAGATCACCCCGTGCGCCCGGCCGATCTTGACGAACGCGGCCACCGCCTGCTCGAGGTGCGCCGGCTCGTGGGCCGCGCTGATCTGCACGCGGATCCGCGCCTGGTCGCGGGGCACCACCGGGTAGGAGAAGCCCACGACGTAGATCCCCTCGTCGAAGAGATCGGCCGCCATCCGCTGCGCGAGCCGCGCCTCACCGAGCATGATCGGCACGATCGGATGCTCGCCGGGGCGGAGCCCGAAGCCCGCCTCGGTCATGGCGCGACGGAACCAGCGGGTATTGGCCGCGAGCCGGTCGCGCCGCTCGGTGGACTCCGACAGGAGCCGGAGCCCGGCGAGTGCGGCGGAGACGAGGGCGGGAGGCAGGGTGTTCGAGAAGAGATAGGGCCGGGAGCGCTGGCGGAGGAGGGCCACGATCTCGGCGGGGCCCGCGGTGAAGCCGCCGCTGGCGCCGCCGAGCGCCTTGCCGAGGGTCGAGGTGATGACGTCCACGCGACCGGCCACGCCGCAGTGCTCGGGCGTGCCCCGGCCGGTCGGGCCGAAGAACCCCGTCGCGTGGCTGTCGTCCACCACCACGAGCGCCCCGTACCGGTCGGCCAGATCGCAGATGCCGGCCAGGGGCGCGACGTCGCCGTCCATCGAGAACACGCCGTCGGTCACGATCAGTCGCGTCCTCGCCTGCGGGACGGCCTTCAGGATCCGCTCGAGATCCGCCATGTCGCCGTGGGCATAGCGCTCGCGCCGCGCGCGGCAGAGGCGGATGCCGTCGATGATCGAGGCGTGGTTCAGCGCGTCCGAGATGACGACGTCGGGCTCGTCGAGCAGCGTCTCGAAGAGCCCGCCGTTGGCGTCGAAGCACGAGGTGTAGAGCACCGCGTCCTCCATGCCCAGGAAGCGGGCGATGGCCGCCTCGAGCTCCTTGTGGATCGTCTGCGTCCCGCAGATGAACCGCACGCTCGCGAGGCCGAACCCCCACCGGGCCAGGCCCTCCTGGGCCGCCCGGATGAGGGCGGGGTCGCTCGCCAGGCCGAGGTAGTTGTTGGCGCAGAAGTTGAGCACCTCCCGACCGCCGACGGGCACGCGGGCGCCCTGCGGCCCCTGCACGACCCGCTCGTCCTTCCAGAGCCCCGCCGCGCGGATCTCGTCCAGCTCGGCCCGAAGGCGTCGCCTGGTCTCACCGTACATGAGTCATCTCCTGGTCAGCGCGGGGCGTAGCGCCGCGTGATGTTCGGCACGAGGTATTCCTCGAACGTGCGCCTCAGATCGTAGGCCGGCCGGAAACCCCAGTCGCGTCGCGCCGGGGTGTCGTCGACGTCCTCGGGCCACGAGTCGACGATGGCCTGTCGGCGCCGGTCGGGCTCGAACGAGATCCGGGCGTCCGGGAACGCGCGCCGCACGAGATCGGCCAGCTCGCCGGCGCTGGGGCTGAAGGCGGCGACGTTGTAGACCGCGCTGGTCAACGATCCGGCCGGAGCCTCCAGCAGCGCCAGCAGCGCCGTGACCGCGTCGGGCATGGCCATGAGCGGGATGCGCGTGTCCTCCCGGACGAAGCAGGCGTACGGGTGCCGCTGGGCGACGGCGTGGATCATCTCCGGCGCGTAGTCGCTGGTGCCGCCACTCGGCACCGTGAAGGCCGAGATCAGCCCGGGCAGGCGGATCGCCCGGAAGTCGACCCCGCTCGGCTCTCCCGCCGCCAGCTGCCGGTAGTGACGCGCGAAGTAGCGGCCGAGGTGCTCACAGTAGAGCTTGTTGCAGCCGTACATCGTGATGGGCGCGAGCCACGCGGCCTCGGCCACCCGGCCGGCCGCGCGCTTGGTCTCGAGGTCCGGCAGCCCGTAGACCGCGACGGAGCTCGGGAAGAGGAACCTGACCGGATGGCCGAGCGAGCGGGCTTCCTCGACGGCCAGGCGGAGGAGGTTGAGCGTGCCCTGCACGTTGACCTCGTGGGCCGTCTCCGGGACGAACTCCGCCCGGGTGGACAGGAGCGCGGCCAGATGGAAGACGACCGAGATCTCGAACTCGCTCCGCAGCCGGTCCAGCAGGTGACGGTCGAGGATGTCCCCGACCCGCGTGGCCGCGCACCGCCGGGCGACCTCGTCATCCACGGCCCGGACGTCGAGGGCCAGCACATCGTAGACGCCGAGCTCCGCGAGCTGATGGATGAGGCCATGCCCGACCTCACCCCCCGCGCCGGTCACCAGGACTACCGGCCTGCGTCTCACCAGGATCTCCCCGCACCGACCGATAGCAGGGCCGGCGCCCCAGCGCAAGGGCGCCGGCGCCGTCGCGCCGGGGCCCCGCCGCCTCATCCGGGGAGCCGCTGCCCCACCGCGCACGGCCGGAAGAGGCTCGGTCCGCGGGGAAAGAGCGGGATTCGTCGGCCACTCCCGTGGCACCGTCCTTGCTCCCGTCCCGCGGCATGGAGGGAAGGAGGCCCACATGATCGCACGTGAGCTGATGACGCCGGATCCCCTGACCGTGACTCCCCAGACGAGCATCGCGGAGGTGTGGGACCTGATGCGCGAGGCCGACGTCCGGCATATCCCCGTCGTCGAGGGGGATGCCCTCGTGGGGATGGTGAGCGACCGTGATCTCGCCCGCGTCGACATCGCCCGGCTGCTGAAGACCGAGGGGGCGGACGCGCTCCGGGAGGAGCTGACGACGCCGATCGTCAAGATCATGAGCGCGAACGTGATCGCGGTCGAGCCGGAGGCGGAGATCGGCGACGTGATCGATCTCCTGATCGAGCACAAGATCGGCGCGGTTCCGGTGGTGCAGGAGGACACGCACGAGGTGCTCGGGATCATCAGCTACGTGGACGTGCTGCGAGCGCTCCAGGGCGTTCTCGACGAGGACTGACCGGGCCTCTCGACCGGAAGGCGGTGCCGGATTGGAGAGTCGGCTCAAGGTTGTCGAGGTCTGGGGAATCCCGATCCGCGTCCACGTGAGCTGGCTGCTCGTCTTCGGCCTCGTGACCTGGTCGCTGGCGGCCGGCTACTTCCCGGGCGAGTATCCGGGCTGGGCCGGCGGGTCCTACTGGGCGATCGCAGCCGTCACCGCGCTGGCCTTCTTCGTGTCCATCCTGATCCACGAGCTCGGGCACTCATGGGTCGCCCGGCGAAACGGGATCCCGATCCGGAGCATCACCCTGTTCGTGTTCGGCGGCATGGCCCGGATCTCCCGGGAGCCGGACACGCCGGGAGCGGAGTTCCGGATCGCGCTCGCCGGACCCGTGACGAGCTTCGCGCTGGCCGGGCTGTTCGCGGGAGCGTGGCAGCTCGTCCGCGACGTGCCTCTCCTGGCGGCGCCCGCGATCTGGCTGGCCCGCATCAACTTCCTCGTGGCGGTGTTCAACCTCGTGCCCGGCTTTCCGCTGGACGGCGGCCGCCTCTTCCGCGCGGCGGTGTGGCACTTCACCGGGAGCTTCCACCGCGCGAGCCGGGTCGCCGCGTTCGCCGGCCAGCTCGTGGCGTTCGGGCTCATCGGCTGGGGCATCCTGACCGTGATGGGGGGCAACGTGATCGGGGGTATGTGGTTCGCGTTCATCGGCTGGTTCCTCCAGAACGCCGCCGCCCACAGTCACGCGGAGGCCAATATCCGGGAGATGCTGCGTGACGTGACGGTGGCCCAGGCGATGACCCCGGACGGCCGGCGCCTCGAGCGTGGCGCGAGCCTCGAGCGCATCGTTCGCGAGGAGGTGCTGGGGGCGGGGCGGCGCTGCTTCACGGTCACGGAGGGCGGGCGGTTGGCCGGCCTGCTCACGCTGCACGAGATCAAGGCGATCCCGCAGGACCGGTGGGCGCAGGTCACCGCGGGTGAGGTCATGACGCCGGCGGAGAAGGTGACCGCGGTGGAGCCGAAGGAGAATCTGCTCGCCGCGCTCGAGAAGATGGACGACGCCAACGTGGCGCAGATGCCGGTGCTCGCGAGCGGCGAGCTCGTCGGGATGATCGGCCGCGAGCAGATCCTCCACTACATCCGGGTGCGCGGCGAGCTGGGGGTCTAGGAGGCGGCCGCCTTGCTATCCCGGCCCCCCCGGGGGGCGAGCGCGTCCGCGGTGTAGCGATTGCCGGGATTCCAGAGCATCCAGCCCATCGCTCCGCCATCGAGGGCGGCTCGCATCTGGGCGCGAACCTCGGGCACCCCGAACACGCGGCGGTCGAAGGCGTAGTCGCGGAAATCCTGGATCCAGGGCCGGATCTGGACCGGTGCGTGCGCCGCTCGCGCGTGCATGCGCCGCATCGTCTCGAGGACGACCTCGTAGGGATGCGCGACGGGATTCGGGAAGCCCGGGATGCCGACGTGGTACGCGGACGGGTAGGCCATCGGGCAGAGGACGTCCACGAGCGGCGCCAGCTCCTCGATGCGTTGCCCGATGCCGGTGTCGTCCGGGTTGAAGGCCGTGTAGCCGAAGACGTCGACGGCCAGCGCCGGGCTTCCCGGGGCCAGGGCCGCCCGGGCCTGCCGGAGGAACCGCGCGATGGCCTGCACGCGGCTCTGCTGGGTACTGGTCTGCGAGTAGCGCGCCGCCCCGAGGCGGCCCTCACTCGGGAACCGCAAGTAGTCGAACTGGATCTCGTCGAAACCTCGGAGCGCGGCCTCCTGGGCGACCGCGATCGGATAGGCCCACGCTTCCTCGTGGAAGGGATCGATCCAGGCCAGCCGCTCGTTGTCGAGCCAGAGCGAGCCCGTCGTCGTGTCGGCGACGGCCCATTCCGGCCGGTAGCGCGCCAGCACGTCGTCCTTGAACGCGACGACGCGCGCCACCGTGTAGATGCCCTTCGCCTTGAGCCCGGCGAGCAGGTCATCGAAAGCGGCAAGCCGCACCGGCCCCATCGCGCCGGCGCTCCGGGCCAGGGGAATCCGACTGTCGTACGGGATGAAGCCCCGGTCTCCCTTGACGTCGATCACGACGGCATTGAGCTCCGTGCGGTCGAGCAGCTCGAGCACCCGGCCGCGGATGGTGCGATCGGCCACCCCGTAGTAGGAGAGGTACACGCCCTTGAGCAGCCGATGCGGCCGGCTGGGGTCCACCGCGCCCGCGCTGGCCGCTCCTCCCCCGAGGAGCGCGAGCGTCCCCTGCAGCAGATGCCGGCGGGTCATCACGTTTGTCATCGAGCTCGTGTCGGTCCGGGTGCAAGGCCGGTGCCGAGCCGTGGCGGGGCGGCCGCGCCCATGCCGATGGGACTCCGCCGCCCCAGGCGGTCGGATCGCGCTGATCGCGCGAGACCAGCCCCGCACGGAATCAACGGGTTCCGAGCTCCGGCCGGTGGCACACGCCTTGCTCAATGAGCCAGCGGGCGGAGGATGATCATGGACACGACTGCAACGGTTCGACGGAGCGCGGTGCTGGCCATCGTGGCGATCGCGGCCTGGGCGATTCCGACCTGGGGCGCCGGCCAGGAGAGCAAGTACTCGGGCACCGTGGTCGCGGTAGATGGGACCGCGGGTGCGGTCGTCGTCGAAGGCATGGGCCCGTGGCGGATCAAGGAAGGGGTGACCCAGGTCGAACGGCGCACCATCGGCGTCACGTCCGCGACCGAGTTCGTGAGCGTCAAGCGGGCCAGCGGGCCGGCGCCGAGCGGCTGGGTGGGGGATTTCGTCGAGAGCGGGCTTCCCGGCTGGCAGGTGAAGCCGGGGGACTGGATCACCGCGATCGTGAAGGCCGACGGCAAGCGGGCGACGGCGGTCCGGATCTACGTCTGGGAGCCCAGCGAGCGCTGAACGTGAAGACGTCGGCCCTGCTCGCGTTGGTGATCGCGGCGTTCCTGATCCTCGGCGCCGCCGTGCCGAGCCAGGCGTCGGTCCACTGGCGCGGCGGCGTCTACGTCGGGGTCGGGCCGTGGTGGGGGCCGCCGTACTGGGGACCGCCCCATCCTTACTGGTGGTACCCGCCGCCATACTACTATCCGCCGACCGTCATCATCGAGCAGCCGCCGGTGTACATCGAGCAGCCGCCGGCAGCGCCCCCGCCGCCGCCGGCACCTCCGGCCTACTGGTACTACTGCATGAGCGCCAGCGCGTACTACCCGAGCGTGCAGACCTGCCCCGAAGAGTGGGTGAAGGTTCCGGCGAGGCCATAGGATGCGCAAGACCGGAGGCCATAGGATGCGCAAGACCGTCCTCGCTCCGCTCGTGGCCGGCGTGCTGCTGGCCGGGTGCGCCACGGTGCCCAGCGGGCCGAGCGTGATGGTGCTGCCGGGCACGGGGAAGAGCTTCGAGCAGTTCCAGACCGACGACCTCGTGTGTCGCCAGTGGGCCGCGCAGCATACCGGGATCACGCCCAGCCAGGCCTCGGCCACGAGCACCGTCGGCGGCGCGGCGATCGGGACGGTCGTCGGCGCGGCGGCCGGCGCGGCGCTCGGCGCCGCGGCGGGCAGCCCTGCGACCGGAGCGGCCGTGGGGGCCGGCGTCGGCTTGCTGGGGGGGACCGCCGCCGGCGCGGGCCGGGCGGAGGGAAGCGGCTACGCGGTCCAGCGACGCTATGACATGACGTACATGCAATGCATGTACGCCAAGGGTCACCAGATCCCGGTCGCCCGCGGCTCGGAGCCGGCATACACGTCGCCGCCCCCGCCGCCCGCCCCCGCTCCCCTCCCGCCGGGCGTTCCGCCTCCGCCAGCGGGAGCGCCGCCGCCCCCGCCGCCCGGATCGCGTTAGCCCGGACTATTCATGAACGGACAAGCGCGAGTCGGACGGGTCCTGTCGCCGCGGGCGCCTCCGGGGCGAGCGGCTCCGTCACCCACTCGCCGGATTCGCCGCTCTTCGAGCGGCGCACCGGGCTCGGGGGGCCCACTCCGCTCGCTCACCCCGGAGGCGCCCGCGGCGCCACCCGTCCGGTCTCGGTCGAGGCCGTTCATGAATAGTCCGCGCCGGCGCCCGGGAGGACGTTCGACATGTACCGGCACATCCTGATTCCCAGCGACGGATCGCCGCTCTCCGAGCGCGCGCTGCGTGAGGGCATCGCGCTCGCCAAGGCCTTGGGGGCGAAGGTGACCGCTCTCACCGTCTCGCTGCCCTTCGACAATCTCGCGGTCGATCCGGTGATGGTGACCACCACCGCGGCGCAGTACGAGAAGGATTGCCAGGCGCTCGCCGAGAAGATCCTGGGCATCGCCAAAGGCGAGGCGGCCACGGCCGGCGTCGCCTGCGAGACGCTCCACCTGATCCAGGATCATCCCTACCAGGCCATCGTCGAGACCGCCGGGACGAAAGGCTGCGATCTGATCTGCATGGCCTCGCACGGGCGGAAGGGCATCTCGGCCCTCGCGCTGGGCAGCGAGGCCAACAAGGTCCTCACCCACAGCAAGATCCCGGTGCTGGTCTGCCGGTGATGGCCCTGCTTCCCGGCAAGCTGCCGCCCGCTCTCCTGCGGAGGCTGCTTCGATTCCGCGGAGCCCCGGATCGGCGGGTGGTGGTGGGCCCGGCCTTTGGACTCGATGCCGCGGTGGTCAGCCTCGGGCCGCAGTATCTGATCCTGAAGAGCGACCCGGTCACCTTCACCACCGAGGAAGTCGGCTGGTACGCGGTGCACGTCAACGCCAATGACATCGCCGTCATGGGAGCCCGGCCGGCGTGGTTCCAGTCCACGATCATCGTGCCGCCCCGCACCGCTCCCGGGGTCGTACGAGGGATCTTCCGGGACATCGACCGCGCCGCGCGCGGGCTCGGCATCGCCGTCACGGGGGGCCACACCGAGATCTCCCCCGCGGTGAGGCAGCCCATCGTGGCCGGCGACATGCAGGGCCTGGTCCGTCGAGACGGCCTCGTGACCGCGGCCGGCGCCCGGGCCGGGGATCTGATCATCATGACCAAGTTCGCCGGCATCGAAGGCACCTCGATCCTCGCGCGCCGATTCGCCCGCGCGGCCCGAACGGCCCTCGGCGGCCGCGCCCGGCACGAGGCCGCACGCTTCAACCACCGGCCCGGCATCTCCGTGGTCGGCGAAGCCCTGCTCGCGGCGCGGGCCGGAGCAAGCGCGATGCACGACCCCACCGAGGGGGGCGTGGCCGCGGCCCTCTTCGAGCTCGCCACCGCTTCGGGCCGGCGGCTGACCGTCGATCTCGATCGGATCGCGGTGCACCCCCACACCGCCCGCCTGTGCGCGCACTTCGGGCTTCGCCCCCTCGGACTGATCGCATCCGGCTCGTTGCTCCTCGCGATATCCGAGCGCCGCGCCGAGGCGCTGCTGGGCGCCTTCAGGCGCCGCCGGGTGGCGGCCGCCGTGATCGGCTGGGTCACGGCCGGCCGGGGTGTCGATGCCTATCGAGAAGGCCGGCGGGTGCGCTTCGAATGGTCGCCCCGGGACGAGCTGACCCGTCTCCGGTGAGTTGGGGACGTGGCCCGACGGCGGGGACGTGCCGCCCCGGCTGGGGTGGAGCCGCCCCATCGGGATCGTGCCCCCGCGGCGCAACCTGACGGGATCACGGTCTTTTGAGCGCATGGCTGGTGGCAGCGGAGTTGCATTGCTCTCCTCCGGGAGAACCGTGGACATGAACAAGAGCGATCTCGTCCTGGAAGTAGCGCGCATCGCCGGTCTCAGCCGCGCGGTGAGCGAAACGGTCGTGACGGCGATGTTCGAGCGCATCACCGAGGCGCTGGTGAAGGGCGAGCGCGTGGAGCTGCGCGGTCTCGGCACGTTCGCGGTGCGCCAGCGACGGGCGCGCACCGGCCGGAACCCGAAGACACGGGCCCCGATCGAGGTCCCGGCCCGGAAGGTCCCGTTCTTCAAGATGGGGAAGGAGCTGCAGGCGATCCTGAATCCGCCGCGGGTGCCCGAGCAGGTCCACGCATGAAGGTCGGCGACGTGATGACGAAGCACCCGGTGGTGGTCGATCTCGACACCTCGGTGCGGGTGGCGGTGGATCTGATGCGCAGCAAAGGGATCCGCCACCTCCCGGTGGTCGATGCGGGCGCCCACGTGCTCGGGATCCTGACCGACCGCGACCTCCGGCACGCGGCCTTCCTGCCCGCGCTGGCGGGGCAGACGGGCCTGGCCCCCCACCGCGTCAAGGCGCCGCGGGTCCGGGACGTGATGACGTGGTCGGTGGTGACGACCCAGGCCGACGTCCCGCTGGTCCAGGCGGCCCTGACGATGTTCCAGCGCCGGATCGGCAGCCTGCCGGTCGTCGCGGACGGCCGGCTGGTGGGCATCCTGACCGAGCACGACGTGTTCACCGGGCTCACGAAGGGATCGGGCATCGAGGCCGAGGCCGAATTCTTCCTCTGGTGAGGCATGCCCACTAGGATCGTGATCCTGGGCGCGGCCGGCCGCGACTTCCACAACTTCAACGTGGTCTACCGTGACGACCCGGGCGTCCACGTGGTGGCGTTCACCCAGGCCCAGATCCCGCGCCTGAGCGACCGCCGCTACCCCGCCTCCCTCGCCGGCCCGCGCTATCCGGCCGGCATTCCGATCGAGGACGAGGCCGACCTGGAGGCGATCTGCCGGCGCGACGCGGTGGATCGCGTCGTGTTCGCCTACAGCGACGTGCCCCACGCGGCCGTGATGCACCTGGCCTCGCGGGCCCTGGCCGCGGGCGCGGACTTCGCCCTGCTCGGGCCGCGCAGCACGATGCTGCGGGCGCGCGTGCCGGTGATCGCGATCTCGGCCATCCGGACCGGGTGCGGCAAGTCCCAGACCGCGCGCTGGCTCGGCCGCCGGCTCCGCGAGCGCGGGCGCAAGGTCGCGGTGCTGCGGCACCCGATGCCGTACGGCGACCTCGAGCGGCAGCGCGTGCAGCGGTTCGCGCGGCGCGAGGATCTCGACGCGGCGGGATGCACCGCCGAGGAGCGCGAGGAGTACGAGCCGCACCTGGCCGCCGGCCACGTCGTCTTCGCGGGGGTGGACTACGCGGCGATCGTGGAGCGCGCCGAGCGGGAGGCGGACCTCATCGTCTGGGACGGCGGCAACAACGATTTCCCGCTGCTGCGGCCGGATCTGCACATCGTCATGGCCGACGCGCTCCGGCCCGGGCAGGCCGACGCCTACCACCCGGGCGAAGCGGTGCTGCGCATGGCGGACGTCGTCGTCGTCAACAAGGTGGACGCGGCTCCGGCCGGCCACGTGCGGGCGGTCATCGACGAGGCGCGCGCGATCAATCCGCGGGCCACGATCGTGCGCGCGGCCTCTCCGGTCCGGCTGGACGACCCCGCGGCGGTGCGGGGGCGGCGCGTCCTGGTGGTGGAGGACGGCCCGACCCTCACGCACGGCGGCATGGCGTACGGGGCGGGCTACGTCGCGGCCACCAACGGGGGCGCGGCGGCCATCGTCGATCCGCGCGCCTCCGCGGCGCCCGGCGTGCGGGAGATCTTTGCCCGGTATCCGCACATCGGGCCCGTGCTCCCGGCGGTCGGCTACGACGCCGGCCAGCTGCAGGAGCTGCGCGAGACGATCAATCGGGCCGTCGCGGACGTGGTGGTGGCGGCCACCCCGCTCGATCTGGCCGCGCTGATCGCGCTCGAGAAGCCCGTGGTGCGCGCCCGCTACGAGTTCGAAGACGCGGGGGAGCCCACGCTGGCGTCTCTCGTCGACGCGTTCCTGGCGCGAGGCGTCGAGGGCTGGCACAATGAGCCGGGAGCCCGCCAGAGGCGATGAGATACCGACGCTTGAGCTACCGCTACACGATGCTGGTGCGCTCCGCGCCCGCGTGGCCGCTCGGAGACGTCTGGCCGAGCGAACGCCTGCGTCCGCTCGCGCGGGTCGGCTGGCGGCCCGAGGCGGACACCTACGAGACGGCGACCGCGATCGAGGTCCTGGTGGAGCTTGCCGGGCTCGACGAGGACGATTTCGAGGTCCAGCTCTTCGAGGACGTGCTGGTCGTCGAAGGGCACCGGCGGCTCCCCTCGTGCGCCGAAGGCGCCGTGTACCACGCCGCCGGCATCCGCCAGGGCCCCTTCCAGGTGGAGGTCGTGCTGCCGGCCGCCGTCGACGCGGAGCGGGTCGAGGCGCGTTACGAGCGGGGCCTGCTCCGCATCACCCTGCCGAAGCGCACGGGAGGCAGCTGATGGCGGTCCAGTTGGCGAGCCCGGCCGGCTTTGTCGTCCCGGACGTGCTCCCGGTCCTGCCGCTCCGGGACGCGGTGGTCTTCCCGTTGACCGCGGCGCCCCTCGTGGTGGGCCAGCCGCGGTCCGTCCGGCTCGTGGACGACGTCATGCGGGGCAACCGGCTGCTCGCGCTGGTGGCGCAGCGCGATCCCACGCCGGAGCCGGCGACGCCCGACGTGCTCTACCGGGTGGGCACCGTCGGAATGATTCACCAGCTCGCGCGGGGGCCGGAGGGCAGCGTCCGCCTGATGGTGCAGGGGATCGAGCGAATCAAGATCCTCGACTGGACCGGCACGGAGCCGTATCTCGTCGCGCGCGTCGAGGCGGCCCCGGATCAGGTGGTGGAGGGGACCGAGGTGGATGCGCTGCGCCGGGCGGCCGCCGATATCTTCCGCCGGCTGGTGGAGGTGTCCCCGGAGCTGCCCGACGAGCTCGGGGTGGCGGCGGAGAGCTTTACCGACCCCCGCCACCTCCTGTACTTCGTGGCGTCCCTGGTTCCGCTCGATCTGCCGGTGCGCCAGGAGCTGCTCGAGACGGATCCGGTGCCCGCCAAGCTCCGGCGGCTCGTCGATCTGCTGCAGCGCGAGCTGGCCGTGCGGGAGCTGGGGCAGAAGATCACCAGCGATACGGAGGAGCGGCTCTCCAAGAAGCAGCGGGAGTACTACCTGCGCGAGCAGCTCCGCTCCATCCAGCGGGAGCTCGGCGAGGATCGGGAGGGAGACGCGCAGGTCGGCGAGCTGCGTCGGCGCATCGAGGAGGCGGGGCTGCCCGACGAGGCGCGGCGGGAGGCGGAGCGGGAGCTGACCCGGCTGGCGGGTCTCTCGCCATCCTCGCCCGAGCACGGCATGATCGGCACCTATCTGGAGTGGATGGCGAGCCTGCCCTGGAGCAAGGTGACCGGCGGGACCATCGACATCGGCCGGGCCCGCGAGGTCCTGGACCAGGACCACTTCGACCTGGAGAAGATCAAGGACCGTCTTCTCGACTACCTGGCGGTCAAGAAGCTCCGCCAGGAGCGCGGCGGCGGGTCCGGCGGTCCTGGTCCGGGCGACTCGCGCGAGCCCATCCTCTGCTTCGTCGGGCCCCCGGGGGTAGGCAAGACCAGTCTCGGCCAGAGCATCGCCCGGGCGCTGGGCCGGCAGTTCGCGCGCATGTCGCTGGGCGGGGTGCGGGACGAGGCGGAGATCCGCGGCCACCGACGGACGTACATCGGTGCGCTCCCCGGCCGCATCATCCAGGCGATCCGTCGCGCCGAGACGCGCGATCCGGTGTTCATGCTCGACGAGATCGACAAGATCGGGGCCGACTGGCGGGGTGACCCGTCGGCCGGGCTGCTGGAGGTGCTCGATCCGGCGCAGAACAACACGTTCGTCGACCACTACCTGGGCGTGCCGTTCGACCTCTCCCAGGTCCTGTTCATCGCCACCGCGAACACGCTGGAGACCATTCCGGGTCCCCTGCGTGATCGGATGGAGATCCTGACGCTGTCCGGCTACACGGACGAGGAGAAGATCGGGATAGCGCGGCAGTACCTCATCCCGAAGCAGCTCGCCGCGCACGGCCTCACTCCGGCCGAGCTGTCGTTCGAGCCCGAGGCCATCCGTCAGATCGTGCGGGGCTATACCCGCGAGGCCGGGGTGCGCAGCCTCGAGCGGGAGATCGCCGCCGCAGCCCGGAAGGTGGCCCGGCGAGTGGCGGAAGGCCAAAGCCAGGCGGTCCGGATCATCGCCGACCAGGTGACGGAGTATCTCGGCCGACCGCGCTTCTTCGACGAGGTGGCCGAGCGCACCAGCCGGCCGGGGGTCGCCACGGGCCTGGCCTGGACGCCGGCCGGTGGGGATGTCCTGTTCGTCGAGGCGACGATGATGCCGAGCGACGAGGAGCGGCTGGTGCTCACCGGCATGCTGGGTGACGTGATGCGCGAGAGCGCGCAGGCGGCGGTCTCCTACGTGCGATCCAACGCCGAGGCGCTCGCCGTGGATCCCGAGACCTTCGAGGGGCGAACCATCCACGTGCACGTCCCCGCCGGGGCCATTCCGAAGGATGGGCCCTCGGCCGGCGTCACCATCATGACGGCCCTGGCCTCGCTCGCCACCCGGCGGCCCGTGCGCAGCGGCCTGGCCATGACCGGCGAGATCACGCTGCGCGGCAAGGTGCTCCCGGTCGGGGGGATCAAGGAGAAGGTCCTGGCCGCGCACCGGGCGGGGATCCGGTCCATCATCCTGCCGGCGCGGAACGAGCGCGACGTCGAAGACGTGCCGGAGGAGCTGCGACGGCAGCTCACCTTCATCTTCGTCGACGATGCGGCCGAGGTCCTGCGCCACGCCCTCACGGACACCGCCGCCGCCGTTCGCCCCGGCGCGCGGTGAGGCGCGCGGCGGGACGGGTCCGCGGGTGGGCGCTCCTCCGCCGCCTGACGGCGGTGAGCGCGGCGGTGCTCGTCGCCGCCTCGATCGCGCCGTCGGGGGCGGCCGCCGGCGCCACGAGCCCGCGCATCCGGGAGCTCCTGGAGCGGCCGGACGGGCTCCGCGTCGACGGGCAGTCGCTCGATCCGCGGGCTCTCGGGCGATTCTACCGGCCGCGAGCCTTCGCGCCGGCGTGGGACGCGCCCGATGGTGGACTCGATCGCACGGCGCTGCTCCTCCGGGCGCTGGCGACCGCCGACACGCACGGGCTCGACCCCAGCCGCTACCATCTCGACGCGATCCGAGCCCACCGATCGAGCTCGAACGGTGGGCACACCGCCGAGCTCGACCTGCTGCTGACCGCCGCGTTCCTCGGCTACGCGGGTGATGTCCGGGCCGGCCGGGTGCCGCCTGGGCGCCGGGACCCGGACTGGGCAATTCCCGCGCCGCGCTTCGACGCGGTGTCGGCGCTGACCCGGGGCGTCCGCCAGCCGGCGACGTTTCCCGCGCTGCTGGCGTCGCTGCCGCCGCCGGCGCCGGGCTACGGCCGGCTCGTCGAGGCGCTCCGACGCTACCGGGCCATCGCGGAGCGGAGCGGCTGGCCGCCGGTGCCCTCCGGTCCGCTCCTCCGGCGCGGCGACGACGATGCCCGGGTCGCCACCATTCGCGCTCGCCTCGCGGCCGAGGATGAGCTCGTGGCCCGGCCCGCCGATTCCCACTTCGACGATCGGCTCGAGGCGGGGGTGCGCCGCTTTCAGGCGCGCCACGGGCTCGCCGTCGACGCGATCGTGGGCGAGGCGACCGTCCGCGCCCTGAACGTGCCGGCGTCCGACCGGATCCGGCAGATCATCCTGAACCTGGAGCGCTGGCGCTGGCTCCCGCGGGACCTCGGGCCGCGCTACATCGTGGTGAACGCGGCCGACGCCACGCTGCAGGTGGTCGAGGACGGCCGGCCCGTCCTCACCTCGCGCGTCGTGGTCGGCGACCGCCGGCACCCGACGCCGGCGGTGCAGACCCAGCTCGAGGCGGTGATTCTCAATCCAAGGTGGAACGTGCCCACCTCGATCGCGGCCCGGGAGATCCTGCCCCGGCTCCGCGAGAACCGTCGCTATCTGGCCGACAACGACATCGTCATCATGGAGCGGCGGGAGAGCGACCCGTTCGGCCTCGCGGTCGACTGGTCCGCGGTCTCCGCGGAGGCGTTCCCGTTCCGGCTGCAGCAGCAGCCCGGGCCGGACAACCCGCTGGGCCGGATCAAGTTCGACGTCCCGAACCGCTTCGACGTCTATCTCCACGACAGCCCGACCCGGTCGCTGTTCGCGCGCCCGGTGCGGACGGCCAGCCACGGGTGCATCCGGGTGGAGCGAGCGGACGACGTCGCGGCCCACGTGCTGACGGACGGGACCGGCCGCTGGACCCGACGGCGGCTCGAGGAGGCCATCGCGGCCGGGGGCTCGCCGCGAATTCCGGTTGCCCCGCCGCTGCCCGTGTACATACTGTACTGGACGGCGTTCGTCGGCCCGGACGGGCTGGTGAACTTCCGGGACGACGTCTACGAGCGCGACCACCGCCTCGCCGCCGCGCTGGCCGCGGAGCGGCGGGCGGGCGCGCCGGATCTGGCTCGCGGAAACGGCGGCTGTCCGTCGCCCCGAGAGGAGGGTTCAGGTTGACCGGAATGGACCATCACGGCGCGTCCCGACGGCGGATCCTGCGGCTCGGCATGGCGGGGCTGGCCGGCCTGCTGGTGCCGGTCGGGCGCGCGGCCGCGGCCGACGCGCGCATCCTCTCGCTGCGGAGCGTGCACACGGGCGAGTGGGTGCGCGCGACGTACTGGGCGGCCGGCCGGTACGTGCGCGACGGGCTCATCGAGATCGACCGGCTGCTCCGCGACCACCGCAGCAACACGGTGCACCCCATCGACCGCCGGCTCCTCGACGTGCTGGGCGCGCTTCGCGACCGCCTGGAGACCCGCGAGCCCTTCGAGGTCATCTCCGGCTACCGCTCCCCGGCGACGAATGCCCGGCTCGTCGCGACCACGAGCGGGGTCGCCTCGACGAGCCTCCACGTCGCGGGCATGGCCGTCGACATCCGGGTGCCGGGCCGGCCGCTCGCGTCGGTGCATGCCGCCGCGAAGGCGCTCGGGGCCGGCGGGGTCGGCTACTACCCGGACTCGAACTTCGTCCACGTGGACGTCGGGCGCGTCCGGTACTGGTGACGCGGCGGCGGGCTCATCGGCGGATCTCCTCGACGCGGCTCCGCATCTTTTCGAGCAGCTCGTCGGCGGAGGATGTGCGCATCAGGCTGTTGAACTGGGTGCGATAGTTGGCCACGAGGCTCACGCCCTCGACGCTGACGTCATAGACGCGCCACCGGTCGCTTCGCCTGAGCATGCGATAGTCGATCGGCACCTCGGTGCCCTTCGTGGTGGTGAGCCGGGTGAAGACGGTGGCGTAGTCGCCCTCCACCCGCTCGCCCCGGTACTGGATCTTCTCGCCGCCGTAGAGCTCGATCTTCGACATGTAGGCCCGCTCGAGCAGCTCGCCGAAGAGCTCCACGAACTCCCGTCGTTGGTCCGGGGTCAGCGATCGCCAGTGCTGCGCCATGGACCGGCGCGCGGTCTCCTCGAAGTCGAAGATCTCGTCGGCGATCCGCCGGACCGCGCGACGGCGCTCGCCCGCCCTGGGCGCCTCCTTGAGGACGGGATCCTCGAGGACGCGGAGGACCCGGTCGATCGCCCCTTTGAGCTCCTCGGCCGGACCCGCGCCGCTCCCATCGGTCGCGGGCGCCCAGGCCAGGACGCAGAGCACGCTCAGCACCCAGGGGGCGAGGCGCGCGGGAAGGGCGAACGGGGATCGCGTCACTGGGATCGAACGGTATAGCCGCGACCTTCCATGCACCGGGTGTAGACGTCGCGGTCGATGCAGTACGGCACCAGGAGCTGGCCGCCGTCGCCGCCCATGGCCGCCCGAAGGCACGCGTTCTCGTCTCGCTCTCGCTCGACCTGGGCGACGGCGGCCTTCTCCCAGACGATGCGCTTCGTCGCGCAGCCCGCCACGAGCGTCGTCGCGGCGAGCAGCACGATCGGTACGGCCATCGCGGTCCACCTGAAGTCGCTCATCGAGATCCTCCTCGGCGAGGATCCGAGCAAGCTTCGTGCCCCGCGCTCAAGCCACGGCAAACGCGGACAAGGCGCTCTCCGTGGAGGCCGCGACACCTCCCCGGACCGAGAGCGCCGCGCCCCAGATGGGGCACGGGCGCCCCGGCCGGCGTGGGGCAAGTGGCCGCCATTGCGGGAGCCGACGGCTGGCAGCCGAGTTGCAGCGCTCGAGGCCATGCGCGAGGACACCGAGGACCGGCTCGCGCGGGCGAGCAAGCCCGCCGAGGAGGCGTTGCGCCTGCATCCCTTCTACCGGGGCAAGCTGCAGGTCTTGCCCAAGTGCGCGATCCGCGGCGTGGAGGACTTCGCGATCTGGTACTCCCCCGGGGTGGCCGCCCCGTGCCGGGCCATCCAGGCCGATCCCGAGCTGGTGTACGCGCACACCAACAAGGGCAACTCCATCGCCATCGTCACCGACGGCACGCGGGTGCTCGGTCTGGGTGACATCGGGCCCGAGGCCGGGCTGCCGGTCATGGAAGGCAAGGCGATGCTCTTCAAGTATCTGGGCGGTGTCGACGCGGTCCCGATCTGCCTGGCGACGAAGGATCCCGACGAGCTGGTGCGAACCGTCAAGCTGCTCGAGCCCACCTTCGGGGGAATCAACCTGGAGGACATCGCGCAACCCAAGTGCTTCCGCGTGCTCGACGCGCTCCGGGCCCAGATGAGCATTCCGGTCTGGCACGACGACCAGCAGGGCACGGCCACCGCGCTGCTGGCAGGTCTGATCAACGGCCTCAAGGTCGTGGGCAAGGACCTCGGCCGGGTCCGCATCGCGATGGTGGGAATGGGCGCGGCCAACGTCGCCGGCTATCGCCTGCTCACCACCAGCGGCGTCGAGCCGGGCGCCATCGTGGCGTGCGACCGCAAGGGCATCCTGCATCGGCACCGGCACGACATCGAGACGGAGCAGGGGCGATTCCCGGACAAGTGGCGCGTGTGCCGGGAGAGCAACGCCGATGGGATCGTGGGCGGTATCGCCGAGGCCTTGCGGGGCGCCGACGTCTGCGTGGCCTTCTCGGCTTCGGGGCCGGGAATCATCAAGCCCGAGTGGGTGGGCGGCATGGCCCGGGACGCCATCGTCTTCGCCTGCGCCAACCCCGTTCCGGAGATCTGGCCGTGGGAGGCCAAGGCCGCCGGGGCGCGCGTGGTCGCGACCGGCCGGGGCGACTTCCCCAACCAGCTCAACAACTCGCTGGTCTTCCCGGGGCTCTTCCGGGGGGTGCTCGACGTGCGAGCCCGGGCCATCACCGACGGGATGGCGAGGGCGGTGGCCCGGGAGCTGGCGGCCTTCGCCGAGTCACGAACGATCGGGGACGAGGACATCCTCCCGCGGATGGACGAGTGGGAGGTGTTTCCCCGAGTGGCGGTCGCGGCCGGCCTCGCCGCCCAGGCGGAGGGCATCGCGCGCCTGACGAAGAGCCGGGAGGTGCTCCACGGAGAGGCCGCCCGGATGATGCGCGATGCGCGCGAAGCCGTCGGCCTGCTCATGCGGGAGGGCCTGATCGCCCCGCCGCCTGCCTCGTGACCCTGCCCGGGGCATGGGGCCCGCGCGCCTCAGCTGAGGAGGGAGAGACCCAAAGGTCACCCGCGGCTGATGGCTAACGTCTCGGTTCGCAAGCAGTCACCGCCGCCGGCATCTGGCAAGGCGGTTGCACCCCACCGGCTCGAAGAGGGGAGGAATCTCATGAGCCGTCCCAAGCGAGCGATCACCCGCGACATACGGACCCGGAACCCGAAGCGCGCCGGCCGTGCGCGGCGCGAGCTCGAGGAGGCCTCCTGGCCGGAGGGCGCCGTACGGGTCCGCGACATCATGACCCGCCCGGCCGTGACGTTCCGCCAGGAGATGCTCGTGGGCGCCGCGGTCAAGGCCATGCGGGCCCGGAGCATCCGCCACGCCCCGGTGGTGAGCGACAAGGGGCGTCTCGTGGGCATGGTGAGCGACCGGGACCTCCGGCAGGCCATCCTGGAACCGGCCCTGCGCGATGCGTTCGACGACGTGGACCGCGTTCTCAAGAGCCGCACCGTCAAGGACGTGATGACGTGGGGGGCGGTCAGCGCGACCCCGGACACCCCGCTCCGCCAGGCCGCGCACCTCATGTACGCGAACAAGATCGGGGCTGCCCCGGTCGTGGACCATGACCGGGTGGTGGGCATGCTCGCGGTCGGCGACGTGCTGAAGACGCTCATCCAGATGCTGGACGAGGGCGTGATCTCCAAGCCCGGCCGCTGGGGCGTCGAGGGCTGACCGTTGACCGCGGCTGAAGGAGAAACGATGAAGGTCAAGGACGTCATGACCAAGCATCCGATCACGATCGACCCGGAGGCCGCGGTGGGCACGGCGCTGGACGTCATGCGCACCAAGCACATCCGTCACCTGCCGGTCGTGGACGACGCCGGGACGCTCATCGGGATCGTCACCGATCGTGACCTCCGGCACGCGGCCCTCGCCCCGGCGCTGGACGAGTACCTGTCGGTCCGGGCTCACCGGCGAGCCAGGCAGATGAGCGAGACGCTGGAGAACCTGCGGGTGAAGGACGTGATGACCTGGGCCGTGGTCACGACCGGTCCGGAGGCTCCGCTGACGTACGGCGCGCTGATCATGTTCGAAAGCCGCGTGGGGAGCCTGCCGGTCCTGGAGCACGGGCGCCTCGTCGGGATGCTCACCGAGCAGGACGTGCTGAAGGCCCTCTTGCTCGAGGGGAAGGTCGCCGAGTTCGGCGGAGGCTACATGTGGTAGCCATGGCGAAGAAGAAACGGGGCCGCGCGAAGGTGGGCCGGGGGGCGGCGAAGCCGGCCGGGAGAAGGACGCGGCGACGTCCGGGCGGGAAGCTCGCGCCCGTTCCCGCGCCTCACCCGCTCGGTTGGCGCGGCGCCGGCGCCGCGCGTGAGCCGGGGGTGCCGGGGCCGCCGGCTCGCGACCCGGCGCAGGACGAGGAATACGAGCGGTCGGGCGATCGCTGACCGGGTCGAGAACCGCGAAGAGGAGGCCGTGATGGCAAAAGCACGAGCGGCACGCGTCAGGAGTGCGAAGCAGGGGCGCCGTTCCGCCAAGGCCGGCCGGCCCCCCAGCTCACAAGCGATGCCGGCACGCGTCCGCCGCCGGCAGAAGAGCGCCCGGGCCGCGTTCCGCAAGGACACGACGATTCACCAGGCGGCGGAGGGGCCGCGCGTGATCTGGGGCGTCACCAAGCCCAAGGTCAAGAAGGGGTAGGGGAGGCTGACCTTGGCGACCCGGCGAATCCTGCTGGCGGTCGACCGGTCGCCGCACGCGGAGGCGATCGCGGCCATCGCGGCCGACACCGCCCGAGGTGCCCACGCGACGGTGCGGTTGCTGCACGTGGCGCCCGACCCATCGGCCGTCCACGACGCGCGAGGCCGCGTCGTGGTCTACGCGGATCAGGAGACGGCGAGCCTCACCAGCCAGGGCGTCGACTATCTGCGCACGCTCGAGGGCCACTTCGGCGGGGTGCCGGTGGACAGCGTCGTGCGCTTCGGGGATCCGGTCGCACAGATCCTCGAGGAGGCCCAGGCCTTCGGGGCCGACCTGATCGTGGTGGGCACCGCGGGCCGGAGCGCGATCGGACGCGTCCTGCTCGGCAGCGTGGCCGAACGGGTCTTCGCCAGAGCGACGGTTCCGGTGATGCTCGTGCGGCCTCCGGCGCCCGCGGCGACCCCTCCGCCGGAGCCGTCGCCCGTTCATGACTAGTCCGGGCTAGCGGCCGAGCTCCGCGAGCCTCGAATGAAGAACTTTGAGGTGGCCCGGCAGTTCGAGCTCATGGCCGACATCCTGGAGCTCAAGGGCGAGAACCCGTTCCGCATCCGGGCCTACCGCCGCGCCGCGCAGAACCTCGAGTCGCTGAGCGAGGAGATCGAGGCGGTCGCCCGCGAGGAGCGCCTGGAGGACATCCCGGGGATCGGAGCCGACCTCGCGGGCAAGATCCAGGAGTACCTCCGGACCGGGAAGATCAAGGAGATCGCGGCCGCGAGCAAAGGGATCCCCCGGGGGGTGGTCGAGCTGATGAACATCCCCGGGGTCGGCCCGCGGACGGCCAGGCTGCTCCACGAGCGGGAGCACATCACCGGCATCGGGCAGCTCGAGAAGCTGGCCAGCAAGGGCGGTCTTCGTGGCCTGCCCGGCATTCAGGCCAAGACCGAGCAGAACATCCTCAAGGGCATCCGGCTCGTCCGCGGGGGCCAGGAGCGCATGCCGCTCGGTCACGCCCTGCCGCTCGGGCGCGAGCTGGTCCAGGCGCTCGAGGGGCTGGCCGCGGTGAAGCAGATCAGCCTCGCCGGCTCCATCCGCCGAATGAAGGAGACCGTCGGCGACATCGATATCCTCGTGACGTCCTCGAAGCCGGACACGGTCATGCGGGCCTTCGTGGCCCTGCCTCAGGTGGCGGAGGTGCTCGAGCGCGGGACCACGAAGAGCTCGATGCGCCATCGGGAAGGCATCCAGGTCGACCTGAGAGTCGTCGAGCCCGCGTGCTTCGGGGCGGCGCTCGTGTACTTCACCGGGTCCAAGCAGCACAACATCCACATCCGGGACATCGGGGTGAAGCGGGGGCTCAAGATCTCCGAGTACGGCGTGTTCAGGGCGTCCACCGGACGGCGCCTCGTGAGCGCGGCCGAGGCGGAGGTCTACGCGGCGATCGGGCTGCCGTGGATCCCGCCCGAGCTCAGAGAAGACGCGGGGGAGATCGAAGCCGCGCGCCAGGGGAAGCTCCCGGACCTCGTCGAGCTGGACGGGATCCGCGGCGACCTCCACTGCCACACCGACGCGACGGACGGGCACCACCCCATCGAGGCGCTGGTGACGGCGGCCGAGCGCCGGGGCTACAAGTACGTGGCGGTCACGGACCACAGCCTGTCCGCGCGCGTCGCCGGCGGGCTCACCGCCGACGAGCTCGCCGCGCACGTGAAGAAGATCCGGGCGGTCCAGGCCCGGCACCCGCGCATCACCGTGCTGGCCGGGAGCGAGTGCGATATCCTGGCCGACGGCTCGCTCGACTATCCCGACCACGTGCTGGCCGGGCTGGATCTCGTCATCGGGGCCGTGCACACCGGCTTCCGGCAATCGCGGGCGGAGATGACGCGACGGATCTGCCGTGCGCTCGCGCATCCGCGCCTGCACGTCCTCGGCCATCCGACCGGCCGCCTGATCGGCAAGCGCGAGCCCTACGCGGTCGACATCGACGAGATGCTCCGGACCGCGCGGCGGCACGGCAAGGCGGTGGAGATCAACTCCCAGCCCGACCGGCTGGACCTCGACGACGTCCACGCCCGGCGGGCCCACGAGCTCGGAGTGCTGGTGGCGGTCTCCACCGATATGCACATGCTGGACCACCTCGGCTGGATGGAGCTGGGCGTGGCCACCGCCCGGCGGGGCTGGACCGAGACGCGTCAGGTCGTGAACACGTGGCCGCCGCAGAAGCTCCTGGCCTGGCTGCGCGCCGAGCGAGCCGCGCCGGCACGACGCGCGCATGGTCGATGACGGCTCGGGCTCGCGGGGGTGATCGCGCGGCGGCCGCCCGCCTGCGCGCGGAGATCGCGCGGCACGACCGCCTGTACTACCAGCGGGCGCGGCCGGAGATCTCGGACGCCGAATACGATCGGCTGGTGCGAGAGCTCCGCCGGCTGGAAGCGAGGGTGCCCGAGCTCGTCGGGCCCGGGAGCCCCACCCAGCGCGTGGCGGGCGCTCCGGCGGGGCCCTTCGCGCGCGTCGAGCACCGGGTCTCGATGCTCTCGCTCGAGAGCGTCACCGGGGCGGACGAGGTCCGGGCGTTCGAGCGATACGTGCGGCGGAGCCTGCCCGGGGTCGCCCCGGGCTGGGTGGCGGAGCCGAAGGTCGACGGCCTCGGGATCGCGCTCCTCTATCGCCGCGGCCGGCTGGTCCGGGGCGCGACGCGGGGGGACGGACGGGTCGGCGAGGACGTGACCCGGAATCTCCGGACGATCGCGGCAATTCCCACGATGCTCCGCGGCCCGCTCGGCACCCTCGACGAGCTCGAGGTGCGGGGCGAGGTCTTCATGCCCCGCGCCGCCTTCGCCAGGCTCAATCGCGAGCTGACCGAGCGCGGCGGGGCGCCGTTCGCGAACCCGCGAAACGCCGCCGCGGGATCCGTCCGCCAGAAGGATCCGAGGATCACCGCGCAGCGGCCGCTCGCGATGTTCGCGTACCAGGTGAGCTACGCGCGGGGCCTCGACGTGGCGAGCCAGTGGCGCGCCCTCGGGGCCCTCGCGGCGGCGGGCTTCCCCACCAATCCGCGCAATCGCCGGGCTCGCGACGTCGACGCCGCCCTCGCGTACGCCGCCAGGCTCCAGGCGGAGCGCGATCATCTCGAGTACGACGCCGATGGGGTCGTGATCAAGGTCGACGACCTCGAGCAGCAGGCGCGGCTCGGGGCGACCGGTCACCACCCCCGCTGGGCGATCGCGCTCAAGTTCCCGGCCCGGCAGGCGACCACGGTCATTCGCGGCATCGACGTGCAGGTCAGCAAGTCCGGGGTCCTGACCCCGGTGGCCCGACTCGATCCGGTCGAGGTGGGGGGAGTCGTGATCCGTAACGTGAGCCTCCACAACGAGGACGAGATCCGCCGGAAGGATGTCCGCGCCGGTGACACCGTGCTGATCGAGCGGGCGGGGGACGTGATCCCGTACGTGGTGCAGGTCGTCGCCTCCCGGCGCCCGCGGGGCAGCCGGGTCTTCCGCTTCCCGCGCCGCTGCCCGGCGTGCGGTGGACTGACCCTCCGCCCCCCGGGTGAGGCGTACTGGCGGTGCGTCGGGAGCGCGTGTCCGGCTCAGCTCAAGGAGCGGCTCCGCCATTTCGCCTCACGCCACGCCATGAACATCGAGCACCTCGGGGCGGCGACGATCGCCCAGCTCGTGGAGCGCGGGCTCGTGCGCGACGTCGCGGACCTCTATCGGCTGACGGCGGGGCAGGTGGGGCGCCTCGAGGGGTTCGGGCACAAGTCGGCCGCCAACCTGGTTCGCGCCGTCGCCGCCTCTCGAGGGCGCGGTCTCGCGCGCGTGCTCACCGGGATGGGGATTCGACTCGTCGGCGTCCACGTGGCGCGCCTGCTGGCCGCGCACTACGGTCGCCTGGGCCGCCTCGCCGCGGCACCCGTCGCCGAGCTCGCGGCGATCCGGGGCGTGGGCCCGGCGATCGCCCGGTCCGTCGCGCGCTTCTTCGCCGACGCGGGCAACCGCCGGGTGCTTCGGCGGCTCGCCGCGGCCGGGGTGAGCCTGGCCGAGCCGCGGCCGGCGCCGGCCGCTGGCCGGCTCGCGGGCAAGTCGTTCGTGCTCACCGGCGCGCTGACCGGTCTCACCCGCGATGACGCGGCCGAGCTCCTGGAGCGGCTCGGGGCCCGGGTCACCGGGTCCGTGTCACGGAAGACGGACTACGTGGTGGTGGGCGACCGGCCGGGAGAGAAGCTGGACGCGGCGCGGCGGCTCGGCGTGCCGACGCTGACCGAGCGCGAGTTTCTCGCGATGGTGAGGGGCCGAGCGGCGTGAGGCGGGACTGAGCGCGGGGAGGAGCCGGTGCGCGACGGGGAGGACTTCTTCAATCTCTACAATCACGAGCTCATCCGGGTCGGGGTGGCGGTACCCGCCGTGCGCGTGGCCGACCCGGCGTACAACGCGCGGCAGGTCTGCGAGCTGATCGCCCAGGCCGCGGAGCGCCGGGCGATCGCGGTGCTGTTTCCCGAGCTCTGCCTCTCCGCGTACTCGTGCGAGGATCTCTTCCACCAGGGCGCGCTCCTCGAGGAATGCCGGCGCGCGCTCGAGCAGGTGCTCGATGCCTCGCGGGCCTGGCCGATCGTCGCGGTGGTCGGGATGCCGCTGGCCGTCGACCAGCTGCTCTACAACTGCGCGGTCGTGCTGTGCCGGGGGCAAGTGCTGGGGATCGTCCCCAAGACCTACCTGCCCAACTACCGCGAGTTCTACGAGCGGCGACAGTTCGCGCCGGGCGACGCCGCGGTGCGCGACACCGTGGAGTGCTGCGGTCAGCGGGACGTGCCGTTCGGCTCCGACCTGCTGTTCCGGCTCGAGGAGCAGCCGCTGGCGACCTTCCACGTGGAGATCTGCGAGGATCTCTGGGTGCCGGTGCCGCCGTCGTCCGAGGCCGCGCTGGCCGGCGCCACCGCCCTGCTGAATCTCTCGGCCTCCAACGTCACGGTGGCCAAGGCCGACTACCGGCACCTGCTCGTGGCAAGCCAGTCCGGCCGGTGTCTCGCCGCCTACCTCTATTCGGGCGCGGGATACGGGGAGTCCACGACCGATCTGGCCTGGGACGGCCACGCGATCATCTGCGAGAACGGAGACCTCCTGGCGGAGTCCCGCCGGTTCAGCTACGAGCCGCAGCTCGTCTGCGCCGAGATCGACCTCGAGCGCCTGGCCCAGGAGCGGATGCGCCAGACCAGCTTCGCGCAGGCCGCGGAGCGGCACCGGGACCGGCTCCGGCGGTTCCGGCGGATTCCGGTACGCCTTCCGCTCCCGCAGCAAGGCCGGTTGCTGCCGGAGCGCCGCTACGAGCGCTTTCCGTACGTGCCGGCGAGCGCGGAGCGGCGCGACGCCCGCTGCGCCGAGATATACGAGATCCAGGTGCAGGGCCTGGTCAAGCGGCTGCAGTTCACCGGGCTGCCGCACGTCGTGATCGGCGTGTCGGGCGGGCTCGACTCGACCCACGCCCTTCTCGTCGCGGCCCAGGCCATGGACGTCCTGGGCCATCCCCGGAATCACGTCCTCGCCTACACGATGCCGGGCTTCGCCACCAGCCGGCGCACGCTCGACCAGGCGCATCGGCTGATGCGCGCCATCGGGGTCGAGGCGCACGAGATCGACATCGGGCCGAGCGCGCTCCAGATGCTCGGGGACATCGGGCATCCGTTCAGCCGGGGCGAGAAGGTCTACGACGTGACCTTCGAGAACGTGCAGGCGGGCGAGCGGACGAGCCATCTCTTCCGCCTGGCCAATCTCCACCGGGGGCTGGTCGTCGGCACCGGCGATCTGAGCGAGCTCGCGCTCGGCTGGTGCACCTACGGGGTCGGCGACCAGATGTCGCACTACGCGGTCAACGCCAGCGTGCCGAAGACCCTGATCCAGCACCTGATCCGCTGGGTGGCCCGGACCGACCGCCTGGGCACCCAGGCGAGCGACGTCTTGCTCGAGATCCTCGGCACCCGGATCAGTCCGGAGCTGGTCCCGGGCGAAGCCGATCGGGCGCAGCCCGCGCAGGAGACGGAGGCCGTGGTCGGCCCGTTCGAGCTGCAGGATTTCAACCTCTACTACACGCTACGCTTCGGCTATCCGCCGCCGAAGGTCGCCTTCCTCGCCTACTGTGCCTGGCACGACCGGTCCCTGGGCGCCTGGCCCGATATCCAGCCGGCCGCGCACCGTGAGTACGGGATCCAGCAGATCAAGGCCTACCTGCGCCTGTTCCTCGACCGCTTCTTCCGGCTGAGCCAGTTCAAGCGAAGCGCGATCCCGAACGCGCCCAAGGTCGGATCGGGCGGGTCGCTCTCGCCGCGGGGCGACTATCGCGCCCCGAGCGATGGCGAGGCGGCGGCCTGGCTCCACCAGATCGACCTCATCCCCGAGCAGGAATGAGGGCCGCCCGGCTCACCGGGCCTGCAGCGGCTTCCGGAGCGAGACGGCGGCCCCCGTGAGCAGCGCGCCGAAGCAGAGGGCGTAGACGCCCACCGCCCAGGCGACGGACGGCTCGACGGCGTGGGGCAGCATCAGGATGAGCACCGCCAGGAACAGGGAGAACACGCCGCCCGTCACCAGCAGCCAGTACCCGGCTCCCCGGCGCGGCAGGCGGGCGGCCGCGACGAGCTCCAGGACCCCGGTGAGCAGACCCCAGACCGCGATCGCCCGCACCGCGTCACGGGACACGAGGGGCCACCCGAGCGCCAGCCACCCCACCCCGAGGCTCACCACCCCTTCGAAGAGCACGGGCCAGGTCGCGAACGACAGTCGCGCGACCCAGAGCGCGGAGGCGACGGCCCAGGCGCCGTCCAGGAGCGCATAGACGCCGAAGATGGCGACCAGCAGGTTGAGGGGCAGGGCCGGCCAGAGCAGGACCGTGAGCCCGAACAGGATGGCGAGCACCCCGCGAGCTGCGACCATCCACCAGTTCTCGCCGAGCGTCGTGAGGAGGATATGGTCCGTGCTGCTGCCGTTGGTCATGGCGGTCTCCCGTTCTCAGGGTGTGTAGGATCGGTCCACCGCAGGCTCGCCCGACCGGCGACTGATCTCCGCGCGCGTGCGGTCGCGCAGGCGCACCATGGCGGGCCATCCGTCTTCTTCAGCCGTGATGGGAGCGCTCACCGCGACCGTGAGGGGACCCGGCTCCGGCAGCCATTCGTACGCGGGCAGGATCTCGCGGGCGCCCCGGATCGTCACCGGGATCACCGGGCAGCCGGTGTCCACCGCCGCCTTGAAGCCGCCCAGGCGGAACGGCAGGATTCCCGGTGGCCGCGCGAACGTGCCCTCGGCGAAGACCAGCACCGACAGGCCGGCCCGGAGCGCCGAGGTGACGCGCCCGGCGTCGGCGACGCTCTGCGAGGCCTGACCCCGCTCCACCATCAGGTGCCCGACCTTGCGGATCACGCGGCCCACCAGGGGGGTCCGCGCCAGCTCCCGCTTGGCGACGAACCGGAAGGGGAGCGGCAGCGCGGCGAGGAGGACGACGACGTCGAGATAGCTGGCGTGGTTCGCGGCCAGAACGACCGGGCCCGTCACCGCGGTGAGCTGGTCCTGACCCTCGAGCCGGAGGGAGCAGCCGGAGAGCGCCAGGATCAGGCGACACCAGAGCCGCACCGCCCGGTCGGCGGCCGGACCCGTCGGGGCCAGGAGCACGAGCAGCCAGAGCGGCGGGAGGGTGACCAGCAGCAGCGAGCCGAGATAGGCGCCGCGGCCGAGGGCGGGGAGTCGGCCGGCGGCCTGCCGCACCCGCGCCCCGAGGGCACCCAGGAGCAACCGCGCCCATTGCGCGGCGATCGGGCGCCCCGGACGACCCATGACGCCCTGCAGGTAGGCGGCGCGCGTGGCGCTGCGCCGCACCTTGCCGCTGGACGTCTTGAGGACGGCGTGCGGGTCGGCGATGACGACCACATCGGCCGGCACGCCGAGCGCCGACACCACCCGGTCCATCACGGTCGCCCGCAGCCGCTCCCGCTCGGCGGTCCCGGGCGTCCGGGTCTCGGCGACGACCACGAGGCGCTCGGTGCCCACGCTCGGGTCGTGCACGCCGAAGGCGGCCACGCAGCCCTTCCGGATGCCCGGGATCCCTCCGACGACGTCCTCGACCTCCTGCGGATAGAGATTGCGGCCGGCCTTCTTGATGAGGTCCTTCACCCGGCCGGTGATGAACAGCTCGCCGTCGGCCCAGTAGCCCAGATCGCCCGAGTCCAGCCACCCGTCGTGCCACACCGCCCGCGTCGCGGCCGGGTTCCTCCAGTAGCCCTCGGTGACCGAGGGGCCGCGGAACTCGATCCGCCCTTCCGCGCGCTCACCCAGCGGCCGCCCGTCCCGATCCACCACCCGCACCTGGTGGCGGGGCAGGGGCGGGCCGCACGAGACGAAGTGCAGCGGCGCGGCCTCGCCGGCGGGGACGGGGAGCGCCTGGCCGGCCTGCTGGAACGGCTCCCGCGCGACCCGGTCGATCCGCGGTCCCGCCCCGGGCGCGGGGATCGTGAGCGCCACGGAGGCTTCGGCGAGCCCGTAGACCGGGCACATCGCGCGGGCCTGGAATCCCCACGGGCCGAACCGCCGGCTGAACCGCTCGATGGTCTCCGGGCTCACCGGCTCCGAGCCGTTGAGCGCCAACCGCCAGGAGGACAGATCCAGTCCCGCGATCTCCTCGTCCGTGATCCGCCGCGCGCAGAGGTCGAAGCCGAAGTTGGGGGCGGCGGACACGGTGGCCCGGTGCGCGTGGATGGCGTGCAGCCACCGCGCCGGCCGGGCGAGGAACGCGAGCGGGGACAGGATCGCGATCGGGATGCCGAAGTAGAGGGCGCCGAGCCAGGATCCGATGAGTCCCATGTCGTGGTAGAGCGGCAGCCAGCTCACGGCGACGTCATCGGGACGGACCTGGATCGCGTCGCCGATGGCGCGGATGTTGGCGAGCAGGTTGGCGTGGGAGAGCAAGACACCCTTGGGCGCGCCGGTGCTGCCCGAAGTGTACTGGATCAGCGCCGGGTCGTGCGGACCCCCGGCCGACGTGGAGCCCACCGGCTCCGCCTGACCCAGATCATTCGCGGTCACGGTGTGGCGGATCGACGGGACCCGCGAGCGCAGCAGCGCGGCCACGCGCACGGCTTCCGGGAACGTGATGATGGCGCGGGCGCCCGAGTTCTGGAGGATGCCGACCTGCCGCCGCGCGTAGTCCTCGATCAGGTCCCGTCTGAACGGCGGGTAGACGGGGACCGGCACCGCACCGGCGAGCAGGACGCCGAAGAACGTGTGGAAGAAGGCCGCCTCGGTTCGCAGCATGATCGCCACCGTGTCCCCGCGGCCGACCCGCCGATCCCGGAGCCCGGCGGCGATGCCCTTTGCTCGATCCCAGAGCGCGCCGTAGGTGATGGGCTGTTCCCGGCCGTCCTCGTCTCGCAGGAAGACGTGGACCCGCTCCGGCGTGGCCTCGGCGTGCCAGGCGAGCACGTCCAGCAGCGATCGGGCCCCGACCGGCGGGGGCGCCGCCTCACCCAGGGGCGGACGGATCCGGGGCAGCGCCTCCAGGGTGGCCGGCTCCGCCCCCCGGATGGCCGTGACGAGATCGCGCGGGCTGACCGCCTCCGCCATCACGGCGTCGGGCAGGCGGACCCCGAACCGCTGCTCGAGGCGGAGCAGCAGCTCGACGCGCTCGAGGCTGCCGATGCCCAGGTCGCGATCCAGGCGATCGTCGAGCCCGACGGGCCGGTCACCGGGCCGGCCGCCGAGCTCGTCGACCAGGGTCGAGACGATGGCCAGGACGTCGCGCCCGACCGCTCGCGGGTCCTGCCGGATCACGTCCGAGATGGACACGCCGTCGGGCCGGACCGGGGGGCGGCGTCCTACGAGGCCCGTCTCAGGCCGGCCGAGAGGGCACCGGCCACGTGGCCCAGCTCGTTGCCGAGCAGCATGATCAGGTCGTCCATCGCGATGACACCCACCAGAACGCCGCTCTTGGTGACCACCGGGAGGCGGCGGACGCCGGTCCTGGCGAAGACCTTGGTCGCATCGAGAATGCCCAGGTCCTCCCGGATGGTGATGGGCTTCTTGTGCATGACGTCCCCGACCCGGACCGTCTCGGGGTCCATTCCCTTCGCGACGACTTCGACGGCCACATCCCGGTCGGTCAGCATCCCGACGGGTCGGCCGGCGTTGACGACGACGAGGGCGCCCACGTTCCTGGCCCGCATCGCCCGCGCCGCCTGATCCACGGTCATCTGAACCGACGCGGTGACAACCGGCTTGATGCAGATCTTCCCGAGCATGATGAGCCTCCTTGAGTGAGAGTTGGACGGCCGCGTGAAGTGCAAGGCAGGTGCCGAGCCACAAGCCCGCACGGAATCGGGGTTCCGGCGTCGCGGGACTGGGGCGGGTCGGCCACACCGGGGCGGTCGTGCCTCGGCGGCCGCCGGCACGACCGGGGCAACCCGCTGAATCGACGGCGGTTCGCGCTGGCACTCGCGTTGCACTTCTCCGGATGAGCCTGTCGACCGAAGCGCTCTCACGAGAGGAGGAAACACCATGACGAGTGGCCTGATGCCGTGGACGGGGTTCGGGAACCTGAAGCAGGACATGGACCGGCTGTTCGACCGGCTCCTCGCCACCAAGTGGGACGACTTCCCGGCGCTTGGTGACTGGTCCCCGAGCATGGACATCTCGGAGACGAAGGACAGCCTGGTCGTGGCGCTCGAAGTGCCGGGGATGGACCAGAAGGACATCCGGATCTCGCTGCAGGACAACCTGCTCACGATCACCGGCGAGAAGAAGCAGGAAAAGGAAGAGAAGGACGAGCGGTATCACCGGGTCGAGCGGTCCTACGGGGCCTTCACGCGCGGGGTGCGGCTGCCGGTGGCGGTGGATGGCAGCAAGGTCTCGGCGACGTTCAAGAACGGCCTGCTGACGGTGACCCTGCCCAAGACGCCGGCGGCGAAGGGCACGACGATCCCGATCAAGGGCGAGTAGCCGGGATCCGCCGGGGGCGCGAGAGGTGGTGCTCCGATGCCGAACGTAGACCGAGAGCGCATGGTCGCCACCCAGATCGAGGCGCGGGGCATCACCGATCCGCTCGTGCTGGACGCGATGCGGAACGTCCCGCGGGAGCGCTTCGTCCCGGTGTCCCTGGCGAAGTTCGCCTGCGACGACGGTCCGCTGCCGATCGGGCATGGCCAGACCATCTCGCAGCCGTACATCGTGGCCATCATGACCGCCGCCGCCGGGCTCAAGGCGGGCGCCCGGGCCCTCGAGATCGGGACCGGCTCGGGCTACGGCGCGGCGGTCCTGTCGCGGATCGCGGCCGAGGTGTACACCGTCGAGCGGGTGGGGGCCCTGGCCGACGAGGCCCGCGACCGTCTGGCCAGGCTCGGCTACGCCACCGTCCACGTTCTCGAGGGCGACGGCAGCCTGGGCTGGGCGGAGCACGCGCCGTACGACGCGATCCTGGTGACGGCGGGGGGCCCGCGAGTGCCCAAGGCGCTGCTCAACCAGCTCGCGGTGGGCGGCCGGCTGGTCATGCCGGTGGGCCCGGTCGCCCGCCACCAGCGCCTAGTCCGCGTGACCCGAACCGATGTGCACGAGTACGAGTACGAGGATCTCGAAGAGGTAGCGTTCGTCCCCCTGATCGGGGCCGAGGGCTGGACCGAGGGCGGCGAAGCTTCTTCTACCGGATAACCGGAGGACGAATCATGCCCCAGCTGTTTGCGATCGGTGACGAGACCACGCACGTCATCGGCGATGCGCAGTGCCCCGAGTGCCTGGAGGAGTATCCGGAGCCGTGCCCGTGCGGCGGGCTGATCCATGCCGCCGAGGGTGAGGAGGACGTGGCGGGCACGGATTGGCCGATGACGCGATGCGATCGGTGCGGCCGATCCGAGGAGGAGCTCGACTGAGGGTCGCCGCCGACCAAAGCCGTCTCGCGAGCTCGCGTGCGCACGTGAACAAGAGCGACCTGGTCCAGGAAGTGGCGCGGATCTCCGGCCTCACTGGTGAAGTGAGCGCCACCGTCGTGACCGCCGTCTTCGAGCGGATCACCGAGGCGCTTGCGAAGGGTGAGCGCGTGGAGCTGCGCGGTCTGGGCACGTTCGGTATTCGGCAACGACGCGCCCGCGTCGGCCGGAACCCGAAGACGGGCGCCACCGTGAACGTTCCCGCTCGGAAGGTGCCGTTCTTCAAGATGGGGAAGGATCTACGGGCAATTCTGAAGCCGGGAGCCGTGCCCGAGACGGCACACCCGTGAATAGCGGGGGAGGCGACAGACGGCCATCCATCCGACGGGAGACTTGACATGGCGAACATCGGGATCGACCTCGGCACTCCCAGGATGGAGTGCCTCTCGCCCGCCCTGCACGGCGACGGCCTCGTCGCCGAGGTCAAGCAGCGAGCCGATGGCGAGATCTGGGCGCAGCATCCTCCTCGGGGTGGTCAGGTCTCGGCCAGCATGCCGATGGCGCGGGCCAGGCCCTGGGCGACGCGGGCGAGCGCCTCGTAATCGAGCTTTTCCTCGGTGTCTTGGGGAGAGTGGTAGTAGGGGTAGCGATAAAATGCGGTATCCGTCACCATGAGGGCCGGATAGCCACGTCTCCAGAAGGAGCGCTGGTCGCTCCAGCCCACGCCGGGGAGCAGAGAGGGGCTGGTCAGCCACTCGACGGGGAAATCCGAGTGGACCTGGAAGGCCTCGACCACGCGGTGGAGTACCCGCCGAGACTTCAGGTTCGACACCATGGCCAGGAAATTCCCCCGATCAGGGTAGATCAGCCCGAAGGGCGGAGGATACCGCTGGCTACCGGGCGCCTCGCTGTAGTAGCCGATGGTCTCGAGCGAGACCATCAGCCGGATATCGTCACCCCGCGCGTGCGCCGCGCGCGCGTAGACCTCGCTGCCCATCCGCGGTGTCGCGAAGAACGGCGGCTCTTCGTTGACGAAGGCCACCAGCCGGACGGTCCGGCCGGGTTCCGTGTCGGCGAGGAGGCGTGACATCTCGAGGAGCGCGGCCACGCCACTCGCGTTGTCGTCGGCCCCGGGGCTGCCGAGGACGGAGTCGTAGTGAGCGCCCACCAGCACGATCTCGTGCGGCCTTACCCGGCCCCGGAGCTCGATCTCGAGGTTCGCCATCGGGACCCCGCCCAAGTCGTAGATCTGGGGAGTCACGCGATAGCCCTGGGCAGTCCACTCCCCGGCTACGAAGTCCGCGGCGCGGCGTAGCGCGGGCAGCCGGAAGGCGTTCCGCTCGCCGATATCGGCGGCGAGCGCACGCACGTGGGCCTCGAGACGCCCCCGCAAGGCGTCCTGCCCGGCTTTGCGAAGCAGTTTCCCCTCCGTCCGGTCAGCCCCTGGCAAAGGCCCGGAGCGCCTGGCTGCGGACCGGGTGACGAAGCTTTCGGAGCGCCTTGGCCTCGATCTGCCGGATTCGCTCCCGGGTGACCAGGAAGTGCGCGCCGATCTCTTCCAGCGTGTGCTCGCTGCCGCCGGCGAGCCCGAAGCGGAGTTGCAGCAGCATGCGCTCCCGGTCCGAGAGCCTCGCGAGGCTCCGCTCGATCTGGGCGGTGAGATCCTTCTCGAGAGCGGCCTCGTCGGGCCTCGGCGCCTCGGCATCCGTCAGGAAGTCTCCCAGCTGCGCATCTTCGCCGACCGGCGTCTCGAGGGAGCAGGGCCGCTGGACGGAATCGAGGATGAGTCGGACCTTCGAATCCGACAAGCCGCTCCGGCCGGCCAGCTCGGCCTCCGCGGGCTCCCGACCCAGCTCTGCCGTGAGCGTTGCGTGGACCCGTCGCAGGCGCTGCATCGCCTCGACGATGGGCGGCGGTAGCCGGATGGTTCGACCGGAATCGGCGAGGCTCCGTGTGATGGCCTGCCGGATCCACCAGGTCGCATAGGTCGAGAACTTGAAGCCGCGCCGGTACTGGAAGCGGTCGACCGCCTTGATCAGTCCGAGGTTGCCCTCCTGGATGAGGTCGGAAAGGGGAAGGCCCAAGCGCGCATACCGCTTGGCAATCGAGACCACCAGCCTGAGATTGGCTTCGGTCAACTCGCGTTTGCACCGGCAGACGATGCGCTCCTGTTCCGCCAGCTCGGCGAGGAGGTTCCGAAGCGCTTCTTGCGACAGGCCGATGAGGCCTGGGGAAACACCGGCCGCCTGGTGGCGGAGCTCTGCGACGAGCTTGTCTACGAGAGCGGGGGCGACCGGCAGGCTGGTCATGGCCCGCTCGAGACGTAGCCGGCAGGCCTGCCGGCTCGAGGCCGCGCGGCGGCCGTCACGGGAGGCGCCCCCGCGCGCGTCGAGGTCCCGCTGAAGCCTGCGGATGCGACGGATTCGCGAGAAGGCGGCCCGGAGGACCCCCGGGTCGACCTCGCTGCCGTCCGCGGGGACGATCAGCTCGGACGGCGGAAGCTCGTGTCTCTGGACCTGGCCGGCCACCGCCAGGAGCATCGACAGCGCCAGCGGGGCCCGTGCCAAGGCACGCCGAAGCGCGATCTGTCCCTCCTCCATTCGCCGGCAGAGGTCGATCTCCTCGGCCGGGTTCAGGAGGGGAACCTGGCTCATCTCCCGGAAATACAGCCGGACCAAGTCCTCCCCGGCCGACCGGGCTGACCGCGTGCCCTCCCATACCGGCTTCTGCCGCTCCGGCGAATCAGATTCGGCGAGCCTCGATGGTCCCATCGAACGACTCGGCCAGCAAGCTCCGTGCCTCAGCGCCAAGCCATCGGTAACTCGACGAGGCCCGCAGTGAAGCGCGGGGCCCGTGGCTGGCACTCATGTCCCATCTGGGGCGCGAGCGCCCCATCGCCGCGGAATGGACTCGCATGAGCACCGACAAGTGAACGTGGCCGCGAAGCGGTTTCCCGTCGCCCGGGCCGCGAAGGCGAGCTGGCACAGGCAATGCTGAGGACAACCAATCGTCAGAAGGAGTGTGAGATGAGCGCTCGGCTCGTGAAGGTGCCGGCGGGGTCGGCGTGATCAGACGGTCGGCGGTCTGGCTGGCGGTTCTCCTCCTCGGCTGGCTTCTGATCGATCCCGGGGACCGCGGCATCACGCTCGCGCAATTCGGGCCCGCAGGGGTGACCGACGGATTGGCGCCGGTGGCCAAGGGCGCGATGCGGGCGGTGGTCAACATCTCATCCTCCCGCACGGTGCGCGGGTCTCAGGCCGCCCCGCCGAGTCCCTTCTTCTCGGACCCGTTCTTCCGGTTCTTCTTCGAGGGGCCTGAGATGGTCCCCCGCCGGGAGCGGAGCCTGGGGTCCGGCGTGATCGTCACCCACGACGGCACCGTCCTTACCAATAGCCATGTCGTCGCAGGCGCTGATGAGATCCGCCTGACGCTCCCCGATCGGCGCGAGCTCGAGGCCCGGCTCATCGGGGCCGATCCACGGACCGACGTGGCCGTGCTGAAGCTGGCCGGCACCGGCTTTCCGACGGTGCCGCTGGGCGACTCGGATCGGGTGGAGGTTGCCGAGGTGGTTCTCGCCATCGGCAACCCCTTCGGCCTGGGCCAGACGGTCACCATGGGAATCGTGAGCGCGGTAGGTCGCGCCAACATTGGCATCGCGGACTACGAGGACTTCATCCAGACCGACGCCGCCATCAATCCGGGCAACTCGGGGGGCGCCCTCGTCAACGTCCGTGGCGAGCTGATCGGCATCAACACCGCCATCGCCACGGAGAGTGGGGGGACCACGGGGATCGGCTTCGCGGTGCCCATGAACATGGCGCGGCAGGTGATGGAGCAGCTGCTCAAGCACGGGCGCGTGAGGCGGGGCTTCATCGGCCTGACCGTGCAGGATCTCACCCCGGCGCTGGCGCGGGGGCTCGCGCTCGGGGAGGGGCAGGGGGCGGTGGTCGTCGATGTCGTCCCCAGGAGTCCCGCGGCCCGGGCGGGGATACGGCGCGGAGACGTGATCGTCGCGTTCGACGACAAGCCCGTAAGCGATGCGGGGCACCTGCGCAATGTCGTGGCCATCGCATCCCCCGGGGCGCGCGTGCGCCTGACCGTGCGTCGGGCCGGCCGCGAGCAGACCATGGATGTGGTCCTGGACGAGCTGGCGGAGCCGGAGCCCGTCCGCGCGGCTCCGAGCGCGCCGCCCGGTTCGCTGGGGATTTCCGTCGGCGATCTGACTCCCGAGCTCACACGCCGGCTTGGTCTCCCGCGTGTGGAGCCGGGCGTGGTGGTGGTCAAGATCGAGCCGGGAAGCCTGGCCGACGAGGTGGGCCTGCGCGCCGGCGACGTGATCCACGAGGTCAACCGCCAGCCGGTCCGCTCGCCGCGTGACTTCCGGGACGCGGTCGATCGAGCGAAAGGCAAGAGCCTCGCGCTCCTCGTCAACCGGAGGGGTGTCATGGCTTACGTCGTGATCGAGCGCGCGGGATGAGCGGGCAACCGGCCGACGACCTTGGGAGGGCAGAGGGCATGATGGCAAGGTGCGAAGGGTGCGGCAGCCCGGCGAGCCCACCGCCGGGACGGTCACGCGGCGTAGGCGCCCCTGAGAGATACATACAGGACCTCGCCGATGACTCGCGTCCTGATCCCCTCCGCGGTCTTCTCGAGGAGGCGGAGGTTCTGGGCTCCCTCTTCTATGATCGGCGCGACGAGCCTCCCCCCGATCGCGAGCTGCTCGATCAGAGGGGGAGGGATCGTCGAGCAGGCCGCGGTCACCGCGATCCGGTCGTACGGACTGAGCTCCGGATAGCCGAGGCCGCCGTCGCCGCGCACAAGAACGATATCTCGATAGGCAGCGGCCTCGAGATTGGCCTTGGCGAAGGCAAAGGTCAACGGGTCGATTTCAACCGAGACAACCAGCCCCCCGGCACCGACGATCTCTCGCGCGACGGCACTTCCGTATCCTGAGCCGGTGCCGATCTCGAGGAACCGATGGCCTTGGTCCAGACCGAGCGGCTCGTAGAATAGGGGGTAGCTGTGCGGACACGAGATCGTCGCCTGCGTGCCCGGCAGGGGCAGCGGAACCTCGAGGTAGGCGTAGTCCCGGTACTGGCGAGGAATAAAGTCCTCTCGCGGCACCTTCAACAAGGCCTGTCTGATTCGGGCGGATTGGACGTAGCCCTGCCTGATGAGCCGGCGGACTTTGGCGGCCCGCTCGCGCGCGAAATCCCCGGAGCTCTTCGTTGATTCTTTCGGTGGCGGTACGGCCCAGCCCCGTGCCCGGTTCTCGTTCATGTGCCCCACCGACCATGTTCAGTGCGGATCGCCGACCTACCGACCGTTGGTGGGAGAGCTGGCCGTCAGCCGTGGCGGGCAGGGTTGGGCGCGGTGGATCTCGGGAACCGGTTCGAAGCTCTTGCAGCGGCAACCTGCCGCACGGCACTCGCCCGTTGGGCGATGGTCCCTCTCCGAATGTCCACAGATGCACATGTCCATGAAGTCACCACCTTCGTCCGATGGCCGAGCTGGCAGCTCAGCATTCCGGCAAGGCTCATGCCATTCAGAAAGCACGTCGGATCGGGAAGTTGACCCAGGCGCCTCAGGGAGCCGCCCCAAGGAAGTCACGACCCAGTGGGGCAGCGATGCCGCAGACATCGGGATGGGGCGGGGCGAAGTGGCCATAAACACGGCACCCCCCGCTTGGCACCGGCAATGCTCCTTTGGATGGCGTAATCGTCACCGGCATCGACGCCGGCCTCCGACCGGAGTGTCGCGGAGGACCAGCACGTCTGAGGCAGGACGTCCCCGAGGCGAGCTGGGTGGCTAACTACGCAATCCTGGGACGGGAGGAGGAGGAGAGCATGACGGCACAGTCTTTCTACCGGACCGTTATGGACACGAGCCACCAGGGAGATCCGGCGGCGGCACGACGCGCGACCGCGGCGGTGTTTCACGCGTTGCGAGATCGGCTCACCCCGATCGAAGCCGATCAGGTCGTCGCCCAGCTTCCGCTCGAGTTGAAGACCGTGTGGGAAGAGGGCGAGGCGCCCGAGCGGAGACCGCTCAAGCTGAAGTGGGAGGACTTCCGCGAGCGAGTGCGCCGTGAGACCGGGCTGGCGTCGGCTCGCGAAGCGCGGTGGATGACGCTCGCGGTCTTCGCGGCGCTGAAGGAACAGCTGTCGCCGGGCGAGGCGGGGGACGTTCTCGCGCAGCTGCCGAAGAGTCTCAAGGAAGTGTGGGTCGAAGCGCAAGCCGAGGCGTGAGGAGCGCACACGTGCCGCGATCCAGCCGGGGCCGATCGGGGATCCCGCGCGCGGGCCGCTTCTCGGAGTCTGACCGCGAGTGGCGGGAGCGGGCGGTGCGCTGGGGAGTGCTGCCGGTCTCGCAGCTACGGCTTCCCCTCCAGCCGGCTCCGGGCCCCCGGCGCCGCCGGATCGGTCGAGTCACCGGCAATCCCGGGGCCGCCCTGGAGCGGGCCGAGGCTCGGCCGATCAAGCCCGCGACGGAGCTGGTCCTCGAATCGGCCGGAGTGCTCGGGACGCTCGATGCAGAGAGAGCGGAAGAGGAGCTCGAGGTAGAGGGAGCGGAAGAAGAAGAGGAGATCGAAGAGGCGGCGCCGGCGGCCGAGGACCCGACGACCAGGTACCTCACGGAGATCGGCAAGGCCAAGTTGCTGACCGCCGCCCAGGAAGTGCAGATCGGCCAGCGCATCGAAGCGGGTCAGACCGAGTTGCGCCGGGCGCTTGCCGCCGTTCCGCTCGGCGTTCAGACCCTGCTCGGCCGGGCCGAGGATGTGCGGACGGGCAAGACCCCGCCCGAGGGCCTCATCCTCGTGCCGGAAGCGCGTGAGCCGACGCCGGCGAGGGTGCGGAGCGTCCTGGCCGCGTTTGCCCGGGTCAAGCGCATCGAGCAGGCGATCGGCAGACTGGAGCGCGCCCCCGGGGGACGGAGGCGATCCGCCGCGGCGCGCGCGCTGGTCGAACGGCAGATCGCCCGCGATCGGGAGCGCGTGCAGCAGATCGTGGCGGGGCTTCCGATCAAGCCCGTCGTGCTCGAGGATCTGGCGTCGACGCTCGGGGGCCTGGGCGGGCGCATCCGGGAGCTGGAAGGCCGCTCGCCGGGCCGCGAACGCACCAGAGCCCTCCGAGAGCTGGAGAAGCAGGTCGGGCTCCGACGCGACCGGTTCCGGGAGATCGTGTCCGGGATCCAGGAGCAGGACCGCCTGGTCCGCGAGGCCAAGCGGGAGCTGATCGAGGCGAATCTTCGACTCGTCGTCTCGGTGGCGAAGCGATATCGTGGAAGCGGAATCTCCCTGCTCGATCTGATCCAGGAAGGCAACCTCGGCCTGATCAAGGCGGTGGATCGCTTCCAGTATCGCCGCGGGTTCCGGTTCTCGACGTATGCGACGTGGTGGATCCGCCAGTCCGTGACCCGGGGCATCGCCGACCGCGCCCGCATGATCCGCGTGCCGGTCCATGTGGCGGAGAAGCTGTACCGGCTATCGAGCGTGAGGCGGAGCCTGGAGGCGAAGCTTGGACGCGAAGCCACTCCGGAGGAGCTGGCCGTGATGATGCGGGTGCCCGCCCGCCAGGTTCGCCTGCTCCTGGAAGCTCCCGGTCGGACGCTATCCTTGCAGGCTCCGATCGGTGAGGAGGAGTCGCAGCTGGGCGATCTGCTCGAGGACAAGGAGATTGCCAGCCCGGATGTCGCCGTCCTGAGCGAGGAGACCGTGACCCGCGTGCGGCAGGCGCTGAAGGCGCTGTCGGGCAAGGAGCGCGAGATCCTGCGGCTTCGGTTTGGAATCGGGACCGATCACGAGCACACGCTCCAGGAGATCGCGACGCGCCTGTCCTTGTCCCGAGAGCGGATCCGTCAGATCGAGGCGCACGCCCTGCGGAAGCTGGGTCGGCCCAGGCGCGGCCGCGAGCTGAGAGCCCTGCTCGGGCGAAGCTGAGGGCAAGCGGATCTTCGCCGATGGCACGGGCCCCCTCCATCTCCCCGTTCCTCATCGGCGATCCGGTCGTGCTGGGGGCCGACGTCGCCTCGGCGGCCGCACTCTCGGAGCGGCTCGATCTCGAAGGGCCGATTGGACTCTTGACGATCGCGCCCGGCGTCGTGCTGGCCCACGCGCTCACCCGACCCTCCGGCGGCATGGGCCTGCGCTGGGTGCGCCTGCCGCATGCGCCGCGGCTCGCGGCCGATCTCCCTTCCGCCGAGATCGCGCTCGTGCTGACCTCGCCCGTTGCCGAGAGCGGGCGCGCCCTGCGGCTGGTGTCCCGGCTCTGCGCCTGCCTGGCCGAAGCGGCCGTGCGGGAGGCCGCCGTGTCCGCGACGACCCGCGAGAGCCTCGTGCGGGTGCTGGCCCTGGCGGAAGAGCATGCCGGCGAGGCGGCGCTGGCGCCCGCCGACGTGCTGGCGCTCCTCGGGTCCGGGCCCGACGGGCTCGCTGCGGACGAAGTTGAGCTTCGCCTCCACGCCTGCGGGTCCAATCGGCTCGAGCGCATCCGGCGGCGTCCGCTCGTCGCCCGCTTCCTCGAGCAGTTCTGGAGCTTCTTCGCGGTGCTGCTCTGGATCGGAGGGGCCTGCGCGTTCCTCGCCGGAATGCCGCAGCTCGGCTGGGCCATCTTCGGCGTCATCGTCGTCAACGGTGTGTTCAGCTTCCTTCAGGAGTACCGGGCCGAGCGGGCGGTGGAGGCGCTGCAAGCGATGCTGCCCCAGCAGATCACGGTGTTGCGCGGCGGTCGCGAGGAGCGCCTGATCGTGACGGGGCTCGTCCCCGGAGATGTCGTCCGGCTCGAGGAAGGCGATCAGATTCCGGCCGACGGTCAGCTCCTCTCGGCCGCCGGTCTGCGCGTGGACCAGAGTGCCCTCACCGGTGAGGCCCATCCGGTGTTCAAGCTCGCCGCCGCCGGCGAGTCGCGCTCGCGGATCCCCTTCCTGGAGTGCCAGGAGCTCGTCTTCGCGGGCACGGGTGTCGTGGCCGGCACCGGGACCATGGTGGCTCGCGCGACGGGCATGCAGACGGAGATCGGCGCCATTGCGCACCTGACGCAGGCCGTGGCGGAGGCGCCGAGCCCGCTACAGCGCGAGATGGCGTGGGTAACGAGGGTCGTGACCGTGCTGGCGGTCTCTTTTGGGGCGGCCTTCTTCGCGTTGGGTGCGGCGCTCGGTCTCCTTTCCGTCGGCGACGGATTGGTGTTCGCCCTCGGCGTGATCGTCGCCAACGTGCCCGAGGGCCTGCTGCCGACGCTGACCCTCGCCCTTGCGCTCGGCGTTCAGGGCATGGCCCGGCGCGCCTGCATCGTCAAGCGGCTATCCGCGGTCGAAACGCTGGGCGCCACCACCGTGATCTGCACCGACAAGACCGGCACTCTGACCCAGGGACGCATGGAGGCCCGCTTCGCCTGGGCGGCGGGGCGGACGCGTGCGCTCGCAGACCCCGGTACGGGCGGCGCCGACGGCGTGCAGGAGCTCTTCGAGGCCGCCGCGCTGGCCTCCCAGGCGAGCGCCGAGCGCGGCGATCCCACCGAAGTGGCCATGATGGTGGCGGCCGCCCGCGCCGGCGTGGACCCCACGAAGGTCAGGACGGCGCACCCATTGTTGGCCCCGCACCCCTTCGACTCGTTCCGGAAGCGGATGACCCTGATCCGCGCGACCGCCGACGGCCCGGTGGCCTTCGTCAAGGGTGCGCCCCGGGAGACGCTCGCTCTCTGCGAGACGATCCGATGGAGCGGGCGCACCGAACTGCTCACCGACGCCATCCGCCGCGCCGTCGAGCAGGAGCATGACCGTCTCGCCGCGGAAGGCCTTCGGATGCTGGCCGTTGCCACTCGCCCGATTGCCGATGAGCTGCTGGACGGCGGAGCCTCCCGCGTCGAGCAGCAGCTGACCTTCCTGGGAATGGTGGCGCTCTGGGATCCTCCCCGTCCCGAGGTTGCCGAGGCGGTGGCCATGTGTCACCGGGCCGGTATCCGGGTGATCATGGTGACGGGAGACTACGGTCTCACCGCGCAGGCCATTGCGCGCCAGGTCGGCCTCCCGGTCGAGAAAGTCGTCACGGGCGAGGAGCTGGAACGGCTGACGCCCGAGCTGTTGGAGCGACTGCTCGCCGAGCCCGCCGTGCTCTTCGCGAGGACGTCGCCCGCTCACAAGCTCGCCCTCGTGTCGGCTCTGGCCGCGGCTGGCCACGTCGTGGCCGTCACCGGTGACGGGGTGAACGACGCCCCGGCTCTCAAGGCCGCCGCCGTCGGGGTGGCGATGGGAGGGCGGGGCAGCGAGGTGGCGAAGGAGGCGGCCGTCGTGGTGATCACCGACGACAACTTCGCCTCGATCGTCTCGGCGGTCCGGCAGGGGAGGGCCATCTACGCCAACATGGGCAAGTTCGTCACCTACATCTTCGCCTCCAACGTGCCCGAGCTGGTGCCCTACCTGGCGTTCGTGCTGCTCGGGATCCCGCTGCCGCTCACGGTCATGCAGATCCTGGCCGTGGATCTCGGTACCGACCTGCTGCCCGCGCTGGCGCTCGGGGCCGAGCCGCCCGAGCCGGGCGTCATGGACCAGCCGCCGCGTGGCCGCAGCGAGCGCTTGCTCGGGGCCCGACGCCTGCTGCATGCGTACGGTTTCCTCGGGGCCGCCGAAGCCGTCTTCGCTCTGGCTGCCTTCTTCTGGACTTACTGGCTGACGGGCTGGCGACCGGGGATGCCGATGGCGGCCACCGGTGCCCTCTACCGGAGGGCGACCACGATGACGCTCGCGGGTATCGTCGCCGCCCAGGTCGGTAACGTATTCGCCTGCCGCACCGATCGGGAGTCGGTCTTCCGCGCCGGCCTCTTCGGGAACCCACTCGTCTTCGTGGGAATCACGGCCGAGCTCGGCCTCTTGCTGCTGCTCATTATCACGCCACCGCTGGCGGAGGCTTTCGGCCTCGCGGCCCTCGGCGTCTCGGAGTGGGGATTCCTCTTGTGGATCCCCCCCGCGATGCTGTTGCTCGAGGAAGGGAGGAAGGCCGTGGCCCGCGCCACCGCCTCACCGCGCCGACCGAGGCGGGACCCATGACGTGCCCGGAAGGTATGGGGCCGGCCCGCTACAGTGGGGCCTTCCCGCCCCGTCGCACCTCGGTCAGGGGCCGCGTGCCAGCTCGCGAACATCGTGGAATCATTGACTCCCATTCTTGGCATTTCGGTTGCTCAAAAGACGAGAAAAGGCAGTGCTCCGCGTCGAGCGTGTCCGGGAGGCTATCATGACGACCAAAAAGATCCTGCTGGCGGTCGACCGTTCACCTCGCACGGATGCCGTTGCGGCCATCGTGGCCGACACCGCCCGCGGCGCTCACGCAACGGCGCGGCTGCTGCACGTGGCACCCGAGCCATCGGCCGTCCACAACGCGGAGGGCCGTGTCGTGGTGTACGCGGATCAGGAGACCGAGAGCCTCACCAGCGAAGGCCTCGATTACCTGCGTACGCTTGAGGTCCACTTCGGCGACGTGCCGGTGGAGGGTGTCGTGCGCTTCGGCGATCCGGTCGCAGAGATCCTCGCCGCTGGGCAGCGTGGCCGAGCGGGTCTTCGCGAAGGCCACGGTTCCCGTGATGCTCGTGCGGCCCACGGCCGCGTGATGAGGGCCGGGGGCCGCGATGCGGGTCGCTGACTTGATGGCCGGCTCGCTGGTCACGATCGGACACGACGCCACCGTCGCGGACGCCTGGAGCATCATGCGGACGCGGCAGGTGCGCCATCTCCCGGTGCTCGACGCCGACCGCCGGCTCATCGGGATGCTCACCGATCATGATCTCCGGCTGGTAATCCTCGAACGGTGCCTTGAGGAAGAGCCGGGCCAGCTGGCGGGCACGCTCGCTCGTCTGAGAGTGAACGAGATCATGACCTGGGCCGTCATCACCGTGGGCCCCGACACCGACATCCGCGCCGCCGCCCGCATCATGCACGATCGCAAGCTCGGCGCCCTGCCGGTGGCCGACGCGGGCCGGGTGGTCGGGATGCTCACCGTCACCGATGTGATCCGGGCGTTCGTGGGAACGCCCGGAGAGCGCCGATGAAGAGGACGCGATGCTGGGCGCGATCCCGCCCTTCGGCCGCCTCTTTGACATGCCGGCGTTCGTGGAGGAGGCGCTCGTCGACCAGCGCGACATCGCGATGCCCGCCGGAGATCATCGCAGCGCGATCCGGATGCGCGCGACCGAGTATCTCCGTCTGGCCGAGCCCCGGCGCGGGCAATTCGCGGTCCACGAGGGCGCGACAGTTCCGGTGCACCCAAGACCGCGCACTCGCGCGGAGAAGCCGAGCGACGACCCGACCCGCGATCGGGGCGGGGCGGCCCGGAGGGGGCGAGCATGAGCGCGGTCAGCACGCCGGTCAGGCTGTCGCGGCTCACGCGGTCGAGCGAGCGATCGCTCGAGCGCGTGCTGCAAGTGCGCAGATCGGTCAGGGAGTATTCGCGGAAGCCGTTGACTCAGGATGAGCTGGCCCAGCTCCTCTGGGCGGCTCAGGGGGTCACGGGTCCTGAAGGCCTCCGGACCGCCCCGTCGGCCGGCGCGCTCTACCCTCTGGAAGTCGACGTGGTGATCGGAGACGTGGACGGTCTGCCGAGCGCGATCTACCGGTACAAACCCGACCGGCATGAGCTCGTCTTGACCAGGGAGGGCGACCGGCGACGGGAGCTCAGCGCGGCGGCGCTCGGGCAGGACTGCGTGGAGGCCGGCGCGGCGGTCATCGCGCTCAGTGGGGTGTACGAGCGTACGACCGCGAAGTACGGCGAGCGGGGAATCCGCTACGTGCACATGGAGGTGGGCCACGCGGCCCAGAACGTCTGCCTTCAAGCCGCCGCGCTCGGTCTCGGCGCCGTGGTCGTCGGGGCCTTCGAGGACGGCCGAGTGAAGCGAGTCCTGGGTCTGGCGCGTGACGAGGAGCCGCTCTCGCTGTTGCCGGTGGGCCGTCCATCGTAGGCCTGACGTCGACCCGGGAGGCGCAGTGGATGAGCGCTCAACCCGACAGCGTCTTTTCCATCAGGAGCGCGTCGCTCCCGTCCGCGTAGTATGCCGCGAGCGAGCGGACGATATGGAAGCGCAGACGCTTGTAGAGGTCGATCGCGGGGAGGTTCGTGGTGCGCACCTGCAGAACGCATCGTCGCAGGCCGATCTGCTGGAATCCGTCCAGGAGACGCCCGATGAGTACCGTGGCGATCCCGCGCCCTCTATACCGTTGATCGACCGCGACGGATGCGAGTTCCCCGCAGTCCCCGGTGACGGATCCCGCCACGTACCCCACGACAGCCCCCGCGATCTCGGCCACGAGAAATTGATCGGGGTGGGCGGTGGAGAGTCTCCTGAACTCCGACTCGGGAAAGGCGTCGACCGGAAATGCCGCGTTCTCGATGGGCATGATGTGCGGGAGGTCGGAAGGCCTGAAGCGCCGCACGACCACGGGCTCTTCTCGACCACGGCTCTCATTCCCGACCGCCGGCTGCTTCTGATCGAACATGGCCTCTCGTCCGCGCTCATTCTCGCGCGCGTCGCAGGTCCGCACGGCGGGCGACGCGCTGCCCCTCGTCCACGTCGACTCGGCTCAGCACGATTGCGCCGGCGATGAAAAAGACGATGACCGACAGCACGGCGCCACGGCTGGAGCCGGAGAGCGCGATCGTGCCGGTGAAGACGAGAGGACCGATGATGCCCGCGAACTTCTCGGAGACCCCGAAGAAGCCGAAGAACTCGGAGGACCGGTCACGCGGCACCATGGTGGCGAACAGGGACCGACTGAGCGCTTGACTGCCCCCCTGCACGGTCCCCACGAGGAGCGCCAGCGCGTAGAAGTGGGCCGCCGTGCTCATGAAGTAGCCGAGTACGCTGATGCCGGTGTAACAGCCCAGGGTGAGGAAGATCGCCGCCTTCGTGCCCATCCAGCCGGCCACGCGGGCGAAGAGGAACGAGCAGGGGATGCCCACGACCTGCGCGAGCAGGAGCGCGGTGATGAGGTGGCCCGTCCCGATGCCGATCTCGGTGCCGAAGATGGCGGCCATCCGGATGATCGTGCTGATCCCGTCGTTGTATATGAGGAACGCGGTCAGCAGCAGAAGCGCCTGCCGGTAGGTCCGCAGCTCTCCCAGCGTCTTGCCGACGCGGCTGAATCCGGCCGCAACGGGATTGAGGTCGGGCTGCTCGCCGAGGGCGAGCCCGCGGGACGGCTCCCGGATGCGCAGGAAGAGGGGTAGCGAGAAGACCATCCACCAGAGGGCGACGCTCAGGAATGACAACCGCGCGCCCGCGTGGGCGTCGGGCAGACCGAAGCGCTCGGGCATCTGGATCCAGGCCAGATTCACGGCGAGCAACAGGCCGCCGCCCAGATAGCCGACGGCATAGCCCGCGGTGGAGACGCGGTCCATCTCGGATGCCGATGCGATGTGAGGAAGCAGTGAGTCGTAGAAGGTGAAGGCGCCGTACACGCCGATGTTGCCGAGCATGAAGAGCGCGAGGGCCAGAAGCCAGTCGCCCTGGCCGATGAAGCACATGCCCGCGGTCGCGCCGACGCCGACCGTCTGAAAGGCGAAGAGCAGCCGCTTCTTGTACGCCGCGTAGTCGGCGATCGCCCCGAACACGGGCGCCATGATCGCCACGATGGCCAGAGCGATGGTCGTGGCAAGGCCGAAGCGGAACGTCGCGGTAGCGGGGGGCAAGGCGGCCGCGGCCACCCGGGCGAAGTAGATCGGGAAGACGGCCGCGACCACCGTGGTCATGAACGCCGAGTTCGCCCAGTCGTACATCACCCAGGCGCGCAGCTCCGGGCGGTGCAGGCCGTACGGTTCGAGGCGCGACGAGCGGGACGTTGGAGACGGCACGGCTCGCGCGGATCCTCATCTCTCCCCAGCCCGCTTGCGGGGGGGACTCCAGCCCTGCTCGCCGATCAGGGGGACGAAGGCCACCTCCTCGAGTTCTTCGCGGGCGTAGCTGTCCGCCGCCATACGGGTCACGCGAACCAGGCGCTGAAAGCGAAGCACCGACCCGACCGGCATGACCAGGCGCCCGCCGATGGCGAGCTGCTCGAGCAGCGCCGGGGGCACGAAGGGACCGCCGGCCGTCACGATGATGGCGTCGTAGGGAGCGTGCTCCGGCCAGCCGAGGGTCCCGTCTCCGTGGAGCACGTGAACATTGCGATAGCCGACCGCCGCCAGGTGTCGTCGAGCGCCATCGGCCAGGGAGCCGACGCGCTCGACGGTGTAGACGTCCGACACGATCGTGGCGAGCACCGCCGCGGCATACCCCGACCCGGTTCCGATCTCGAGGCCACGGTCCCCCGGCCGGGGCTGAACCGCCTCGGTCATCAGCGCCACGATATAGGGCTGGGAGATCGTCTGGCCCTCTCCGATCGGCAACGGCCCGTCGTCGTAGGCGGAGTCCTCGAGCGAGGCCGGGATGAAGCGCTCACGGGGGACCGTCCGCATGGCGTGGAGCACCCAGGGATCCCGGATGCCGCGAGCTGCGATCTGAGTGTCGACCATCCGTTCGCGCTCGTCCCTGAAGTCTCGAGTTCCCGGCCGCCCGATCTCACGCTCCTCGGGCCGTGCGTACAGGTCTCGCGCGACCTCGTCGAGCTCCAGAGCGTGGAGCCGCGCTTCACTGGGGCGCGCGGTCTCCGGGTCCCAATCCATGGCCTGGCAGTACTCGCGGACCTGCGTGCTGACGTCCACGGTGATGCCGCGCACGTTGCCCGCGGTCTGCGGCGGATCGCCGATCACGCGCGCCGGCAGCTCGAAGCGGATCGGGTTGAGGCCGTCGCGCACGTTGAACGCGTGGCGGATATTGGCGATGCGCTCGCCGATGAGATGACACTCCGCGGTATCGATCGGCCAGCCGGTCACCGCGCTCAAGAAATCGGGCATGAACTGCCAGTCATACGCGAGGTACGCGAACAGGCAGACGCCCGCCGCGTTGACCACGTGGACCATTTCCACGCACTGCTTGTGGAGCTCTCCCTTGCCGGTCCAGCGGTACTTGTCGTGCTCCGGCCAGCTCTTCACGAGGGGGGGCATGTCCTCGTGGCCCTGGGTATGCCGCCCGGGAGTGGCGTCCATCGTGTACGCGGTGGCCAGCCCCGGCTGGTACTTCGGGTCGTGCATGGGAACCTCTGCGCCCTGCACGTGCATGGCGTAGGCTTCTGATCCGCTCCCGATCCGCTCCGCGGCGCGCTTCACGCCGTCCGCCAGCACCTCGCCGAATCCCTCGCGCCGGCCCATCTTCTCCGCGAGGGCGACCAGGGCGGCCGCGTTGCCCCAGGTGAGCTCCAGACCATCGGTATCCGCGCTGGTGATGAGTCCCGCCTCGTAGCATTCGATGGCGAACGCGGCCGTGCAGCCGGCGGCGATCGTGTCGAGCCCGTAGCGATTGCACAGCTCGTTGATCTTGATCAGGGCGGGAACGTCTTCGGTGAGCGTCATCGTTCCCCAGGCCCCGGCCGTCTCGTACTCGATCTTGTGATGCGCCACGCCCCGGTACGGCCCCGGCTCCTTGACCGACATGTGTCCGCCGCACGCCATCGTGCACTGCCAGCAGCCGTATTTCCGGTCCTGGTATGCGATCACCGTGTCCGGATCGAACGCGACCGCGCCGCGCGGGAAATCCACGGAGCCAACCCCGCCCCAGTTCTTCACCGGCGCATCCCCGCTCAGGATCGAACCGGCGGTGATCCCGATGGTGCCGTACTTGACGAAGAGCTCGTAGGCCCCGTCGTGGCGCTTCAGGTACTGCTCCCGCAGGGCCCGGACCCGGTCGGCGTCGAAGAGGGGCACCGTGGCACGGCCCGACACCGCGATCGCCTTCAGGCGCTTGCTGCCCATCACCGCGCCCAGCCCGGAGCGGCCGGCCGCCCGCCCCTTGTCGTTGATGATGGCCGCGATCAGGCTCTGTTTTTCGCCCGCCGGTCCGATCGAGGCGATCTCGATCGCCCGGCCACCGCGACCGGCGCTCGCGCCGAGGACTTCCTTGAGCGTGTCCTCCGTCTCGTTGGTGTCCTTGCCCCACAGGAACTCGGCCTCGCGCAACTGCGGCATGCCATCGTCGATGAACAGGTAGACGGGTGTGTCAGCGATGCCCCGGAACAGGATGCCATCGTAGCCGGCGAACTTCAGATGGGGGCCAAAGGTGCCACCGCAATTGGCGTCACCCCAGGTGCCGGTCAATGGGGACTTCGCGACCACGACGAAACGATTGCCTTCGATCGCGGGTGTACCCGTCAGCGGTCCGGTGAAGAAGCCGAGGAGATTGTCGGGGCCCAGGCCATCGACTCCGGGTGGAATCCGGTCATAGAGGAGCTTCGCGCCGAGCCCGTAGCCTCCCAGAAAGCGTCGGCACAGGGATTCGTCCAGGGCCTCGTTCCATATCCGGCGAGTGGAGAGATCAACGTTGAGGATCTTGCCCATGAACCCTCGGGCCATGTACTCCTCCCTCGTGGCGCCTCTCGTGCAAGTCCCGCACCAGCCGGCGGCCGGGCGCCCGCGCACGCACAATGCGCCGAAGCGGCCAACATGCCTTGCCAGATGTGGCGCGGCCGCGCTCGCGACGGCGGCCGATCGTGTCCCGCGCCTGCCCCACTCGGGGCAGGGGCTCCACAGGAAGCGCGGCGACAGCCCGCGTTCAGCGAAGCACGAACGATCAGACTTCACGACTTGCGGCGCGCTCACGACTGGCAACAACCTTGCTGCACCTCTGGCCACCGGGGGTGTCGACGGGCTTCGAAACCGGCCGGACCGAAAGGAGAACTCCAGGATGCTCGACAACGCGACGTACGACATGATGGAAACCGCATCGATTCTCTCGAAGGGGCTGCATCGTTACGGCACGTTCCGCAACGACGCCAAGCAGTGCCCGAGCTGCGGGCAGCTGTGGGAATACATGCGCAAGACGGACGAGGAGCAGCTCCAGCGCCTCGTCGCTCACCTCAAGGAGCACTTCGCGAAGGCATAGCAGGCGGTACGCTCGGCCGCGGAGATGGCGGAACACGGGCGCGCCCGACGCCCCCGGTTCGACGCCCGGTTCCGCCAGGGCAACGCCATCAAGGAGAAGCGGGGCGCCGCGGCCACACCGGGGCGGGAGCGCCCCCGCGGTGGCCCGGGAAACGATGGCAAGCTCTTGAATCGATGGAGCTGCCGCCTGGCACTGGTGATGCAGCCCTCGCGAGCTACACCGTTCACCGGGATCAGGATGAAGGGCACGGATTGGTCGCTGATGACTACCCCTCTGATCGACGCCCAGGAGCTTCACAAGGAGTATCCGCTCGGGAACCACGTCGTCCACGCCCTCCGCGGGGTCTCGGTCTCGATCGCGGCCGGCGAGATGGTCGCGGTCATGGGACCGTCCGGGTCCGGCAAGTCCACGTTCATGACGATCCTGGGCTGCCTCGACACGCCGACGGCGGGCCGCTACCTGCTGGAAGGCCGCGACGTGTCGAGCCTGGACGACGACGAGCTGTCGGGGATCCGTAACCGACGCATCGGGTTCGTCTTCCAGCAGTTCAACCTGCTGCCGCGGATCACCGCCCGGGCCAACGTCGAGGTGCCGCTGCTCTACGCCGACGTCTCCGGCCGCGAGCGCCGCGAACGGGCGCAGCGCAAGCTCGAGGCGGTGGGGCTCGAGGGGCGGGCCGCGCACCGTCCCGCGCAGCTGTCGGGAGGCGAGCAGCAGCGGGTGGCCATCGCGCGCGCGCTCGTCAACGATCCGATCCTGTTCCTGGCCGATGAGCCGACCGGCAACCTCGACACGCGGACCAGCGGCGAGATCATGGCCGTCGTCCAGGGGCTTCACCGGACCGGGCTGACCATCGTGCTGGTGACGCACGAGCCGGACATCGCGCAATACGCGCAGCGCGTTCTGAGCTTCCGTGACGGGATGCTGGTGGGCGACGAGCCGGTGCGGGACCGCCGGGAGGCCCGGGCGGCATGAAAGCCGCGGCCACGGTCCAGATGGCGGCGGGCGCGCTCCAGACGAACCGGCTCCGGACGGCGCTCACCGCCCTCGGGGTGATCATCGGGGTGGGGGCGGTGGTCACGATGATGGCCCTCGGGGCCGGCGCGCAGGCGCGGGTCGCCGAGCAGATCCGCAGCCTGGGATCGAACCTGATCATGGTGCTGTCGGGCTCCATCACCTCCGGGGGGGTCCGGCTCGGCGCGGGCAGCCAGCTCACGATCACGGAGGACGACGCCTGGGCGATCCAGCGCGACGTGCCGAGCGTGCAGGTCGCCGCGCCGGTGATGCGCGGCGGCGTCCAGGTCGTGTTCGGGAGCAGCAACTGGGCGACCGCGCTGCAGGCCGTGACCCCCGAGTACTTCCAGGCCCGCGACTGGGGCGCGGTGTCGGGCCGGCTCCTGACCTGGGACGACGTGGACGCGGCGAGCAAGGTGGTCGTGCTGGGGCAGACCGTCGCCGAGAACCTCTTCGGCGGCACCGACCCGCTCGAGCAGATCGTCCGGATCAAGCAGGTGCCGTTCACCGTGGTCGGGGTCCTGGCGCGGAAGGGGCAGAGCACTCGGGGGGACGACCAGGACGACACGCTGGTCGTCCCGCTCTCCACCGCGAAGAAGAGGGTCCTCGGGGTGAGCCAGGCCAATGCCCGCGTGGTGGGCTCGATCCTCGTCAAGGTCACGGAGGCCGGCCGCATGACGGAAGCCGAGTCGCAGATCCGCGACCTGCTCCGCCAGCGGCACCGCCTCCAGCCGAACGAGGAAGACGACTTCACCATCCGGAACCTGGCCGAGATCCTGGCCAGCCAGGAAGCGGCCTCCCGGGTGCTCAGCCTGCTCCTGGCGGCGGTGGCCGCGGTGTCGCTGGTGGTGGGGGGCATCGGCATCATGAACATCATGCTGGTCTCGGTGACGGAGCGGACCCGGGAGATCGGCCTGCGCCGGGCGGTGGGGGCGCGGCGTCGGGACATCCTGGGCCAGTTCCTGATCGAGGCCGTGGTCGTCTCGCTGGCGGGAGGCTTGATCGGCATCGGAGTCGGGGTCGTCGCGTCCTACGCGCTCGGCTACCTCTTCCAGTGGAGCGTGCTGGTCTCGTGGTCCGCCGTCCTGCCCGCCTTCCTCTTCGCCGCCGCCGTCGGGGTCTTCTTCGGCTACTACCCGGCCCGGAAGGCGTCCCGGCTCAAGCCGATCGAGGCGCTCCGCTATGAGTGAACGGACCTCCGGGACGCCCTTCATCAAGTGGTTCCGGGAGATCCGGCTCGCGGACGTCCCGCGGGTCGGGGGCAAGACCGCCTCGCTCGGCGAGCTGTACGGCGAGCTGGGCGCGGCCGGGGTGCGCGTCCCCAACGGGTTCGCGATCACCGCGGCCGCCTATCGGACCCTCCTCGACGGCAACGGATTGCGAGATCGGCTCGCCACCATCTTGAAGGGGGTCACGGGTGAGGACGTGGCGGCGCTGGCCGTCGCGGGCGCCCGGCTCCGCGAGCTCGTCGAATCAGCTCCGCTCCCGCCCGAGCTCGAAGAGGGAATCGTCTCGGCCTACCGGCGGCTCGCGCGCGAGTATGGATCCGAGCAGCCGGAGGTGGCGGTCCGCTCGAGCGCCACCGCGGAGGATCTTCCCCAGGCGAGCTTCGCCGGCCAGCACGAGAGCTACCTGGGCGTCCGGGGCGAGGCGGCGCTGCTGACCGCCTGCCGGCGCTGCTTCGCCTCCATCTTCACCGACCGCGCCATCGTGTACCGCATCCAGAACGGCTTCGATCACCTGAGCGTGGCCCTGTCCATCGCGGTCCAGAAGATGGTCGCGTCCGACCGGGCCAGCTCGGGCGTCCTGTTCACCCTGGATCCCGACAGCGGGTTTCCCGATGTGGTCCTCGTCAATGCCGCCTTCGGGCTGGGCGAGGCGGTCGTGCAGGGCCAGCTCGATCCCGACGAGTTCTGGATCTTCAAGCCGACGCTGCGGGCTGGCCATCAAGCCCTCCTGAAGCGGAAGATCGTCCGGAAGACGTGGAAGCTCGTCATGGGAGCGGGCGGGCAGACCGAGCGGGCTCCGGTGCCGGCGGAGGCCCAGCGCTCCGCCAGTCTCGGCGACGCGGAGGCGCTGGAGCTGGGCCGCTTCGCGATCGCGATCGAGGCGCACTACTCGCGCAAGGCCGGCCACGCGATGCCGATGGACATCGAGTGGGCGAAAGACGCCGACGACGGCCGGCTCTACATCCTGCAGGCGCGGCCCGAGACGGTCCATCGCGCGGCGCGGCGGTCGCACCTCGAGATCTTCTCGCTGCCGTCGGGCGTCGGGCGCGAGCGGCTCGTCACCGGCGCGGCCATCGGCCAGCGGATCGGAGTCGGGCCGACGCGGCGGCTACGGGACCCGCGCGACCTGGAGGTCTTCCGGGCCGGCGAGGTGCTGGTCGCCTCGATGACGGACCCGGACTGGGAGCCGATCATGAAGCGCGCGGCGGCGATCGTGACCGATCGCGGAGGCCGCACCTGCCACGCCGCCATCGTCAGCCGGGAGCTCGGGGTGCCGTGCGTGGTCGGTACCGGCAACGGGACGGAAGTGCTGGGCGACGGCCAGGTGGTGACCGTGTCCTGCGCCGAAGGGGAGACCGGCTCGGTCTACCGGGGCGCGCTGGCCTTCGAGCGCCGGCAGGTGGACCTGGCCGCGATGCCCCGGACCGAGACCAAGGTGATGCTCAACGTCGGCAATCCGGGCGAGGCCTTCCGCCTGGCCGCGCTCCCGAACGACGGGGTGGGCCTGGCCCGCATCGAGTTCATCATCGCGAGCTTCGTGCGCGTGCATCCGCTCGCGCTGCTCCACCCGGACCGGGTCCGCGACGCGGCCGTGAGGGCCCAGATCGACACGCTGACGGCGGGGTACGCGGACCGCGGGGAGTACTTCGTCGAGCGCCTGGCCGAGGGCGTGGCGGTGATCGCGGCCGCCTTCCACCCCAAGGACGTGATCGTCCGGCTCTCGGACTTCAAGTCCAGCGAGTACGCGGGGCTCGTGGGCGGTCGGGACTTCGAGCCCGAGGAAGGCAATCCCATGCTGGGGTTCCGGGGCGCGTTCCGGTACGCGCACCCGCGCTACCGGGATGCGTTCGATCTCGAGTGCCGGGCCCTGCGCCGCGTCCGCGAGCAGATGGGCCTCACCAACGTGAAGCTGATGATCCCGTTCTGCCGGACCCCGGTCGAGGGTCGGCGGGTGCTCGATCTCCTCGCGGCCAACGGCCTCGCGCGCGGCGCGAACGGCCTCGAGGTCTACGTGATGGCGGAGATTCCTTCCAACGCGATCCTGGCCGACGAGTTCGCGGCCCTCTTCGACGGGTTCTCGATCGGCTCCAACGATCTCACCCAGCTCGTGCTGGGCGTGGACCGGGACTCTGAGCTGGTCGCGCCCGAGTTCGACGAGCGCAATCCGGCGGTCCTCAGCATGATCGGCATGATCATCGACGGAGCGCGCCGCGCGGGACGCAAGGTCGGGATCTGCGGCCAGGCGCCGAGTGACTATCCCGACATGGTCCGGTTCCTCGTGGGGAGGGGCATCACCAGCATCTCGCTCAATCCGGACGCGATCGTGCGCGGCCTCGAGGCGGTCGCGGCGGCGGAAGCGGAGCGGCGGTGAGCGTCCTCAGTAGCCGAACAGCTTCCGCGCGAGCTCGGGCCCGTTCTGCCACATCACGAGCAGTACGCCCATGAGGCTCTCCCCGGCGATCCAGCCCGAGGCCACCGGGAAGGTGAGCTCCTCCGACCACCGGGGATACTTCCTCTCCGCCCACGCGCCGAGCGCGCCACCGAGGCAGAAGAGCAGCCCGTAGTGCCAGTGGAAGGTCCACGCCAGGCCGAACCCCGCCGGTGACGGGAAGAGGTGCCGGCGCTTCGGGAACATCTCCGGCAGCACGGACAGGAGGACGCCGACGAGGGCGCC
>DATHSW010000394.1:0-13971 GCA_035463855.1 Candidatus Deferrimicrobiaceae bacterium | reverse complement strand
GGCCATCGAGGTCGCGGGCGAGGTGGCCGACGGCGTGCTGCTGCTGGTGGGCAGCAATCGCGGCATCGTGCAGCGCGCGCTCGAGCTCCTCGAGCGCGGCGCCCGGCGCGCGGGGCGGAAGGTCGAGGACCTCGAGGTCATCTGGGCAGTACGCACCGCGGCCCTGCCGACCACCGCGGAGGCCCTGCGCCAGGCGCGGCCGACCTCGGTGCACTGGGGCATCCTGCGCTGGGGCGGCTACTGGCTCGAGCCCGCGGGACTGAAGCTCCCGCCGCTGACGATCCCGGACGCGGTGTGGAAGATCTACCCCGACCTCTCCCACGCCCACGACTGGGAGGCGGCCATCGCCGCCACCGCCTTCGTGCCGGACGAGGTGGTGGCCCAGCTCTGCGAGGCGATGGGGCTGATCGGCACCGCGGAGGACTGCGCGGCGCGCATCGCCGAGCTGACCAAGCTCGGCGTGCAGAACCTCTACCTGATGCCGCTCGAGACCTTCACGCCGCCCGCGCGCGAGATCGCCGCCTTCCGCGACGTCGTCTTCCCCCGCCTCGCCGCCGCCAAGCTACGGTAATTCGGGGTCAGGTCTTACATTCCGACATTTCGAGAGGCATCGGCGCGCGCGAGGCGGGCGGTCTACTGAATGTCGTAATGCAAGACCTGACCCCCGGCCTGGCATTAGGCGCGGGTGGCGGCCAGGTGTTCGGCCAGGCGGAACTTCTGGACCTTGCCGGTGCTGGTGACCGGGAGGTCTTCGCGCCGCATGACGTGAATCTCGTGCGGGACCTTGTAGGCGGCGAGGGCGTCGCGGCAGAGGGCGCGAAGCGCCGCGGGGTCGGCGGCGCGGCCCGGCTTCGACACCACCACCGCGACCAGGATCTCCTCCTTTCGGGGATCCGGTAGCCCGACGACGTAGGCCTGCTCGACGGTGGGGTGCCCCAGCAGCACCTCCTCGACCTCGAGCGGCGCCACGTTGATGCCGCCGGTCTTGACCATCTCCTTGATCCGCCCGCGGAAGCGCAGCCGCCCGTCGTCGCCGATGAAGCCCAGGTCCCCGGTGAGCAGGAAGCCGTCTCCGTCGAAGGACGCCGCGTTCTTCTCGGGATCGCGGTAGTAGCCGGGCGTGAGCAGCCCGCGGACCAGGATCTCGCCGGTCTCGCCCGGGGGCAGCGGCCGCCGGCTCTCGCGGTCCACCACGCGCAGCTCCATGCCGGGCAGGGGATAGCCCACCGTGGTCCGCCGCACCTCCGCGGGATCGTGGGCGTCGGTGACCGTGCAGTTGCCGTAGCACTCGGTGAGCCCGTAGACGTTGCAGATCTCCCGCGCGCCCAGGTCCATCACCATCTGCATGGCCGCGGGCGGGCCGATGGCCGCGCCGGTGCGCAGCGAGGAGAGATCGCGCCGCGGCCGGTCGGGATGCTCGGTGAGCGCCAGCGCGATGTTGGGCGTGCCGTAGTACACCGTGCAGCGCTCGCGCTCGATCAGGGCGAGGGCCTCTCCGGCGTCGAGCTGCTCCTGCAGCACCAGCGTCCCGCCGTGGCTCATCACCGCCACGAGCGCGTTGGCGCAGCCGAAGCTCCAGAACAGCGAGATGCCCATCCACATGCGGTCGGCCGGCGTCAGGTGCTGCCGCTCGCCGATATTCCACATGTTCTCGATGAGCCCGCCGTGGCGGAGCTGCACGCCCTTGGGCGTCGAGGTGGTGCCGGAGGTATAGAGGATGCAGGCCACGTCCTCCGGCGTCACCGCCCGCTGCGCCGCGTCGATCTCCGCGTCCGGCACGTCCCGGCCCAGGTCCCCCAGCTCGTCCAGGGCGGTCACCCCCGCGGGGCGCTCGTCGCCCGCGACCACCACGCGGCGCAGGTCGGGCAGGCGGGCCGAGCCCGGGCCGCCCATCTCGCCCACCGCGTCGAGGAAGCGCTGGGCGCCCAGGCGCGGGAGCGTGATCAGGGTGCCGACGCCGCAGTGGGCCAGCACGTACTCGAGCTCCCGCGGCCGCGACCACGTGCTGATCGGCACCAGGGTGGCGCCCAGCATCGTCACCGCGAAGTCGACCAGCAGCCACTCCGGCCGGTTGGTCATGACCAGCGCGACCCGGTCGCCCGCGGTGACGCCGAGGCGGCGCAGCCCCCGGGCGAGCTGCCGCGCCCGGCGGCGCGTCTCCGCGTAGGTCAGGCGCTCCGCGCCGCCCACGATCAGCTCGTGGCTCGGCTGGCGAGCGGCCAGCTCGTCGAGCAGGTCGGGGAGGGTGCGGCTCGCGGGGCGCGTCACGCTACTGGACGTAGTGGTCGCGGGCGAGGGGCGGGCGGGTCCCGTCGCCGGTGAACAGCACGGTCAGCACGATCTCCACCGAATGGTTGATGGCGAGGCCCTGGCAGCCGATGGCCGCGCGGGTGGGCTTGCCCCGATCGCCGTAGAGCTCGACCAGCAGATCGGTGGCCCCGTTGATCACGCGCGGCTGCTGGCCGAAGCCGGGCGCCGAGTTCACGAAGCCGATGAGCTGCACCGCCTGCTGCACCCGATCCAGATCGCCGAGCGCGTACTTGATGGCGGCGAGGCTGCTGAGCGCCGCGTGGCGCGCGGCCTCGTAGCCCTGCTCGATCGAGAGGTCGCCGCCGACGGTCCCGGGGAGGTAGGGCCGGCCGTCCCGCACCGGGGTGGTGCCGGAGAGGTAGAGCATGTTGTTGACGGCCAGGTGCGAGATGAAGCGCGCGCCCGAGGCGTTGCCGCGGTAGAGCTGATCGAGATCGGGCAGGGGCAGCCCGAGCTTCTCGAGCTTCGCTTCGACGTGCATCGCGCGATCCCGGTCAGCGGCCCTGGAACTGGGGCCGGCGCTTCTCCGAGAAGGCCCGGACGCCTTCCTGGTAGTCCTGGCTGTTGAAGCACTCGGCGATCAGCCGGTCGAGCAGGGCCAGGTCGCGATCGGCGGCCGGGCGCAGGAGCTGGTCCACGCTGGCCTTGGCCGAGCGCAGGGTGAGCGGGGCATTGCGCGACATCATCAGCGCGTAGTCCCGCGTGAAGCGCTCCAGCTCCGCCTTCGGCACCACCTGGTTCACCAGCCCCATGCGCAGCGCGTCCTGGGCGCTGAAGTCGGTGCGGGCGGTGAAGAACAGCTCCTTGGTGAAGGCGGGGCCGATCAGGCCCATCAGCTTTTCCATGCCGCGGTAGTGGTAGCCCAGGCCCAGGCGGGCGGCGGGGATGCCGAAGCGGGCGTCGTCGGCCGCGATGCGCAGGTCGCAGGTGATCGCGATGCTGACCCCCCCGCCGATACAGAAGCCGTGGATCATGGCGAGCAGCGGCTTACCGAGGGTGGCGAGCGACTCCGATCCGGCCGCCGAGATGCGCCGGTACTCCTCCTCGTCGGCCGCGTTGCGCCGCCGGTCCTTGAACTGCGAGATGTCGGCGCCGGCCACGAACGCGGCGTCGCCCGCCCCCCGCAGGATGACCACCCGGATGGCGGGGTCGCTGGACAGGTCGCGCACGTACTCGGGCATGCGCTGCCACATCTCCTGGCTCACCGCGTTGCGCTTCTGCGGCTGGTTGAAGGTGATCCAGCCGATCGGGCCGTCCTTCTCCATCAGCAGCGTCTCGGCCTGTCTCGTCGCGGTCTCGCTCATGGCGATCTCCTGGTCTCGGGGTGCCGGCGGAGACTGGTGTATCCCGTCCGCCGCCTTCGCGCAAGTGCGGTATGCTCGGAGGCCGCCACCGGCCATCATGAGCCGCCCGACCCATCGCGACGCGTGCCAGGCTTTCCGCTGGGAGGAGAGCGCCCGGGCCATGGGCTTCGTCGCGGGCGAGCCGGTGAATCTGGGGCGCGCCATCGTGGACCGCCATGCGGGCGCGGGGCGGCCCGCCCTGCGCTGGTTCGGCAAGCGCGGGGAGACGCGGACCTACACGTTCGACGAGCTCGCCCGCCTGACCGGCCGCTTCGCCCACGTGCTGCGCGCTCGGGGGATCGGTCGCGGCGACCGGGTCGCGGGGTTCCTGCCCCGCATCCCCGAGATGCTGATCGCGATGATCGGGACGTGGAAGGCCGGCGCGGTGTACGTCCCGATCTTCACGGGCTTCGGGCCCGACGCCATCGATTTCCGGGTGCGCCACAGCGGAACCCGGGCGCTCTGCACCCAGTGGGAGCATCGCGCGCGGCTTCCCGAGCCGCTCCCGGACGGGGTCACCATCATCACGGTGGCCGGCGAGGCCGGCGGCGTTTCGGGCGACGTGGACTTCTGGCGGGCCATGGACGGGCAGCCGGAGACGACCGCGCCGGCCGCCGGCCGGCGCGACGAGCCGGCGGTGCTCCTCTACACCTCGGGCTCGACCGGTCTCCCCAAGGGCGTGAAGATCGCCGCGAACTTCCTCGTCGCGATCCATCCCCATCTCGTCCACGGCGCCGATCTCCGGCCTGACGACGTCTTCTGGCCGACCGGCGATCCCGGGTGGGGCTACGGGCTGGTCTGCTACATGGGCGCGCTCGCCCTGGGGGTGCCGGTCGTCTCGCACGAGGCCGCGCCGACGCCCGAGTTCTGCCTGGCGCGGCTGCGCGAGCTGGGCGTGACCAACCTCGCGACCACCCCGACGCTGCTGCGCGGCGTGATGGCGCAGGGCGCCGCCGCGGCCGGGGACGGGCACTTGCGCGTGCGCAGCGCGAGCAGCTGCGGCGAGCCCCTGAACGCGGAGGTGGTCCGCTTCTTCCGCGAGCACTGGGGCGTCACCGTCCGGGACCAGTACGGCTCGAGCGAGCTCGGTCTCCCGATCGGCAACTTCGCCACCATCGAGATGCCGGTCAAGCCGGGCTCGATGGGCCTGCCGCTGCCGGGCTGCACGATGGCGGTGGTGGACGACGCCGGGCACGAGGTCGGCCCGGACGTGGTCGGCCACGTCGGGATGAAGCCGCACCCGGAGGGCTACTACTCGCTCGGCTACTGGAACGACGAGGACCGGGACCGCGAGATGTACCGCGGGGAGTGGCTGACCTGCGGGGACCTGGCCCGGCGCGACGGGGAGGGGTACTTCTGGTTCGAGGGCCGCGCCGACGACGTGATCAAGAGCGCGGGCTACCGGATCGGGCCCTTCGAGGTCGAGAGCGCGATCCTGAAGCACCCGGCGGTGGCCGAGGCCGCGGTGGTGGGCAAGCCCGACGCGCTGCGGGGGCAGATCGTCAAGGCCTACGTCGTCCTCAAGCCGGGCCGGGCGGCGCGGGGCGGGCTCGAGACCGAGATCGCGGACGTGGTGAAGCGGCAACTGGGCCGGCACCAGTACCCGCGCGAGGTCGAGTTCGTGGACCAGCTCCCGAAGACCGAGACCGGCAAGATCCAGCGGTTCCTGCTGCGCCGGCGGTGACCGCCGCCCCGCGCCCGAGGAGATACGCATGGCCGCCTTCGAGGTGATCACGGGCCCGGGCCCCTGGCCCGCGCGCTACACCTTCTCGCCCGCCGTCCGCGCGGGCAACCTGCTCTTCATCTCGGGCATGACCGCGGGAGACGAGAGCGGGAAGATCGTCGGCCCGGGCGACATCGTCGCCCAGACCCGCTACATCTTCGAGAAGATGGGGCGGCTGCTGGTCGCGGCGGGCGGCGGCTTCGAGCACATCGTCCAGACGACCGAGTACGTCACCACCACCGCGAGCTACGGCAAGACCGCCGAGGTGCGCCGCGCGCTCTTCCAGGGGCGCTTCCCGACCGCCACCGGCGTCATCGTGGCCGGGCTCCTGCGCGAGGGCGCGCTCATCGAGATCTCGGCGATCGCGGTGCTGCCGGACCTTCCCCCTCTCCCCGCCGGGGAGAGGGCAGGGTGAGGGGAGAGACCATGGCCGATACGCGACTGATGGATCAAGCGTTCCAGCGCATCATGCGAAGTCTGGTGGACACCGGCCGCGCGCCCCACTACGCGGAGCTGGCGCGCGCGCTCGGGCTGCCCGCCGAGGAGGGCCGTGGCCTGCTCCGAGACGTCATGCAGGCCTATCCCATCGGCTGGCTCCATCCCGAGACCGACTACGTCGCCTCGTTCCCGCCGCTGAACAACCTGCCCACCCAGTACCGGATCACGGTCCGCGGCGAGCAGCGCTGGTTTGCCCAGTGCGGGTTCGAGGCCACCTCGGCGACGTGGCTCTTCCCGGGCGAGACCATCCGGGTGGACGCGCCGTGCCTCGACTGCGGCGACCCGGTCACGGTGGAGATGCGCGACGGGCGCATCACGTGGGTGGATCCGCCCGGCGTCGTCGGCCATCTCGCCTTCGGGTTCGGACCGTCGCGCGGACGATCGTACTACCTCTGAACCGGCATGAACCTCTTCCGGTCGGAAGAGCATGCGCGGCGCTGGAGCCAGTTCGGGCCCCGATCCGAGGAAGGCTTCATCACGCTGACGGAGCTGGCCGGCTTCTTCGGCACCGAGAGCCGCCGGCACATGCTGGACGGCGACTATCTCTCCGCGTGGTATCCACGCCGCGCCGCCGAGCGCCGAGCGTATCTCGAGCGGATCGGCAAGACCTCGCCGTTCTGGATGGGGACCCCGGACCCGCCGGCGCCCTGAAGCGGGCGGGCCCGGGTCGCGCTCCGCGCCGACCCGCCGCTAGCGGCCGTTCGGCACGAGGAGCTTGGCGCACTCCGACGCGACCTGGGTGTCGGCTTCCTGCTCACCGGGCATCGTGGCCCAGCCCTGTTTCTTGACGTAGTCGCTCCGGTCCCACGCGCTGGCGTCCGTCAGCTCCTTGAGCTTCTGGCCGCTCTTGGCGTCCTGCTTGAACTGGACGACGCAGATCGGGGCCAGCCGCGTCACGACCGCGTTGCCTCCGGCCGCTTCCGCCATGGTCCGCGCGGTGCTCCCCATCACCCATCCGCCCCAGGTGAAGCCCAGGATCATCGTGAGGACCGCCGAGGCGACACAGGCCCACAGCATGCCCTTCTTGGTGGGACGGGCCGCCTCCCACCGCTGCCGTAAGCTCTTCGTCTGCGTGGACTGATCCATGGTTTGTCTCCTTCACTGGGGGGGACCGCAAGCGAGGACTCGAGAGGGAAACGAGCGCGCCAGTGCCCGTCGGGCTCTTCCGAGAAGAGGGCCCCGAGTATACATGGGTGCGGTATGCTCGGGGGCCGAAAGGAGCCCATCCATGAAAGCGATCCGCGTCTCGGAGTACGGTGGCCCCGCCGTCCTGAAGCTCGAGGAGATCCCCACGCCCCAGCCGGGGCCCAACCAGGTGCTGGTGCGCAACCACGCCGTCGGCATCAACCCGGTGGACACGTACCTGCGGAGCAACACCGACAACCGCGGGCCCAAGCTGCCCTACACCCCGGGCGCGGATGCGGCCGGCGTCATCGAGGCGGTGGGGCCCGGGGTGACCGCGGTGAAGCCGGGCGACCGCGTCTACGTGGGCGGCACGGTGACCGGGGCCTACGCCGAGCTCTCGGTGTGCGAGGTCGCGCAGGTCCATCCGCTGCCCGCCAACGCCACCTTCGCGCAGGGCGCGGCCATGAACATCCCGTACGCGACCGCCTATCACGCGCTCTTCAACCGCGCCCGCGGCGAAGCGGGCGAGACGGTGCTGGTCCATGGGGCCAGCGGCGGCGTGGGCATCGCCGCGGTCCAGCTCGCGCGGGCGCGCGGCCTCACCGTCATCGGCACCGCGGGAACCGAGAAGGGGCGGCGCCTCGTCGTGGAGCAGGGCGCGCACCACGCGCTCGACCACACCGCGGCGGGCTATCTCGAGGAGTGCGGGCGGCTCACCGGCGGGCGCGGGCCCGACGTCATCATGGAGATGCTGGCGAACGTGAATCTCCAGAAGGATCTCGGCGCCATCGCGATGCGGGGCCGCATCGTGGTGATCGGCAACCGCGGCAACACCGAGATCAACGCGCGCCTGGCCATGAACAAGGACGCGGCCATCCTCGGCATGGCGCTCACCCATGCCACGCCGGCGCAGCTCCTGGGCATCCACGCCGCGCTGGTCGAGGGGCTGCGCAACGGCTCGCTGCGCCCGGTCATCGCCCAGGAGCTGCCGCTGGCCCAGGCCGCGCGGAGCCACGAGGCGGTGATGGAGGCGGGCCACCACGGCAAGATCGTCCTCGTCGCGTAGCTGGGGTCAGGTCTTACATTCCGACATTCTTGGCGCGCCACGACTCACCTAGACGCTAGAAAATGTCGGAATGTAAGACCTGACCCCTAGACGAACTCGGCGCGGACGGGGCCGAGGGGGGTGAAGGTGGCCTCGATGCGGTCGCCGCGGCTGAGCGGGTACTGGCGGGTGAACGAGCCCGACATCACCTTCATGCCGGCCTCGAGAGCCAGGCCGAGCTCGGCGAGCTTGTTGGCGAGCCACGCGATCGAGGCCGCGGGGGTGCCGAGGACCTCGGCGCCGGTGGCCCGGTCGGGCGCGCCGCCGTTCACGGACAGCTCCAGGGCCACCGTGGCCAGGTCGAAGCCCGGCGGCACCGGGACCGCGGCGCCCGTCACGTAGGCGCGCTGCTGCGCGTTGTCGGCCAGGCTCACGTTGAGGTCGGCCGCGAAGTCGCCGCGCTTCTCGATGATCTCGAAGGCGGGCGCCATCGCGCCGAGCGCGGCCTGGGCCTGGGCGGTGGTGACGCCGGGCCCGCGCAGCGTCCGGCCCACCGTGAGGCACAGCTCGTTCTCGAAGCCCGGGTTGATCAGGTCGGCGTAGGTGAAGCGCGTGCCGCTCGGGTGCTCCCCGCTCGCCAGCAGGAAGCCCAGCACCGGCTCGTGCACCTTCTGCTGGATCTGCATCGCCTTCGAGGTGAGGCCGACCTTCCAGCCCGCCTGCCGCTCGCCCGCCGCCACGTGGCGCGCGAGCACGCCGAGCTGCACGCGGTAGGCCTCCTCCCGGCTCAGGCGGTTCATCCACTCAACCGGCGGGGCGGTGCGGCTCCGGGCGCACGTCCAGAACGCGTCGATGGCTTGCTCGGTGCTCACGGCTCTCCTCGGCGGACCTGGCAGAGATAGGACCGCAGCGCGACCGTCCCGCTGATCGGGTCGGCGGTATCGGGATCGATCAGGTTGTTGTAGTTGGCGCTGGCCGGGCCGTCCGCCGCATAGCCCCCGAGCCCCATCGGCTCGCAGGGCTGCCACCACCCGAACTGCGAGCAGACCACGTCGGGGGCCAGGCTCGGATTGAGCCGCGCCCGCGCCCGCATGGTGGCCCGCGGCGTCTCGACCAGCACCCAGTCGTCGCGCTTGATGCCACGGGCCTCGGCCGCGGCCGGGTGCAGCTCGATCTCCGGGTCGGGGCTGTGGCGGCGCAGGCGCGGCAGGCTCCGGTGCTGGCTGTGGCAGAACTGCACAACCTTGGCGGTGGTGAGGTGCAGCGGAAAGCGCTCCGCGAGGTCGGGGCGGCTGACCCGGCTGGCCGCGGGCTCGACGTACTCGGGCAGCGGCGCCTGCCCGTGCGCCTGGAGCTGGGCCGAGAAGATCTCCACCCGGCGGCTCGGCGTGGCGAAGCCGACCGGGCCGCCGGCGCCGCGGACCGCGTAGCGCTTGTAGCGCGGCTCGATCGCGGTGCGCACGCCCCCGGGATTGGCGCGGAGCTGCTCGAGGGTGACGCCGGAGGGCTCCAGCATGACGCGATGGCCCGCGTCCTCGTCGCCGTTCCAGAACCGGTCGCCGAGCCCCAGGCGCCGGGCCAGCTCGCAGACGATCCAGATGTCCGAGCGCGCCTCGCCCCGCGGCGCCACCACCGCCGGGCGGAGCTGGACGTGCCGCTCGCCGTCCTGGGTGGGGCCGAAGCCCACGCGCAGGCCCTCGCGCTCCCACGCGGTGGACACCGGCAGCACCACGTCCGCCAGCGCGGCGGTGGGGGTGAGGAAGAGATCGGCGTAGACCAGGAAGTCGAGGCTGGTGAGCGCGGCGCGCGCGGTGGCCGCGCCGGGCGCGGACAGCAGCAGGTTGGTGCCGAAGCCGACCATGCCGCGCACCGGGTAGGGCGCGCCGTGGAGCATGGCGCGGTAGGCGTCGGCCGCGGTGGGCCAGCCCTGGCGCGCGGGCCCGAGCGGATGCGCGGCCAGGCCGAGGGCCTTCGCGCGCTGCCGCTCCGAGAGCAGCGAGAGCGGGGCCAGGTCGTTCTCCGCCGGGCGGCTCGGGCGCACGTTGCCGCCGGGCGCGTCGAAGCAGCCGGTGAGCGCGTAGAGGAGCGAGAGCGCGCGCACGGTCTGGCTCGCGTTGGTGTGCTGCTCGAGGCCGGTCCAGTGGAAGTACGACACCGGGCGGCGCTCCCACAGCAGCCGCGCGGTCGAGACGACCTGCGCGGCCGGCACGCCGGTGATCGCCTCCACGCGCTCGGGCGGGTACTCGCGGCAGAGCGCGGCGTAGGTCTCGAAGGCGGGCACGCACGTCACGGGACCGGAGCGCGTCATGCAGCGCACGCTCCCGTCGAGCTGCGGATCGCCGATCGCCTCGATGAAGCCGGCGGCGGCCGGGTCGTACGCCACCGGCCGGCCCGCCGCCCGATCCCACGCGACCTGGTGCGCGGGGCTGCCCACCGCGGAGAGATCGGCGGCGGTGAGGAGGCGGCCGGTGTCGGCGCGCACCAGGAACGAGCCGTTCGACCAGTCGCGGATGAAATCGCGATCGTACCAGCCCTCCGCGATCATGACCGCGGCCAGCCCCAGCGCGAGCGCGCCGTCGGTGCCCGGGCGCACGCGCAGCCACTGATCGGCCTTGGCCGCGGCCCCCGCGCGCCGCGGATCCACCACCACCAGGGCCGCGCCGCGCGCCGTCGCCTCGGAGACGGCGGTGGCCTGGGCCAGGTAGGTCGCGGACGGGTTGTGCCCCCAGAGCAGGAGACAGCCGGCGCGATCGAAGTCGGGCGTGCCGATGTCCACGCCGAAGGTGAACGGGGTCACGAAGTCCCGGTGCCAGGCGCACAGCTCCTCGCCCCACACCAGGTTCGGGCTGCCGAAGGCGCGGATCAGGCGGAGGATCCAGAGGAAGCCGTCGGAGACCGCGGTGCCCGCGGGCGTGGTGCAGCCGAAGGCCACGCCCTCGGGCCCGTGACGGCGGGCGACCTCCCGCATCTTTGAAGCGGTCCAGTCGAGGGCTTCCGGCCAGCTGATCCGCTCCCAGCCCGCGTCCGGGTCCGACTTCGGCCGCGTGCGGCGCATCGGGTAGAGCAGCCGGTCCTCCGCGTACACCAGCTCGGGGGCCGCGCGGCCCTTCACGCAGAGGTTGGCGCCGGTGGGATGGGAGGGGTCAGGCTCGACCGCGATCAGCCGCCCGTCTTCCACGACCGAGACGCAGCCGCAGCGCGAGCGGCAGAGCGCGCAGAAGCCGGGGATCCGCCGGGTGGCCATCAGACCGCGAGGAAGCCTCCGTCCACCACCAGCTCGGTCCCGGAGATGTACGAGGCCTCGTCGGAGGCCAGGAACAGGACCGCGTAGGCCACCTCCTCGATTCGCCCCTCGCGCCGGAGCGGCACCGCGTCCAGCAGGGGCTTCCGCCACGCGGGATCGGCCGAGCCCTTCGAGGTCCGCATCGGGGGCAGGAGGCCCGGGTGCACCGAATTCACCCGGATGCCGTCCCGGCCGTACTGCACGGCAGCAGACTTGGTCATGATCCGCACGGCGCCCTTGGAGGCGTTGTAGCCCATGTGGATCTTGTCCTGTCCCACGAAGCCGGAGATCGACGAGATGTTCACGATGGACCCGCCGCCGCCCTGCCGCATGACCGGCGCCGCGTGCTTCATGCCGAGGAAGACGCCCTTGGCGTTGATGTTCATGAGCCGGTCCCATGCGGCGGTGCTGTGGGTGTCGGGATCGTGGGTGCCGCTGATCCCCGCGTTGTTGACCAGGATGTCGAGCCGCCCGTACGCGGCCACCGTGGCCTTGATCGCGGCTTCCCAGTCCGCCTCGCTCGCCACGTCGAGCTTGACGAACCGCGCCTTGCCTCCCGCGCCCACGATATTGGCGGCGACCTTCTGGCCGTCGGGGTCCACGTCGGCCACGATCACGCTCGCGCCCTCACGCGCGAAGAGCACCGCCTCGCTCTCGCCCATTCCGTGCGCGGCGCCGGTGACGATGGCCACTTTGCCCTGGAGTCGCATGGGGTCTCCTCCTTGAAGTCAGGATGATAGAAGTTTATCCACAGCTATTCACAAAACTTTCTTCGTCATCGGCTTGACACATCACCACCGACTTCACTAGGCTCCTCGATGATGCAGGCCAGTCGCAAACCTCTCGCGAAGGTCGAAGGCCGGAGACGCCTCCGGCAGAGCGGGCTGACCATCGCGTGGCGCGGCACGCCGGATCTCGATGACTGGGTCGCGTTTCTCGCGACCCGCACGAAGTCGAAGAAGCTCATCCTCGCGGACCAGGTGTCGGAACGAAAGGTCAACGCGCTGCTGTCGCGGCTGGCGGGCCTCTCCCGGCGACAGGTCGAGAAGCTGGCGAAGGGCTAAGCCGCAGTCGAATGGGCCAAATGATCTATCCACAAGTGTGGATAGGTCTGTGCATAGGTCCATGCGAATGTCCGTAACTAGCTGTTTCTGAAGCTCTTTTCTTTTACCTCTTTTCGACGGTCGCGCGTTCCACCGCGAGCAGTTTCTCGAGCTCGATGACGGCCAGCATGTCGTGCTCGAGCGGGCCCCAGTCGCCGCGCGGCTGGCCCGCGCCGAAGCCGGCCGCGAGATCGGCGTAGACCTTCTTCCATGCCGCGAACGCGGCGAGCAGCGGCGTGGACGGGTCCGCCACGATGCGGAAGCCGAGCGCGCCCAGATCCGCCAGCGTCATGCCGAGGCCGGCGAGCCCGCCACGTCCCGAGAGGTACATGAGCGGGCCGCCGAGGCGCTCGCCGATGAGCCGGAGCTGCTCGGGCGTGTGCGCCATCGAGAGCAGCAGCACGTCGGCGCCCGCCTTGCGGTAGGCCTCGGCGCGCCGGAGCGCGTCGTCCATGGTCGAGGCGCGCACCGCATTGGTGCGCCCGATGATGAGGAAGTCCGGGTTGCGCCGCGCCGCCACCGCGGTCGCCACCTTGGCCGCCATCAGCTCCACCGGGATCATGTGCTCGATCCCGACGTGGTGATGGGCCCGCTTCGGCACGAGCTGGTCCTCGATCTCGATGGCCGCGAAGCCGGCCGCCTCGCTCATGCCGATCGTGCGGTGCATGTGCATCGGATCGCCGTAGCCGCAGGCCCCGTCCAGGATCAGGGGCAGCCGCGAGACCGCGCCGATGTCGAGCGCGGCCTGGCACATCTCGCTCAGGTTGAGATTCGCCTCGAGCGCCACCTTCTGATACCCGGTGGCCCCGCCCCCCAGATAGCCCGCCGGGAACCCGGCCGCCTCCACCATCCGCGCCATCAGCGGATTCAGCACGAGCGGCGCGGTCACCGGCAACGGACCTTGCATCAACGAACGGAGGGAAGCAGACATGTGGGCTCCTCGGGGTCGACCGGGGTGGCTATTCGTGAAGAAGCTCGACGGTGCCCGCGGCGACAGGACCCGTCCGCCTCACGCGTTGTCCGTTCATGAGCACGCCAGGCTAGAGGGGAATCGCGAGCAGGGTGTCGATGCGGCTGCTGTCGCAGACGACGAGGCGCTCGCGGAAACGGAGCGCGCCCAGCTCGTCCACCATCGTGTCGATGTAGCGGCCGGTGGCGAAGAGGTCCATGGTGCCGTCGCGCATCACGCGCACGACGAGGAACGGCGTCTCTGCGTGGATCGCGTCGCCGTCGGGGGTGATCGCGGGGAGGCCGACCAGGTGCCGGTAGGCCTGCCGCTCGTAGATATTGGCCTCGCGCAGGGCGGTGACGCGGTCCTTCAGCATGCCGCGGGAGTCGGCGTAGACGAGCCCGGCGGGCAGGCCCCGGCGGTAGTTGTCGGCCGAGGTGATCTTGTAGAGGCAGGGATCGGTGAAGAAGTCCGGCCAGCTCTCCAGCCGGTCGTCGTCGATGGCCCGCGCGTACTCCGCGTTGAGCTGCGCGACGCGCTCGGCCAGCACGCTCAGGCCTCCATGTACCGCCGGTAGGCCTTCCAGAAGCCG